>CP034928.1:680662-1020993 GCA_004102645.1 Candidatus Bipolaricaulis sibiricus | reverse complement strand
CGAGTTCCGCCACGCGCACTGGTACAGGCAGGAGGTCTACGCGTTCCTCCGCGACCACGGCCTCGGGTTCGTGAACGTAGACCTCCCTCCGCTTCCCAACCTCCCCCAGGAGAAGACGGGAATCGTCACGAACGGAATCGGGTACTTCCGGTTCCACGGCCGGAACGCGGCCCAGTGGTGGCAGCACGCGACGGCGAGCCAGCGGTACGACTACGCGTACTCCAACGCGGAGCTTGCGGAGTGGGTGCCGACGATCGAGCGGGTGGCGCGCGAATCTCGGACGACGTTCGTGTTCATGAACAACTGCCACATGGGGAAGAGCGTTCGCGACGCGGTGAAACTCCTTCGACAGCTCCACCTGCGCGGCCCGGACTATGTTCCCCCGTGGGATGCGACAAGGGATCCCCTGTTTGGATGAGCCAGGCCATTCCATTCCGCGCGCCCCGTCGGCTGGACGTTCTGACCGTTGAGCGGGAACTGCCGGCGTGGGAGGCGGGGTTCCCTCGCCCGCTCGTCGATCTCTCCCGTCTCACCCGGTTCGACCCGTTCGGCCTGCTCGTGCTCATTCTCTACGGACGGCGGTGCCTCGAGGCGGGCGGGAAGATGCGGGTACTCCTCCCGGCGGGCGTCCGGATTCGGGATCGCCTCGCGAGGTCAGGTCTGTTCCACTACCTAGCGGGATCGTACTGGACGGACACTCCACTGCCTCCGGACCTGTCGACGGACCCCGAGGTTGCTGCGGTGCGTGTTCACGACGAGGGCAGTGTCCGCCCGATCGCGGACGCAGTCGGGGAGCGACTCGAGCGACGGTTTCCGTTCGGAGAGAAGGCGAACCGCCTTCTCGTTGGGGCTGTGATCGAGCTTCTCCAGAACATTCCCCACCACGCGTCGCCCACGCGTGACGTCGACCCGTTTGGGCTCGCCGCATTGGAGGAAGATCACGACCATCTTCACCTTGCGATTGGCGACAAGGGGATCGGGCTCGCCGGGAGCCTTGGGCTCAACCCACGGTACGCTGGGCTGGACGCGGCACAGGCACTGGAGGCGGCTCTGGTGGACGGTGCGTCGCGGTTCGACGATCCAGGGCGGGGAGGGGCTCTGCGCCGTATCCGCGAGGCGGTGGTAGCAAGCTCGGGTCGGTTCTACGTTCGGTCCGGGAGCGGGGCGTTGTTGCAGGAGGACGTCGAGTGGTCGGCGGGGATGGTTGCTCCGTTCCCTGGTGTCCAGATCTCGATCCGGCTCCCCCGAGCCCTGTTCGAGCCAGGGGGCAACGATGGGAACGAATGAGACTCACGCTGGGCAGCCGGGACGCCTCCCGCTACGATCGGTGGGCCAATGAAGACGCGGACCATCCTCTTCGCCCAGTTCGGAACGCGGGTCGGCACCCGTGGTGAGGGCCGCGCGGCGCAGAAGGCATTGTGGCAGGAGCTCGCCTCTCTGCCGGAGGGGGGGATCCTCGCCGCCGATCTCTCCGGGATCGAGGTTCTGAGCGGGTCGTTTGCCGACGAGGCACTTGTCGAGCCGGTAGCCCGGCTTGTGACCGGCGAGCTTCCTGGCCGATATCTTGTCATGCGCGCGCCGCGGGAGGACCTTCTCGACGACCTGGCAGCGAAACTCGTCCAGCGAAAACTCGCCCTGCTCGCGATGGTGGACGGCAAGGGTTGTGTTCTTCTCGGCCGTCTGCCCCGGTACCTCGCGGAGAGTCTGCAGTGGATCATTGCCCACGGCGAGGCAACGAGCGGAGACCTTGCCCAGGCGTTCGGGGTATCGCCCCGTGCCGCGGCGACGCGAATCGCTCAGCTTGCCGAACTCCGCTTGATTCACGTGATCTCCCAAGCCCGTCCGGTGGGCGGGCTCCAGCACTTCGCCCGGTCCCTCGTCTCGGTCGACCAAGATCCTTGACCGACGCTCGGTCAAGGGTTACGCTTGACCGAGAGGCAGACGATGCTTCACCACATCCACGAAGCGGTCGACGTCGGAGTCGTGTTCCCCGCCCGCAAGCTGTACCCCATTCCGCGGTGGGTGCACTGGCGTGGGCAACGGTATCCCGTCGAGGAGGTCCACCTGGTTCACGAACGGCGGGAGGGGGCGATTCGATACCTCGTCTACTCCCTCACCGTGGGGGGGACCGTGGTTGAGCTCCGGTTCGATCCCGAGCACGCCCGATGGTATGTGGACGGGATCCTCGACGAGGAGGGACCGTGATCATCCTCCATCTCGACATGGATTCCTACTTCGCCTCGGTGGAGCAACAGGCCAACCCCCGCCTACGGGGAAAACCGATCGTCGTCTCCGGCCGGCCGGACATCCACTCGGTTGTCGCGGCGGCATCCCGTGAGGCCAAGCGGTATGGGGTCCGGTCCGGAATGACCACCTGGGAGGCGGCCAGGCTCTGCCCGCACGTTGTGTTCGTCCCCGGGGATCCCGACAAGTACGAAACGGTTACCCGGCGGTTTGTGGAGATCCTCATCCGCTACACGCCAATGGTCGAGGTGTACTCGATCGACGAGGTATTCCTTGATGTGACCCAGGAAGCGCCCCGCCACGGAGGACCCCTCGCGCTGGCGCGGCGGATCCAGGACGAGTTGCGGGCTGAACTGGGACAGTGGATTACCTGTTCGGTGGGAATTGCTCCGAACAAGATGCTTGCCAAGCTCGCCGTGGAGAAGGCCAAGCCCGGCGGCGTAGCGTGGATTGTCCCCGAGGAAGTTCCGGCGGTTCTTGCGGAAACCCCGGTTGGTGCGGTGTGTGGGATCGGGCCACGGATCGCGAAGCGGCTAGAGATGATGGGGATCCGCACCCTTGCCGATCTCGGTCGGTACCCACCGGCACGCCTCAAACATGCGTTCGGGGTTCAGGGATCAGTGTTGTCGCTGTGGGGACAGGGGTTGGATCCCAACCCCCTTCTCCCGTACTGGCAAGAAGATGAGGTCAAGAGCATCGGCCATTCCCACGCGATCCCGCGGGCCCTCCGCCACCCCGACGGGGCGCGGAGTGTACTCCTCTACCTGTGCGACCGAACTGCACGCCGGCTGCGGGCGAAGGGGTTCGTGGGTCGGGTCATCCACTACGGGCTCCGCGACGCTGGAATGAGGTACGCTGGTGCCCAGCGGGCACTCGAGGTGCCAACCGATGATGAGGACACGATCTTCCAGACCACTCTTGACCTGATCAAGGATCACGGTGGGTTCCCCGACGAGACGACGTTGGTCGGGGTGAGGGTGGACGACCTTCAGCCCAAGGTGATGACCCCCCGCCCCCTGTTCCCCGAGGAAGGTCGCCGGGAGCGGCTCGCCCTTGCCTGCGATCGGATTCGGAACCGGTACGGAGAGGGCGCGGTGGGTAGGGGGACCGTGTACGCGTGTCGAATCCTCACCATGGCAACAGGCGGAATGGGCCGCCAAAAGGAGATCGCCCTCACCTGCCGGCGCAACGGGGCGTGAGCTACTCCCACCGCGCGCGGACGGCGCGGGCCACATCCAGTCGCGGCTCCCGCCCGGCTCCGCTCCCCGGCTGCCCTCCCGGAAGAGGGGCGGCCCCGGCGGTGACCCGCTCCATCGTCCCCCGGACCTCCTCGGTGAAGAACCGGCACAGCTGGGCGAACCCGTGGCCGTCGGCAAGCTCTCGACGCCGGTAGTGGTAGCGCAGCGGCCAGATCACGGTGAGGTGCGTCTTGGCCCGGGTCAGGGCGACGTACGTGAGGCGCAGCTCCTCCTCGATTTCGTCCTGGGATCCAGTGGCGAGATCTGAAGGGAGGAACCCATCCGCAGCGTGGATCAGGTACACCGCGTCCCACTCGCCCCCTTTGGCGGAATGGATCGTCGAGAGGACAAGCCAGTCGTCGTCCTTGTGGGGCGGGCCAGCGAGGTCGCTCGTCGAGCTCGGTGGGTCGAGCTGCAGGTCGGCGAGGAAGCTCCGCCGCGACCGATACGCTGACGCGATCTGCTCGAGGCTTTCCAGATCTCGAACCCGCGCCTGGGGGTAGTCGTAGAGCTTCTCGACGTACGGTTCGTAGAACCGTCGTACTCGCTCCACCTGGGCGGGGACGGGGAGGCCGCTGCCCAGCTCCGTGAACAGGCGCCCAAGTCGGACCAGGTCATCACGGGACCCGGAGGGTCCCGCAAACGAGGCGATCGACCGCGGGTCGTGGTGCTCGTGGGCCACGTGCGCGAGCGCTCGGGCAATGTTTGCCGGGCCCACGCCGTCGAAGAGCTGCAGGATGCGGAACCAGGCCAGTTCGTCCCGCGGGTTCTCCGCGACCCGCAAGAACGCGAGCGCATCTTTGACATGCGCGGCCTCCAAGAACCGCAAGCCTCCGAACTTGTGAAACGGGATCTCCCGCCGCGACAGCTCGACCTCGAGGGACGCCGAGTGGTGGGCAGCGCGGAACAGGACCGCCTGTTTCCGCAGAGGGATTCCCTGTTCGTACAGGGCAAGCACCCGTTCGATCACATAGGCGTCCTGGCTCGCCTCGTCTGGACAGGTGACGAGAAGCGGCCTCGGGCCGGTGGTGCGGCTGGACCAGAGGTTCTTCGTGTACCGCTCCCGCGCCTGGGCGATGACCGCGTTCGCCGTCGCGAGCACCGGCATCGTGGACCGGTAGTTCTCCTCAAGGGTCACGATGCGCGTGCCGGGGAACTCCTTCGGGAAGTCAAGGATGTTCCGCACCGTCGCCGCGCGGAACCGGTAGATGCTCTGTGCATCGTCCCCCACCACAGTCACGTTGTCGTTACCGGTCCGCATCCCGCGCAGGATCTGCGCTTGGACGCGGTTCGTGTCCTGATACTCGTCGACGAGGACATGCTCGAACTGGCCAGAAAGCTCCCGGGCGACGCTGGGGTCGGACAGGATCTCGTTCCAGTAGAGGAGGAGGTCGTCGAAGTCGAGCACGTTGAGCTTCTGCTTCCTCTCGACATACGATCGGAACAGGGTCTTGAGCTCGTTCTCCCACCCCGCGACCCACGGGAAGTGCTGCGCGAGGACCTCGGGGAGGGACTCCGCGCCGTTCACAGTGCGCGAGTAGATGGCGAGACAGGTCGACCTGCGGGGGAATCGTCTGTCACGCGGGGCGAGGCCAAGATCGTGACGCAGGAGACCGATCAGGTTCTCGGCATCGCCCTGGTCGAGCACGGTGAATTCCGGGCTCAGGCCAGCCCGGGCGGCATGGATGCGGAGGAGACGGTTCGCGGTAGCGTGGAACGTTCCCCCCCAGACCCGCTCTCGAATCGGGCCGAGGTGACGCACGACCCCTGCTGCCCGGGACAGCATCTCCTCGGCAGCGCGGCGGGTGAAGGTGAGGAGGAGCAGCCGATCGGGGGGGACACCCTGGGCGATGAGGTACGCCACACGGTAGGCAAGGGTGCGGGTCTTGCCCGTGCCTGCGCCAGCGATGACGAGGAGCGGGCCATCGCCGTGGGCAACGGCCTCCCGCTGAGCGGGATTGAGATCATCGAGCCAGCGCAGATCAGGTTGGGCCACGGCCAGAGTGTAGCAGGAGTTGGAGCATCACAGCTCGAAGCGGGTACCGGCGAAGGCCGGAGCGGCCTGCGCAGCAGTTCAGAGCGTTGGCGTGGCTCCCCGGGGAGGACTCGAACCTCCGGCCCGCCGGTTACAAGTGCCCCGACGTTTCTGCCGGGCTTGGACTATCTCATCGCCCGCCTGTTTCCAGGGTAGGGCGCCGGGCGCTTGTGAGGCGTTATCGGTAAGGGCTCCTCAGCCTCTAGTCTCTGCACGTTCCTGCCTACGCGTTGCCCTTTCGGCAGGCTTCGCTCAGGGTTACCGTTCCGATCGGCGTTCCGCCGACTGGAGCAGGCTTCCCTGAATTCACCCGGTGTTTCGACTGCGGTTTCCCGCAGAAGCTGCAGTCCCTACAGCCGGCTGCTCTGCCAACTGAGCTACCGGGGAGTACGCCGTGATGGTACTGCCTCAGACTGCGTGTGCCAAGTCCCAAGGTGCCTCAGTAGTGGGCCAGGAGCCCCCGATCCTTGGCGACCCCCTCGAACAGCCGGAACACCCCGATGCCGAGGACGAGGTAGAACACCGCCGTGGCCACAAGGACGAGTACATCCGTCAGGGGCAACGTGGCGAGGGTGTCGCCGTCCACCATTACACGCCCGAGGAGCCGAGTGCCGAGCGAGAGCGGGAGCGCCTTTGCCCACAGGGTGTCCGCGGGAAAGGCGACCAAGGCCACGAACACGAACTGAAGGATCTGGAAGAACGCCTGGATCCGCTTGTAGACGAGTGCGAGCCCGGCCATCATGAAGCCGATCCCGTACACCGGCGTCACCGTGAGCAGAAGGAGGGGAACGAGGCTTCCCAGGGGGAGGAGAAGGAACTGGCCCGTTGTCACCATCATCAACCCCAGGAGCGCTGCTATCCAGGCCAGGCTCACCACGAACGACGCGACGATCCACGAGGTGCTCACGAATCGGAACCCGAGCGGGCACATGTAGAGCTGCTCGAGCGTTCCCTGCTGGGCCTCCCGCATCAGCTCCCAGGAGAGGTCGGAGTAGGCGATGATCGCGAACGTCCACACCAGGTAGCCCACGACCAGCCCCTCGAGGCCCTCCCCGAACAGGTTCACCCCCAGCCCCTGGGCGTAGCGAGCCCCAGTGAACAGGATCAGGAACACGATGTACAGCGTGGCCAGGCTCGACAGCGTGTTCAGAGGGTAGCGCTTGAGTTCGATCAGAAACCGCACCAGCACTGCCCGGAAGGTCCAGAGGTACCTCATCGTTCGCCCCGCACGATGCGCAGAAACACGTCCTCGAGGTCGGGTTCAGCGCGGCTCACGCCCTCCACCGCGACGCCGGCCTCCCGCAGGGCGTCCATAAGGACGTAGACATCCTGATCCGGCGAGAGCTCCACCTCGAGCGCCCGCTCCGCCTCCAGGGGCCGCAAGGTGGGAAGCCGTGCAGCAAGCTGTGCGCGTGCCTGCGCGGGCAGCCCGTCCCGCAGGCTCACCCGGTACGCCCGGGTCTGGAACAGGGCCAGGAGATTGGGGACTAGATCGTCGGCCACGATCCTTCCCCGGGAGAGGATGACCACTCGGGCGCAGGTGTCCTCGACGACCCCCATGTCATGGGAGGAGAGAAGGACCGTCTTGCCTTCGCTCACCACCAGCTCGCGGATCATTCCCCGAAGCTCGTGACTCGTCTCCACGTCCAGGCCGAGGGTGGGTTCGTCGAGAAGCAGGAGCGGCGTCCCCTTCACGAGCGCACAGGCCAGGGCCAGCTTCTGCTTCATCCCCTGGGAGAGGAGGTTGGCCGTCGTCCGCCGCTTGTCGCCCAGGCCGAATCGGGCCACGAGGTCGGCGCTCCGGCGCCGGGCCTCGCGCGGCGGCACGCCCTGCAGCCCGGCGAAGAACCGCAGGTTCTCCTCGACCGACAGCCGCCAGTACACGTTGCGCGACCCCTCCAGGAGGGCCGCCACGTACCGTGCGACCTCGGGCCGCGACGAGGGGACCCCGAACACCTCGGCCCGGCCGGATGTGGCGTGCAGGAGACCGGACAGCACCTTGATTGCCGTGGTCTTACCGGCCCCGTTGGCTCCCAGCAGTCCGACGATCTCCCCTTCCCGCACCTGGAACGAGATGCCCGATAGGGCGCGCACCGAGCCCTTCCGGGTTCGGTAGTCCTTCACGAGTTCACTCACCACGACGGCGTCCATGGTTCGCCGGTGAGTGCCCGTTGCCCGGGGGGACGGTTCAATGCCGGGCTGGGTCACCGCCTACCGTCCCACGTACACGTACACGGACCGCTTCTGGGGGCCGTCGAACTCGTAGAAGTACACGCGCTGGTCGTCACCGAGCACCATCTGGCCGTCCTCGACCACCCCCACCTCCGTCGGTGCCACAAACGCGGCCTTCGTGTACTCCGGCGTCTCGTGGTCTGGGTTCACAGCCTCCAAAATGCGGTCGAGCTTGGGAGCGTCCACGTCCGCGAGCGTGCGATGGATGCTGATCGCCGCCGCGTCGTGGGGGACGTAGATGATCACGAACCCCTCGCGGATCCCCGACTCGGCCACCGCGTGTTGGATCTCGGCCGTCAGGTCGCGCGCCTCCTCACGCTGCATCGTCTGGATGTTGATTTTCTTCAGCACTCTTCCTCCTTCGTGTTGCTCTGTCCATCCTGAGGGCGGTCCCCCCGCGGCCGTGCTCCCCGCCGTTCACGTGACGGACGCTGGGTCGTCGGTCCGGGCATGCGCATCAAGCCAGGCAGCGATGTCCTCCCACACTCGCTCCTTACCGATCTCGTTCAGGACTTCATGGAGGAACCCGCCGTAGAGGGTGAGGGTCCGGTCGGGAGATCCGACAGCGGCGAAGAACTGGCGAGTGACCGCGACCCGAGCGATGGGATCCGCGTCACCGTGAAGGACGAGCAGCGGAAGGCTCACGCGTCGGGCCTCGCTCAGCGCGGCGTGCTGCGTCCGGATGACCTCAGTGAACCACCGCACCGTGGCTTGCTTGTGCATGAGGGGGTCGGCCTCGTAGTGGGCGATGACTTCGGGGTCACGGCTGACCGTCGTCCCCGTCAGCCCACTGGGAGTGGACAGGGAAGGCCAGACCTGCGAGACGACGCGCGCGACGACCCTCTTCCACCGAGGAATGACGAGTTCGACTCCCAGAAAGGGTGCGCTGAGGATGAGCCCCGTCAGCCCGCGGGCTTCCTGCTCAACGTAGCGAACCGCGATCAATCCCCCCAGCGAGTGGCCGAAGAGGAACAGCGGTGTGCCCGCTGCGCGGTCCTGCAGGCGACGGACCAGCGCGGCAACGTCGAGGAGGTACTCGCCGAACCGCGCTACGTGGCCGCGTCGCCCTGGACTCCTCCCGTGGCCCCGCAGATCGCACGCCTCGACCGACCATCCAAGCTCGTTGAGCCACCGGGCGAACTCGTGGTACCGACCTGAGTGCTCTCCGTAACCGTGCACGATCCCGACCACACCCCGCCCCGCCCCTGGCCAGGACCGAACGAACAACGACAGGCCGTCTGCAGTGGTCAGTCCCTCGCCGCCCGTCTCGGTCATCGCGCCCATTGAACACCAACCGCCACCCGGGGGCAACCAGGACGCCCGCCGGTACCCCACGGAGGTTCTGCTGTTCGGAGCGGCCGTCAGCCGTCGCGTGGTTGGGGGCGGCCGAAGTCCCTACAATGTCTCCATGCGCATGGCGACGGTCGTGGCTGTGGTGGTGGGCGCCGCAGTGCTCGGGTGGTCTGGAGCGGGTACGGAGGTCTGGCTCCTCCGGGTCGAGGGTGAGATCGGGCGCGGAACCGTCTCGTTTGTCCGGAAAGGCCTTCTCGACGCGGAAGCTGCCGGCGCGGCCGCGGTGGTGTTCGAGTTTGCCACCCCCGGCGGCTACCTTGATGCAGCGATGGCCTGTCGCGACCTCATTCTGGGGGCGCGGCTACCCACGGTCGCGTACGTGAACCGGGAGGCGTACTCGGCGGGCGCGCTGCTGGCCCTGGCCTGCGAGCGGATCTACTTCGCGCCGGGCGGGGTGATGGGGGCAGCGACGCCGGTGTACTTCGACGCGAGCGGTGAGATGAGGATCGCTTCGGAGAAAGTGGTCTCGGCAGTACGCGCCCTGTTCCGGGCCACTGCGGAGGAACGGGGACGCGATCCGGCTGTGGCCGAGGCGATGGTCGACCCAGACGTAGAGGTTCCCGACCTGATCGAACGCGGCAAGCTGCTAACCTTGACGGCGAAATCGGCTGCCGAGTGGGGATACGCCGACGGTGAGGTGGCCACGCTCGCCCAGCTTCTCGCGATGGCGGGCCTGGCGGGCTCCACGGTGGAGAAGTTCACCCCCCGCTGGGTGGACGCGGCGGTGGATACCCTGACCCTGCCTGGAGTGGCAGCGCTCCTGATCATGGTGGGTGTGCTCGGCCTCCTGTGGGAGATCCTCACTCCGGGGTTCGGGGCGGCGGGCGTGGTGGGCTTGGGCTCGCTGGTCGTGTTCTTCTGGGCGCACTACCTGGCCGGGCTGGCGGGCTGGGAGTCCATCGTGTTCTTGGCAGCGGGTGTGGTCGCGATTGCGCTGGAGATCCTCGTGTTCACCGCGTCTGACTTCGGGCTTGCGGGGATCGTGGGCCTCCTGCTCATCGGGCTCGGCCTGTACCGGGGGATGGTGGGGCCGTTCACCCAGCCCGCGCAAGCCGGAACGGCAGTCGCTGTCGTGTCCTCGGCGCTGGTCGCCGGGGTGGTGGTGACCGCGGTGGTCATCGCCCGGCTGCCCCGGTCTCGCCTCCGGCTTGGGGGCACGATCCTCCAGACTGCGATCCTGGGGCGGGCAAGCGACCGTGAGGAGGTTCGACCGACGCCGTGGGTTGGCCGGCGGGGAACTGCGCTCACCGATCTCCGGCCCGCGGGGGCGGCGGAGTTCGATGGCGAACGGGTGGATGTCGTGGCCGATGGGGGCTTCATCTCCAGGGGAGAGGCCGTCGTGATCGTGCGGGACGAGGGGTACCGCAAGGTCGTCCGGATCGTCAAGGAGGGGTAGATGGAAGGCATCGGCGTGTACGTGCTCATTGGTCTGGCGGTTGTGTTCTTGTGGTTGTTCTTCTACTTCGTCCCTGTCGGATTGTGGATCTCTGCCCTTGCGGCGGGGGTCCCGGTCGGGCCAGGCACGTTCATCGGGATGCGCCTCCGAAAGGTGAATCCTCACCGCGTGATCATGCCCATGATCGCGGCGTGGAAGGCGGGCATCAAGCTGACCACCTCGGACCTCGAGGCCCACTACCTGGCAGGCGGGAACATCGAGCGTGTGGTGCGGGCCCTTATCTCGGCCGACAAGGCGGGCATCGCGTTGGGGTTCCAGCGCGCGGCGGCGATCGACCTCGCCGGGCGGGACGTCTACGACGCGGTGGCGATGAGCGTCAACCCGCGGGTGATCGAGACCCCGAAGGTGGCAGCCGTGGCCAAGGATGGGATCGAGCTTCTTGCGGTGGCGAAGATCACCGTGCGGGCAAACATCGAGCGGCTGGTTGGCGGTGCCACCGAGGCCACCGTGATCGCCCGCGTTGGGGAAGGTATCGTGTCTGCGATCGGGTCGGCCAGCACCCACAAGGCCGTGCTCGAGAACCCCGATTCGATCTCGAAACTGGTCCTTTCGAAGGGACTCGACGCCGGGACCGCGTTCGAGCTCTTGTCCATCGACATCGCCGACGTCGACGTAGGTCGGAACATCGGCGCCGAGCTCCAGACCGCCCAGGCCGAGGCCGACCTCAAGGTGGCACGGGCCAAGGCCGAGGAGCGGCGCGCAATGGCCATCGCCCGCGAGCAGGAGATGCTCGCCCTCGTTCAGGAACGCCGCGCGGCGGTGGTGGAAGCCGAGGCGGAGATCCCGCGGGCGATCGCCGAGGCGTTCCGCAAGGGCCAGCTCGGGATCATGGACTACTACCGGATGAAGAACATCCAGGCCGACACCGCGATGCGCGAGGGGATCGCCAAGCCCGAGTCCAAGCCTCGCACACAGGATGAGCCGCCAGCGACCGGGGGGAAGCGGTGACGGAGAAGACCCTCCCGCTCCAGCTGCAGGAGATCGTGCGCGGTGACCCGCGGGTGGCCATCGTGCTGGGGGAGATCCTCGGGCCGCCGGTGGGCGCCCCCGACGCTCCGCCGCGGCCCTGGGATCGCTGACGGGGCGGAGAGAGGAGACGGCGCTGCCGCCCCTCTCTCCTCGACCCTGGGTCTCGTCAGGTGTCTGCGGCGGAGGAAGCAGGCTCGCGCACCAGCGCCCACGCCGTGAGCTCCGTGCCGGGGATCCGTGCCCGTTCGACGACCGTGAATCCCAGGTGCTCGTACAGAGGGACGGCGTCTCCGTTCACGGTGTCCACGTAGCAGGGTCGGTGGTCTCGATCCAGGCGAGCGAGGACCGGGCGAAGGAGCGCACTGGCATGACCCGCGCCCTGGTGCTGGGGGGCCACGCCGAGGACGAACAGAAAAAGATGGCCGGGGGGCGCGAGGCGGCGGTGCATCGCGTCGAGGTACGCGCCCGCCGTGCGGAGTCGGGAACCACCGTGGCGCCCCAGGGAGAGAAGCACCGACAGGGGGATCGCACGCAGGGACTTGCCTAGGGTCATCGGGAAGCACTCCGCGGGCAGCCAGGCGGCCACGCCCTCGCACGCGGGGGAGCTGGCATAGGCTTCTCCCCACCGGACGGCGTAGTGGAGGGCCACCGAGCAGAACGCTAGGGCCAGTGCAGTTCGCTCTCTCTCGTCGGAGGTGGCGTGAACGAGCAGCGGGTAATCTCGAAACGCCGCCGCGAGGCTGGCCGCTGCCGTTGGGATCGCTTGCCGGGTCAACCTCATCAGACTGTGCTGGCTCCTCATTCCGCTCGTCCCGTCCGGAGACGACACGCGGCCCAGCGGATCGTGCCGGCGCCTCGGCCGCCGCCCTCGGGCAGCGCCTCGCTCAGCCACGCCCAGCGATCGGCTCGGGCCGTGCCCGTCGCGGTGAGTATACCCCACACGGGTCTGAGTCCGACGGGAGGGAACACGTTGGGGATCGCAGCAGCGAGTGGGACTGGACCAGCAGGCGCAGGGCGCTGTGCCCTGCGCCTCGCTCCGAACCTGTCGAGCGGCGGCTACCGTCCGAGGTGCCTTCTGAACTCCGTAATCGTCTGCTCGAACCGCGCGATGAACGCCCTCACGGCGCGCCAGTTCACGCCGCCCGCGAGGTAGAGGTCCGCGTCGAGCGCGATCTCCCCGTCGCGGTTGACATACGCTCGTGATCCCCGGTGGGTCAGGTTCCACGAGTTGACGGCGGGAACAGCGCCCTGTGCCGGGAGCTCCCACGTCGTGTAGAACTGCAGGCTGGTGTACCCTTCCCCGCTCAGGTCGTAGGCGAACAGCGTCGCCAGAACCCCGCCCAGCTCGAAGGACCACACCGGCCGACCGTCCGGGGTCGCTGTCCGCTCAAACGTGATCTCCATCTCTGACAGGAGTCGGTCGAGGTCGGCCGTCGACACCGCAGACCACAGAGAAGGACGAGGCCGGACAATCGGTGTCCCAAGAAGGAACGCAACCACGTTCTCGGCGAACTCCAACCCGTCGGCGCGACCATCTCCGTTCTCGTCACCCGAGAACAGGCCGAGGATGCCACCGAACAGCACCGTCCGTCCGTCGTTGCCAACGACGATCGCCGCCTGGAGGGTTGCCGACTCTGGGCTGTAGCCTGCGATCTCCACGCCGTTGCCCATCGCCCTAAAGTAGGCACCATCTGAGTCGCACGTGTTCGTGGTGGGGTTGAGGGCGCCCACGGCGTTGGGTGTCGTCAACAACGGATGCGCTGCCTCCCAAACGTAGATGGGGATGGGATCGAAGTAGTGGTCGCCGACTTCGGCCTCGAACGCAGCCGCGATGGCCTTGTCCCACTCCCAATAGTTCATGTACACGCGCCCTCCCGCGACGATGTAGGCGGCGATGGCGTCGAGCGTGTCGTCATACAGACGGCTCGAGTACTCATCGACGATGACCAGATCCCAAGATCCGCCGCCGGTGAGGGCGAGGAAGAAGTCGTACTCGTCGTTGACCTCCGTGTAGGCCAGTCCGAGGGCGTCCAGCGCTGCCGGGAAGAACGCTGCGCTCTTGTTGCACTGTTCGTTCAGGACGAGGATGCCCTCGCCTAGTGCGGGAATCCCAAGCGATCCGAGAACGAACGCCAGCAACACCACTCGTGCACGTATGCTCTTCATCTCGATCTCCTCCTTGGAGACGGCGCGGCCGTCGAGCGGACCACAGTCTCTCGCGCAGGCCCGGGAAGGCATGATACGACTTCCCGGGGGGCGCTGCGCGGGCTCACTGCGCGCGCACGGGGTCTTGGAGTGTCCACGGCGGGCCGTGGGCGGGGTACACCCGGCGCACCCCTCGCTCGCGCAGGCGGCGCCACGTCTGGAGGGCGACCGGGTTGCTCGCGGCGTAGCTCTCCGGCGGGAGATCGCCGGTGAAGGCCGATCCGTCGTCGAGGAGGAGCGAGACACAATGCTCGGTGTGGCCGGGGGTGGGAAGGATCTCCCCGTGGATCCCGATCCGGTCGAGCACCTCCCGGCTCTGGTCGGCGGAGATCACAACGTTTCCCTGGTCTGTGATCTCCACGTAGTTGTCCCGCGGTTTGGTCCACGCCTTCAGGCGTGGGATGGCTGGTACCTGAACGTCGAGGACGAGAAGCGGGACACCCTCGCGCTTCATCTCCTCCGCCAGGCCGGCGTGGTCGAGGTGGTAGTGGGTGGCAAGCGCGTACCGCAGCTCAGGGAGGGGAATCCCCATCCGCCTGAGGTTTCCCTTCATCGCCCCAAGCGTGCCCGGCCAGCCGATGTCCACGAGCAACCGGGACGTGCCCACGCTCAGTACCCAGTAGTGGGTCGAGCGGTACCCGACGTCCACGATCGTCACCACGGGCGCGTTCGTCCGCGGGCCGCGAGACGGCCGGGCGATGCCGCCGGTTCGGCGTCCCGTTGGCTGAGGCCGACCCTGTGCTTCGGACCGATCAGGTTCCTTCCCCGTCGTCCGGCGCGGGGTTCAACGGCAGCCGCAACACCGTGAACCCCGGTGCGGTCTGGATCGCGATCTTGCGGAAACCGAGGCGCTCATAGAACCGGATGGCCGCCGCGTTCGTGTCCTGGACGCCCAGCTCGATCGCGTCCGCGCGCGGGGAGAACTCCGTCATCAACGCCCGGAAGACGCGCGTCCCGATCCCTTGTCCCCGCGCCGCACGATGGAGGATGATCGCGTGGACGTGGAGTGTCCGATCTCGCTCCTCGATCCAGAGGTACCCAACGTCGGTCCCCGCGTCCCGCACCACACGCACCTCGCCCGTGGTCCGGTAGATGTGGGCAAACTCCTCAGGTGTCAGGCCCAGAAACGCGAGCGCACCCTGGGAATCTCCCCCGAGCTGGTCGAGGATCATCCGGAGCAGCTCGGCGCGCTCTTCGGTTGTCGGCTCACGGTACTCCACGTGTCTCCTCCTCCAGGCCGTGGTAGCGGATCTAGGGCGGGAGTGTAGCGCACCCGCGCTGCGGCGGCGCGGGCTACGGTTCAGCAGGTTCCACGGCGGCTGTGCCCGCCTGCTCCCGCGGCGCATCGCGGAGCGCGCGGACTGCGGGAACGGCGAGGGCGAGCGTCATCAGTCCGGCCACGCCGTCGGCGATCGGGAACGCCGCCCACGCCCCGGCGAGCCCGAGAGACCGCGGTAGGAGGAGGACGAGCGGCGCGAGGAGGATCACCTGGCGTAGGACGGCGAGCACCATCGCCGGCAGCGGTCGACCGAGGGCCTGGAACACCCCGGCGGCGACGAGCTGGAACCCAACCGTGGGGAACGCGATCACGATCAGGCGCGCTGCGGGCACGGCCATCGCGATGAGCTCCCCATCGTTAGTGAAGATCCTTAGGAGGAAGTCGGGGAAGGCAACCAAGATCGCGGTGGCGGCAGCCGACATCGCCGTCGCGGCGAGGGTGGACAGGCGGATCGCGTCCCGGGCCCGGTCGAGCTGCCCCGCGCCGTAGTTGTAGCCAACGATCGGCATCATCCCCTGCCCGATCCCGATCATGGGCAGGAACAGGAACATGATGATCCGGTTGATCACCCCATACGAAGCGATCGCCAGGTCGCCCCCGTACAGGGCGAGGGTGTTGTTGAGGAGGACCACCGTGATGCTCCCCGCCGCCGCGCGCAGTCCGGACCCGATGCCCACCGCGAACGACTCCCCCACGATTCCCCCGTCGAGGCGGAAGTCAGAAAGCTTCACCCTGAGGCTCGTGCGGCGCGAGGCGAAGTAGTAGACGAGGTAGGCGACGGTGGTCGCCTGGGCGAGCACCGTCGCCAACGCCGCGCCGCGAACGCCCATCCCCAACCCGTAGATGAACAACGGGTCGAGCCCGATGTTGAGGAGCCCGGAAATGATCATCGTTCCCATCGCCACACGGGCATTCCCCTCGCCGCGCACCACCGCATTCGTGGCCATCGCGAACAGGAAGAACGGCGTGCCGACGAGGATGATTCCCAGGTAATCCGCGCCGTAGGGGAGGATGGTCTCCGTGGCCCCGAACAGGCGCAGCAGCGGTTCCAGGTAGAGGCTGCCCAGGCCAGCGATGACCGCGCTGGAGAGGATAACGATGGAGAGCAGGTTCCCCAGCGTGCGTCTCGCCCGAGGCCGATCGCCCGCGCCGAGCGCGCGGGACACGATCGAAGCCGCTCCGATCCCAAACGTCTGCGCGACCGCCATGACCAGAATCTGTACCGGAAACGAGACCGCGATACCGGCGATGGCGAGCGAGCCCACGCCCCGCCCGACGAAGATCGTGTCCGTCAGGTTGTAGAGCGCCTGGACGACCAGGCCGACCATCGCCGGGGCCGACATGCGGACGAGGAGCCGTCCGATCCGTTCCGTGCCAAGCTGTGTGCTGTGGTCCACTTCGTGCTGGCCCCTCCTCCCCGCCCGTGATCTGGGTCACGACATGGTACGCGACTGGATGAGTCGACGGCGTTGCACCACCGCGGGGGCAGTCGGGCCGGCGTGGGTTGAGGATTCCTTGTCCAGCCGTCGCCCGCCGCCGAGGGGCCTGGGCGGTCACAGACGAGGTCCGATCGTGTGGGCGTCCTGTCCTGCGGCCAGACCGAAGCAGTGCGGTCTAGCTCTTGGCGTCGGCGCTCTCGCTTCATGCTCGGACCGCCGGGGCGTATCATCCCATTCACGTTCGCTCATCCGCGCGCCGGAAGGGTTTCCACCACAAGGCGGAGCCGCGGCACGACCCACGGCGACAGCGTCCAGCTCAGCACGTGACGGGCTCCGCGGGTTCTCCACCGATTCCCCGCGGTCCCTCGACGTCCCGCGAGGACAATCCGAGCGTGTAGGATGCCTAGCCCGCTTCCCTACCATCCTCAAGGGAGAGACAACGGGCCCCACGAGGGGCCCTTTTCCCTGGGTGACGCCCGTGCTCCCTCGGATCCGATCGCGATGGGGACGGTGGGCTTCCTCCCCCAGCGAGAACCGCGATCTGAACGCCTCGGTCTACAGCTGAAGAAGGATCGCGATCAGACCCACGGCGAGGATGCCCCCGACCAGGATCCACCCCCACGGCAGCTCGTCCGCTCTCGGCTGAGGGGGTATGGCGTCGACCGCTGGACCGCTACGGACGAGCCGCCACGTCCACTGCGCGGACTCGGCTTGGCAGCACCCCCTCCAGATGAGCGACACGCCGACGGTGGCCTCGGAGGGAAGGTCGCCTCGAACCTGAACCGCGTCTCGATTGATGACCGGGGGGGAACCGAGCTCGGCAGCGAGCCCACCGTGAGAGACAACAGGGGGACGGCCCGGCCCGCTGGGAGGACGAGGTAGGAATCGGTCCAGAACACGGCCACCGGGTCCGTCGTCGGGTTCGAGACGCGTAGCCGGAGCTCCCACCAGCGGTGTGCGTGCGCGGGAAGTTCGGCATCGGGCTCGGCGGGGCTCCGATCGGCCTCGTTGGCGAACTCACCCACGACCACGATGGCCGACGCCGGGACGTGCACAGGTGCTGCCTCCCAGACCGCAGCACAGCGGGCAGGGCAAGCGCTGGCGGCGCACGCCACGAACGTGATCCCAACGAACGCTCCTAGTCTGGACAGCTAGATCACCTCCTGTGACGAGCATAGCATGGGCTCGGCGACGACGAAACCGCGGAACGCGGCCGGGCCTGTGTGGAACACCCAGCACGAGCTGTGCACAATGGGGCCGTGGCACGGTACTCGTACTCCCGGCTCGACACGTACGCCAGTTGCCCACTCAAGTACAAGTTTCAGTACGTGGACCGAGTGAAGGTGGAGGTGGGTCCATCGGTGGAGGCCTTTCTCGGTTCCCGGGTTCACGATGCGCTGGAGTGGCTCTACCGTCAAGTGCAGCTCGGTCTCACGCCGTCGGTGGACGAGGTCCTCGCCCGGTACGGCGAGGTGTGGGATGCAGAGTGGACCGATGCCGTACGCATCGTGCGCCCGGGAATGGCTGCCGACAGCTACCGCCAGCTGGGAGAGAAGTGCCTCCGACTCTACCACGCGCGCCACGCTCCGTTCTCGGAGGGTGTTGTCCTCGGCCTGGAGGAGCCGTTCTCGCTCGACCTCGGCGAGGGGATCGAGCTGGCTGGGTTCATGGACCGCCTGATGAAGCAGGATGGCGACATCTACGAGGTCCACGACTACAAGACGAGCGGGACCCTACCGAAGCCCGAGGAGGCAGCGCGGGACGTTCAGGGTGGGCTGTACGCGCTGGCCGTGCGGTCGAGGTTCCCCCACGCACGGGAGGTTCGCCTGGTGTGGCACTACCTCCGGTTCGACGAGCGGTTGGTCACCACCCGGTCCCCGGAGGAGCTTGGGGCGTTGCGGGCCGACACCGTGAACCGGGTCCGGGAGATCGAGCGCGCCACGGAGTTCCCGCCCCATGAGTCAGCCCTGTGTGCGTGGTGCGAGTACTGCGGGATCTGCCCGGCCAAAGGACATCGCCAGGTGGTGGCAGCTCTTCCGGTGAACCGCTACCTCGGGGAGCCGGGGGTCGTCCTCGTGGATCGGCTGGCGAAGCTGAAGGCCGAGTTGAAGCAAACGACCGCGCGGCTGGAGGCGGAGATCGCCCAGCTCGAGGAGGCACTCAGCGCCTACGCCCGGGCGCATGGCTTTGCTGTGGTTGTGGGGACCACTGCCGAGGCAGCGGTTGCCGAGGAAGAGACGATTGCCTTTCCCAGTTCGGCCGATCCCGCGAGGGCCGACCTCGAGGGGCATCTGCGGCGTCTCGGCCTGTGGGAGGCCTGTGCCACGTTGAGCCTGGATCGACTGCGAAAGATGGTCCGAGAAGGGGATCTCTCCGAGGAGGCCCGCGCAGCGATCCTCGCCGTTGCGCGCATCGAGCGGCGGACCACGGTCCGCCTGCGACGGCGTCGCGCCGAGTGAGCGACGAGTCTGGATCCGGCAGTACGCAGTTCTCCGATCCCAGACCATCGGCGGCGCCCCCGCGCTCGGGGGGTACCGGGGAACGAGCTCGCCCCGAGCGCTTGCACGACGGGTATGCCGTGCGTATGATGGTTAATCCTGAACGAGTACGCTTAAGGAGATGGAAGGTGAAGATTCAGCATCTGGTGCTCGATGACGACGTGCACAAGGCCCTCAAGGCTCGCAAACGAACCACGGGTGTCACGGTGAAGGAGATCGGCAATTCAGCGCTGCGCGCGGCGCTGTCCATCCCCACGATGGATGAGCTGATCGTCGAGAAGCTCGTGGAGTCGGGGAAGATCTCGCGCCAGGAGTACGACCAGGCGGTGGCTCGGGCCACAAAGGACCTTCGTGTGGGCTACAAGCGGGCACTGGAGGTCGCCCGACGCGATTCCGAGAACAAGACGTGGGTCCTCGGAAGCTGGGAGGGGACCGAGCTCTACCGGAGCTCGGATGGGGAGCTCCAGATCGGTGAGCTCCGCGCCCGCGACGGCAACAAGGCGCCCACCCCCGTCCTCGTGTTCGACGAGAGCCACTTCTGGATCACTGTCCTTGCGGGACGGGTGCGCGTGCAGATGAACGGCGAGGACCGCGCGTGGGGACCCCAGGAGATGATCTACATTCCACCGGGCACCCCCCATGCGACGGCTCCGCTGACCCGAAATACACGTGCGCTGCTCACGGTGACGCCTCCGGTTACCATGGATAACGACCACCCCATGGGGAGTCGGAAGGGGAAGGCGGAGTAGCGTGTAGGTTCCTAGCTGCGACCGATCTGACGAACCGCGCTCTTCCAGAGCTCGTCTTCGACCTGCACCCGGCTGAGGTGTCGGTACAGCCCGTCCTGCGCCATGAGCTCGTCGTGTGTTCCCTGCTCCACGATCCGCCCATCTTGGAGTACGACGATCTTGTCTGCTCGGCGCACGGTCGACAGCCGGTGGGCAATGACGATCGTTGTCCGCCCCGCGATCAGCCTCTGCAGCGCCTGCTGAATGAGAAGCTCGGTCTCGGTATCCACTGACGAGGTCGCCTCGTCAAGGATGAGGATCGGGGCGTCCTTGAGCACGGCCCGGGCGATGGCCAGACGCTGCCGCTGGCCCCCGGAGAGCCTGACCCCCCGTTCGCCGATGAGGGTGTCGTAACCTTGCGGAAGCTCGCAGATGAACCCGTGAGCGTTGGCGACACGCGCCGCTGCGATCAGCTGCTCGTCCGTGGCGTCAGGGCGCCCGAACAGAATGTTCTCGCGAACCGTGCCGTGGAAGAGGAACACCTCCTGAAGGACGATGCTGATCTGACGGCGCAGGCTGTCAAGGGTGAGGTCGCGCAGATCGTGTCCATCGAGGGTGATGCGCCCCCCGCAGACGTCGTAGAAGCGAGGGATGAGCATGGATAGTGTGGTCTTGCCCACACCGGTCGGCCCAACGAGGGCGACCACCGAGCCTGGGGCGATGTCGAGGTCGATGTTCTCCAGAACCATCTCCCCCGTGCTGTAGCCGAAACTCACGTTCTCAAACCGAATCGCCCCCGCGGCCCGCCCTGCGAGCTCGATCGCGCCAGGCCGCTCGGCCACATCGGGCTCTTGGTCGAGGAGCTCTGCGATGCGCTCCGCCCCGGCCATTGACTGCTGGATGCTCTCCCACACATTGCTCAACGCGCGAACCGGCTGATAGAGGAGCTCGAGGTAGAGGAAGTAGGCGACGAGGTCAGCGATCGGGAGGGTTCTCTCGAGAACCAACCGCCCGCCGAAGTAGATGAGGACAATGGTCCCCATCGCGGCAGCGAACTCGACGGACGGGTGAAACACGGCCATCAGTCGCAGGGCCCGGAGGAGGGAGTCGCGGTACCGAACGATGCGGCTCCAGATCCGACTCGCCTCGGCATCCTCCCGGGTGAAGGCCTGGATCTCGCGGATGCCCGACAGGTTATCGTTCAAAGCAGCATTGAGCTCCCCGAGCTCGACCTGGCGTTGCCGGAACGCTGGCCGCACGTAGCGGGCAAAGCCACGCATCGCCAGGATGATGAACGGGATAGGAATCATCGATAGCAGGGCGAGCTGCCAGCTCAGGCGGACCAACACTGCGGTGACACCAGCCAACAACAGCACGTTCACGAGCACGTCCGGGACAGCATGCGCCACGAGCTGCTCGAGCAGGTCGGAGTCGTTGACCGTGCGGGACATGAGCTGCCCCGTCTGCTTGTCCTCGTAGAAGCGCAACGACAGACGCTGGAGATGGCAGTACACATCGCGCCGGACATCGGCGACCACGTGCCATCCGGCAACGTGGGCGGCGTAGGACCGCACGAACTGCATCAGGGCACGCAGGATGTAGACCGCAAACGCGATCAGCGCCAGCCGGGCCACAACGCGAAGGGCGTCGGGGCTCGCCTCGGGATCGGTGACCGTGGCGACCATCGTTCGGATGACCCACGGGGCCACGAGCTGGATGCCAACGAGGGCGATCATGCTGACAATGGTCAGCGCGAGGGCCAACCTGTATCGCTGGACGTAGCGAAACACCCACCGCAGAGATCTCATCACGTCACTCCCTGCCGCTGCGGTTCCGGTGCACAACGGGACTTCGGCTGACGGTCATGGCGCCGAAGTGTAGCGCAGAACGGGCTCTCTCTCCTCACGGCGTGTGCCGCCGCCTCCCAAGAAAGCGGTCCGGATGCCGAGGATCGGGTCGGCTCGATGGTGAAACAGCGGGGCGATGTGAACGAGTGCAGGCAGCGAAGCGGAAAGCTCACCCCGCGGCCTGCCCGGACACACGGGCTGGCGAGAACCGGGGCGTCGGCGGATGCCGCCGCCACCGCCGGAGGTGCCCGGCGAGTCCTGTCCGCCGTTGTCTCCTCGTCGGGTGGGGGAGGGTCTGGTCTTCCGCAGACGCGGCCCGCTGCCGCCGCACACCGCGTGCGGGTGGCAGTTGTGGCCACCGCGACGCGATCGGCTATGATCGGTCCCTTCGCTCCAAGGAGGGGGGCATGTCACGATCAGAGATCTGGATCGAGCAGTTTGACCCTGCGGTCGCACGGTCTGACGCTTGGCGGGGGTACCACGCGCTTTCCAACCGGGTCCGTGCGGAATGGTGGCCGGACGATCCGCCGCGCTCGCTCGCGGTCCTGAAGACCATGATGACCTCCGTGCCGCCGGTCTGGGGCCTGCGGTGGTGGGCGGCGTGGCGGCACGGCCGGGTCGTGGGAGGGGCCGAGGTCGAGCTAAGCCAGATGTCAGAGAACCGTCACCACGCCTGGTGTGACGTCTACGTCGATCCCGATCACCGGCGCCGGGGCATCGGCGCAGCGCTTCTCGGAACGGTGGCCACGGCAGCTCAGAACGATGGCCGTCGGCTTCTCACCTGGGGCACAGCTCTCAATGCCCCCGCGGGAGAGGCGTTCGCACGCCGGCTGGGCGCGACACCTGGCTTGACCCAGAACATCAACCAACTGCGCATCGCCGACGTGGACCCGACGCTTCTCCAGGCGTGGCAGCGGCGTGCCCCTGAGGATGAGTTCTACCTTGGGGTCTGGGAGGGGCCCTACCCGGAGCCGGACCTAGCCGACGTGGTGAAGATGCACGAGGTGATGAACACCGCGCCCCGCGGGAGCCTAGAGATGGAGGACTTCCACTGGACTCCGGCCGTGATTCGCGACCAAGAGGAGTCTCTGCGCAAGCGCGGTGTGGAGCGGTGGACGATCTACGTTCGACACCGTCCCACTGGACGCATCGCTGGTTTCACCGAGGTCGGATGGGATTCGAGCGAGCCAGAGATTCTCCATCAGTGGGGGACGGGCGTGTTTCCGGAGTTCCGCAATCACGGGTTGGGCCGGTGGCTGAAGGCGGCGATGCTCGCCCGAGTGCTCGCTGGGCGGCCGCAGGTCAAGTTCGTGCGGACCGGGAATGCGAACTCGAACGCCCCGATGCTGAAGATCAACCACGAGCTGGGGTTTCGCCTGTACAACACGATCACCCTGTGGCAGCTGCCAGTGGACAGGGCGCTGGCCTACGTCGCAGCTCGGCAATAGCCGTGCCCGAGGTTCCCGACCTCGTGGTCTGGGCCCGAGCTGCGATCGGGCGGTGGCGGGACAGGAGATCACCGGGGTAGAGGTCGCCTAGCCCAAGTGCCTCAACCTGCCTCCGCCCACGGTCGCGAGCACAGTGATGGGGCAGACGATCGTCGGGGTTCGGCCGCGTGAGAAGTGGGCCCTGTTCGATCTTCAGCGGGGAGACACCGTGGGGGTGAGCCTCGGAATGGGGGAGAGGTACGGTTTTGCTCGGCTGACGAACAGCCGGACCCCACTCAGAAGAGGGTCGTGTTCCGATTCGCCGAACGTGACCAGCTGTGGGTCCACTTCTGGTGGTTCGGGTATGTCCGTCTCGTTTCGGGAGGCGATCTGCCGCTACATCCCCAGTTGCGGAAGCGGGGACCGGATCCTCTCGATCCAGCGTTCACGCCGAGAGCGCTGGGGGCGCTCCGGCGCTTCCTTCTTGACCCGAGCTTCGTGGCTGGGGTGGGGAGCGCGTACGTGCAGGACACCCTGTGGCACGCCGGACTCCACCCCCGTACCCCGGCGCGGGACCTCTCCCCGGCAGACGTGGTTCGGCTCCATCGCGCAGCGGGCCACGTGCTCGAGGAGCGCATCCGGTGCGGTGGGGGACCGGGGGAGCGTGATGGGTGGGGTCGGAGGCCGCTACGCGGACCACCTTCAGATCGGCTACCGGGCCGGGCGCCCGGCCCGCGCTGTGACACAGCGAACGATGAACTCCGCGTGGGGAGCACGAGGAGCTGCGTCTGTTCGCAGTGCCAACCCGCGGCGGCCTGGCAGCCCAGGCGAGGGGTGGACGCGGGAACTCCTCGGCCCCTCGGGGACGGCAGGATCTCTGCGACAACCACCGCGGTGCCTCCTCGATCCTCCGCGGACCGAACGACTCCTGCACGGGCAGCGAAGCACGCGTGGCGGGTCACGAAGATCGGTGCCGCCGGCCCGTGTCGCCGGGGCCTCAGACCTCGGGCTCCCTGGCGGGCCGCCACTAGGCGCGAGGTCGCGATGGGTTCTGCCCTATGGCGTCTGAGACCGCCGACCGTGTGCGGTCACGCCCCGCGTTCTTCGCCCTGTACAGCGTCTCATCAGCGGCGTGGAGGAGATCCTGCCACGTCTGACCATGCGTCGGGAACTCGGCGACTCCGGCTGACACGGTCGGTCGCTCGGTCAGACCGTGCTCGGGGATCGGCGCGCGGCGGAAGTCCCGGCGGATGTCCTCGGCGCGCTGCTCCGCGACCTCGAGGGGTGTCCCGGGCAAGACGAGCACGAACTCGTCCCCACCAAGTCGGGAGGCGATGTCCCCGGGCCGGGACGAGCGCGCAAGGAGCTTCGCCAGTGCGACGAGCAGCGCGTCCCCCGTGCGGTGACCATGCGCGTCGTTGGCCAGCTTGAAGTGGTCGATGTCGAACATGATCACGGACACCGGTGCCCGGTCGATGGATGCTCGCTCGATGATCCGCGGCAGCTCCTCACCGAGGTAGCGACGGGTGAACAATCCGGTCAGCTCGTCGCGGATCGCTTGCTCGCGAAGCTCTGCCTGCAAGCGTTCGATCTCCCTGAGCTGACCCTGAAGGCGCTCATGAGCGTCCTGCAGCAGTCGCTCGGCACGAAGACGGGCAGAGATGTCGCGGGCGACGATGAGCGCCCCCGCGGCCTGGCCGGCCTTCCTCCGCAGGGGCGTCACGCGTACGTCGAGGTGCAGCAACGGATTCTCGGACACGGTGAGCTCGATGTGCGACTCGCGATCGGGGACGATGAACGGTGCGAGTCTCGGCCCCAACGTCAGTCCCCGAGAGGCCTCGCTCCCGATGCTGTCCGACCTCAAGCCGAGCAGGCGCACGGCTGCCGGGTTGAAGTCCACCACCCGCTGAGCCGAGTCGAGGACAAGAACTGCATCGCTCATCGCCTGCAGAAGCGCTTCGCGCGCTACGGGGACCAGGTTGAACAGGCGCAGGGGGATGACGCCGATCGCGAGGGTGGCTCCGGTGGCTACGAAACTGAGCGGCGAGAGATTCAACCCGGGCGCGGGGGTGACGCCAAGGGCGTAGAGGGCGCTCCCGATCACCGGGAACGCGATGGCGATGAGGATGGTCGCGGACTGACGTCGCTGAACAGCTGACGCCCCCACCGTGGCCGTGACGAGCACGTACGCGGCGATAGAGGTGTACGCATAGATCAGAACAAGGATGCCGAAGAAGGCCGGCCCGTGGTGGTAGATCACGCTGTTGGACCCCGCCGGACCCTCGCTGAACCCGACCCACAACTGGTGGTGGAGCTCGTTTGTTGCAGCAACGGAGACCGCGACCACCGGGAGGGCCCAGAGCAAGGCTAGCCGAGACCCGAACGGCCGCGCTATCCGACCCGTGTACCGAAGTGCGAACACCAGGAACAGCGTGGCCATGTTTCCTGAGCCGACGTACTCGAGGGTCGAGAACAGGACTTTCGCTCCCAGAGGCACAGCGGTGGCCTCCAGGCAGGCGGCGAGCGACCACCACGCCCCACTGAGCATCGCCATCCCGAGCACCGACGCTCCGGGAACCATCCGGCGCCGGAGCAGGGCGCTCGCCACGGACAGCGCGAGCAGCGCTGTGGCGAGGAGCACGCTCGAAGGGGCCGTCCACTGCCAGGTCATCTGTGGGCAGTGTAGGTCATCCGTTGGGATCGCGGTGATCCCACGTGACCCCTGTGCGACGGATCCCGGCGCGGGTTGGGGAGCGCGAGTCCGAGCTCGGGCCCAGGGGTTTCTCCTCGGTGGAGGTCCGGCCCCACGGTCGGCCCGACCTGCCCGAAGATGATCGTCGAACGCTTGTCGCTGGATGAATCAGGCCATTCAGCAGTTCATCCTCGCCTGGGGGCCTGGGACGTTGATCTGCACCGTGGTCGGCTCGATCTGAACGACCATGATCCCGGGGCAGCCAGGCCCCAGGCGCGTCGGCAGCCACGCTGAGGCCCGCGCCCCAGTTCCACGGGTCGTGCCCCTCCCGGCCCGGCGCCTCGACCGCAGTGCTGGCGGCGCGGAGGTAACCTGCGTCCGCCCCGCGCGCCAGGAGCACGACAGAATCGACCTCAGGATGGGCTCGAATGTGCATGGCTCTGGCGTTGTCGCGCCCCGTGTCCGAAGCGAACCCGTCCCGCACCAAGGATGTTGGCCATCCACGGGGCGAGCGGTCTTCGTGCCGGGCGAGGAGCAGGATTTCACTGGGCTCCTGAGGCAGGAGTCCCTCGACCAAGCCGAGGAGTGCCACGTGTGTTGGCAACGTCGATTGCGTCGTTCGGCAACCTGCTGCCGGACTGTGGCGCAGCGACCACAACGGAAGGACGGGCCGTGGCCGGCCGTGCCGTCTGCTGTCACCGGTACAATGGAGCCTTCACCTACGAGGAGGAGGAGAACAGAGATGGCAGATGAGAAGGCGAAGCCCGAGGTGAAGAAGGCCAACGAGCTTTCGGAGACCAAGGAGAAGAGACGCAAGCTCCTCGGGGTCGAACCGACGGAGACCCGTCACGTGCTTCAGCTGCGAGGCGAGTCACTCCCGTACACAGCGCGGGCCGGTGCGATTCCGCTCAAGGATCCGTTCGATGAGGTGGAGGCCGAGGTCTTCTTCACTGCGTACGAGCTCGATGGCGCGGTGGATCGTTCCGCGCGGCCGCTCACGTTTGCGTTCAACGGGGGACCCGGATCTGCCTCGATCTGGTTGCACATGGGGGCACTGGGTCCCAAGCGGGTCGTGATGGAGAAGGAAGGATGGATGCCCGCACCGCCCTACCGCTACGAGAGCAACCCCTTCACCTGGCTCGATCAGACCGACCTCGTGTTCGTTGACCCGGTCGGCACGGGGTTCAGCCGGGCGGCAAAGGAAGACTTCGACAAGAAGTTCTGGAGCTTCAAGGGTGACATCGAGTCGATGGGGGAGTTCATCCGCCTCTACCTCACCCGCTACAGGAGGTGGACGTCACCGCTGTTCTTGGCAGGTGAGAGCTACGGTACAACGCGTGCTGCGGGTCTGGCTGGCCATCTCGTGGACCGGGGTATCGCGTTCAACGGAATCGTGCTCATCTCCACGGTGTTGGACCTCGCGGCGATTCGGTTCATGCCCGCGAACGATCTTCCGTACCAGTTGTTCGTCCCTTCCTACGCCGCCACGGCGTGGTACCACGGCCGACTGGCGGGCGACCTCCAGAAGCGCGCCCTGCCCGACCTTGTCGCCGAAGTGAAGGCATGGGCGGAGGGGGACTTCACCCTGGCGCTGATGAAGGGCGATCGCCTCACCGACGCGGAACGCCGCTCGGTCGGGAAGAGGCTTGCGCGGTACACGGGGCTGAGCCTCGACTACATCCTCGGGACAAACCTCCGGGTCGAGATCCACCGCTTCTGCAAGGAACTCCTCCGCGGCGAGCGGCGGAGCGTGGGCCGGCTCGACTCGCGGTTCAAGGGGGTGGAGGCTCTCGCGGTCACGGAGCGCCCAGAGTTCGATCCATCCATGCTTGCCATCACCCCGCCCTACACCGCGGCGTTCAACCAGTACGTCCGCAGCGAGCTGGGGATCGAGACCGACCTCACCTACGAAACCCTCAGCCGCACCGTGAACGAGAAGTGGGAGTGGGAGAAGGGCCACATGCCAGCCACCGGCGAGACCCTGCGGGGCGCGATCGCCAAGAATCCGTACACCAAGGTTCTCGTAGCGCAGGGTTACTATGACCTGGCCACCCCGGTCTTCGCCACGGAGTACATGCTGTCCCACATGAACGTGGACCCGGCGTTCCGCGGGAACCTCGAGATGGAGTGCTATGAAGCCGGTCACATGTTCTACCTCGATCTCCCGTCGCTCGCGGCGTTTCGCGAGGACGTGCGCGGCTTCATTGCCGCCTCGACAGGTGGAGACACGCGCTAACGGCCTGGCTGAGAGCGCGCCTCAGCTGTCGGCCCAGGACAGAGGTCCGGATCCCCCGCGGGAAGAACCGGGGCCTGCTGTCCGTGTTCCGTAGTCGAACGATCCCGCACCGACAGCGGATCATGGGTAGCCGACGACACAGCTGCGCCCGGCAGGTCTACGGACCGCCGGGTTTCCGCGCGGGCTGCGAGTGCGGGGAGAAGCGATAGACTGCGGCATCGCCAATCGGGCGATAGCCGATTCGGTGGTAGATCTTGTTTGAGACCGGATTGGCGAGATCGGTGTACAGGGTGCAGAACGCGTACCCCTGATCGAGGAGGAACTGACTCAGACCGGCCACGCACGCCGATGCGTATCCGTGTCCTCGGTGCGCGGGAGGGGTGTAGACGAGACTCACCCTCGCCCCACGCGCCGAGACGCGGGAGCTTCCTGCCATCGACACTGGCCCTCCGTGGTCCCACACCCGAAGCGTAGCCGGAGCGGCGCTGAAGCGATCCAGGATATCGTAGGGGTCAACGGGCGGATCGTCAGGCACGGCTTCGGCCTGGAATCCCTGAATCCACTCCGCGAGGAGGTCGCGCTCCCGATCCAGGGCTGGGCGCAGGAACCCCGGCACCCCGGCGGGCGGGATCACCTTCCGCAGCTCGTGTATTCGCAGCTCCATCGCCACCTTCACTGCCGCTGGCCTGCGCGCGGCCCAGAGCGTGGCGAACGCCGTCGCATGGGGGATGAGACCGTTGACTCCGGGAAGGTCAGGATCGGACTCGAGGAGGTGGTCGACAAGCAGTTCGATCCCCGTCGCGTTCCCACTCGGTACTGCGAGGACGAGCGGATGGGGTGGGGTGCGGGCGGCGGCGACGAGAACCTCTCCTCTCTCCTCGACGGTCAGGAAGTACGGGGGGGTGTCCCCGTACGACCGGCCGTCTCGGACGCGGGACGCCAGACCGAGGATGAGGTTGTGAAGCCCCTCGTCGCGAAGGAGTGTCTCCTCGGCCGACGCCAGGAACTCCGCGGCAGTTGGGTGCACCTCGACGCGGATCTGTGTTGCCCTCTCCCCAGCTGCTCCAAGGTTCAGAGTAGAACGAAGTATACCTGAGCGCGTGAGCCGCTGCCGGGTCGGCGGCGGGGCTGAGGTAACCTCCCGAGGGGACACAGGCCCTGGGGGAACGACCCGCGGTGGTGCTACGCTCTGTGCTGGGTGATCGCGCATGCGCAAAGCGGCATTGCTGATGGTGCTCGTCCTGGCTGGGGCTTCTGCGGTGTGGGCTGAACCTGTTCGCCGCGGGCCCATCCTCATTAACTCGGATCAGGACTTCACCCCGGAGAACGGGGTGATCGGAGGATGGGGGATCTTCGGCGATCCCTACATCATCTCCGGGTTCCAGATCGACGCCGGGGGCGACGACTACGGGATCCTCATCTCGGGCACAATCCGGCCGGTGATCATTCGCGATGTGGAGGTCCTGGGGGCCCGTGTGGCTGCGATCAAGGTCCAGAGCGCGAAGAACGTTGCCGTCGAAGATGCCTGGGTCCGGGGATCGGCAGTCGGAATCAGTGTCTTCCTGTCGACGAAGGTCCAGGTATCTCGGGTTCGTGTTGAGGAATGTCCCGACGGGGTGAAGATCCTCTTCTCATCGGGGGTGGACCTGTTCAATGTTCGCGTGTCGCGCTGTCGAACAGGGGTCTGGTTCGCCGCGACCACGGGGTCGCTCCTCGCGGGTTCGCTGCTTGACCGGTGCGACACCGGTGTGGTCGTCGAGCTCCGCAGCGAGGGAATCGTTGTTGCACAGAACGCATTCCTGGGGTGTCGTCACCCGGCACGCTCTGAGGGGGGGGCGGTGTGGGATGACGGTCTCCGCGGCAACTACTGGGAGGGGTTCGGTGCCCCCGACAAGGACGGGGATGGAATCCTTGATCTGCCCTACATGATCGGGCCAGACGAGGGAGATCGGTTCCCGCTTGCATCTCCGCCCGAGCTGTAGGCCCGACGAAACCCGCGCACAATCACCATCAGGCCGAGCCACGTCAACAGGGTTCCCCCGACGAGCCACCAGAACGGGACCCGAATGCGGATCATCAGGAACCCGGTACCGACGCCAAGCCCAACGACGACAAGCGTGGTAGAGCGAACGACAGCAGCCCGGGCCAGACGGGCTGTTGCCCCGGGGTCTCCGCGTCCAAGGCGAGAGATCCATAAGAGCGCGAGATCCCAGCTCCACAGTGTGAGCGCAATCACGACCAGCGCAGGGACGACGTGTCCGGTGAGCGCCACCCCGCCCGCAAGTCCCACGGAAAGGAGGAACCCAGTCACAACCGTGCCCCGCCTGCGGAACACGACGCCGACGACCCATGCCCCGGGCACGAGAAGCGAAAGCCACCACGCCGGATCAAGGGTGAAGCCCAGTCCGGCCCAGGCGGTCACCCAGGAAGCCACTGCCCCCACGAGCGGCACGATCACCGCGGCCTCCTTCGCGCTGCGGCTGTGGCCTGGGGGGCGAAGGGGTAGCGCACGTCCCACACGATGGGCGTGACCCGTGCCGCGTGAAGCCGACTGATCAGCGTCCACCGCTCGAGGGTGAGGATCCGTCGCGCCAGCTCGACCTCCGGTCCGGCACCCACCGTCGCCTCCTCCGCCGTTGTGGCATCCACGATGACCGCCAGCACGCGGTAGCCCCGCGACGCGAGCGCACCCAGGTCTTCTTCGTCTCCGGGAAGGAGGGGGGAGACAAGCGCGAGTTGGGACCCCGCTCTCAAGAGCCGCGTCGGCAGTCGCGAGATCTCCGCGAACACCTCCGACGACCCCACCTTGGCCCGCGCCAACTCACGCAGGATGCGCTCACCATGCCGACGTCCGCATCCAGGATAGACCCAATCGAGGTATGCCCCGTACAGGAGGAGGCCCACCCGGTGACCGTGGGCGAGAAACGTCTGGCACAAGCTTGCCGCCGCCCGCGCCGCGTAGTCGAGCAGGTCTGATGCACCTTGTCCGCGGTAGGCGCGGTCCCGCACGTCGAGGACCACGGCTACGTCGGCAGCACGTTCCTCCTCGAACTCGGTGACGACGAGCTGGTCGAGGCGTGCCGCTGCCTTCCAGTGGATGCGACGGATCTCATCCCCTGGCCGGTACTCCCGCGTCCCGAAGAACTCGATGCCTACCCCGCCTCGTCGGGAGCGAGCGGTGCCGGACTGGGGGAGCGTGCGACGGGGAGAGATCGCGAGGGCCGGAATCGTCTCGAACCTCGGGATCGCAACGAGGGGCGCTGAACAAGGGAGATCGTTGCACCACGTGGTGTACCCCAGGAGATCCTCGGCCTCGACCCGCACTGTGGGCAGGAGGTACAGGCCGCGCCGAGCCTCGACAGTGCATCGGAGGTGGATCGCCTCCCCGGACCCGAGCTCACGGACCTCCTCCACCGTGCCGTCCACAACGCGCAGTCCGGAGGGGAGCCGTTCCATCGCGTGAACGAGCTCAACCCGCGCTCCCAGGTTCTCGATCGTCGTCTCGATGGTCACCGTCTCTCGCTCCCAGATGCGGCGTGCGGACAGGGAACGGCGCGCTGCAAGCTGGGGTTGTCGATCCCACGCCGCCCACGCGTACGCGCCCACGAGATGGACGGCAATCGGGAGCGCAACGAACGCCAGTTGAGGCAGCCGCAGGCCAACGCCGGTCGCCAGGAGAACCACCAGCATGCCGAACTCGACCTGCGCCTTCCGGCTGAACAATCAACCAACCTTGGGGACCGGCGTCCGGGCCAGGATGTCCGCCACGACGTCCTCGGCCCGCACATCGCGGGTCCACAGCTCGGGCGAGAGGATCAGCCGGTGAGCGAGGGCAGGGATGGCAACGGCCTTCACGTCGTCGGGGAGCACGTAGTCCCTCCCCGACAGTGCGGCGCGGGCGCGGGCAAGCTTGAGCAGGGCGAGTGATCCGCGGGGGCTGGCCCCCACCGCCAGCGAAGCATGGCGGCGCGTGGCGGCGACAAGGGCCACCATGTACGCGATGAGGTCGGGATCCACGAGCACATCCTCCAACGCCCGGCGCAGGGCGAGGATCTCGCCCGCATCGGTGACCGCCGGCAGTGAGACGTCTTCCGTCTGGCGACGGATCCGCCGACCCAGGATCTCCTTCTCCTCGTCCGGCTCCGGATAGCCGAACCGTACCCGTACGAGGAATCGGTCCACCTGCGCCTCGGGGAGCGGGAACGTGCCTTCGTACTCGATGGGGTTCTGGGTCGCGAGCACGATGAACGGTTGCGGGAGGGCCCGCGTGTCGCCCTCGATCGTGGCCTGGCCCTCCTGCATGGCCTCAAGGAGCGCAGCCTGCGTCTTGGGCGTGGCGCGGTTGATCTCATCGGCGAGGACGAGCTGGGCAAAGATGGGTCCTGGCCTGAACTCGAAGCGCCCTTCGTCACGGCGGAAGAGGTGGGTGCCGACGATGTCGGCAGGCAGCAGGTCTGGGGTGAACTGAATTCGGCTGAAGGAGAGTCCGAGCGTCCACGAGAAGCAGCGCGCCGCGAGGGTCTTCGCCAGACCGGGGAAGTCCTCGACCAGGATGTGCCCCCCGGCGAGGATCGCGGCGAGCATCAGGGCAAGCGGCTCATGCTTCCCGACGATGATCTCCTCAACTCGGGACAGAATCGCCTGTCCACGTTCTGCGACATCAGCCACGGTCAAGGCTTCCTCCTTCCGCGTAGCGCCAGAGTTTGTCCACAGCCCGTGCCAGCTGGTGAGCGTATCCCTGGCGCGATCCCGGCCGCCCGCGGTCCAGGTGAAGGGCGGCGCGCAGATCCGGGTCCGTCGGCCAGCGGCCCTCTGTCAGCTCATCCCACGCCTGGCGTGGGGTGACCGACTCGCGCTTGACCCGAAGCGCCACGGCCACCTGGCCCAATCGTCGCTCGATCTCACCACGGGCGTGAGCTGATCTCTCCCCAGCGCGGATGCACGCGACGAGGCGGGCGAGCTCGGATGGTGTTGGCGCAGCAGCAGGGCGCTCCGTGCTTTGCCGGCGTGGTCTGCCCTGCCTCAGGCGCAGGCTTAGCACGAACACCGCCACCAGCAGCGCAGACCAGACCAGGGCTTGCGGAAGGGCGTCCACAAACCAGATCACGTAGGCAATCCCGTCGAGGATCCAGCCCACGATGAACCGCAACGCGTACACGGCGGCCCCCGCCACGAGGAGGCCCCCCGCAACCAGCCACGGGCTAGCCGTACGCCCGTTCGATCGCCGCCAACGCTGCCAAGGCCGCCGCGCGGCGTGGTTCGCTATCCTTGTGGCCGTAGCGCACCTCCTCGAACAGCCGTGTGAGGACGAGCACGGCATCTTCTCCCAATCCAAGGCGTGTGAGCTCAGCAGCGATCTCCCGTGGGGTGACAGCTGGCCGGTCTACTCCCCGCGTGCGCTGCGACACCACCGCAACCATCCGCGTCCAACAACGGATCACAACGTCTGATACGGGCTGCCCGGCCGCCAGACCCGCTGAGGCTTCGGCGAGCGCCTCCCGCACCTCGTCCGCATCACCGGGAGCGCGCTTCCGGTGGTGCTTGAAGATCCACCAGGCGACAGCACCTGCGAGCGCTGCACTGCCCAGATAGGCGATCCAGTCTGGGGTCCGGCCGGGGGGAGCGAGATCCGCATCCCCAGACGAGCCGACCACGCTTGGGAACGGAACGAGGGCTGGCGAGCCTGGCTCCTCCGCTACCGGCATCCCATCGGAGTGCCGGAGGCGCTCCCCGAGCCAGGCCAACGCGGCCAACAGGACCAACAGGACAGCCAACCGAAGCAGAAGTCTGCGCCGCAGGCGGCGATCGATGACGGCCACGACCAGCGCCACCACACAGAGGCCGAACAGCGCGTAGATGAGCCATGACACGTTTGCCAGCGGGGCTCCTACCCCAGGGCGTCCTGGTTCGCCTGGCGGCCCATCCCACGGGAGACGTCCGCCACGAAACGGCACGTCCGCCAGGCTTGCGGCGAGCAGGCCGACGAGAACGATCAGGAACGCACCCAGCACAACGAGCCGCGCCCGAGTCATGGTTCCAGCCGGAGACCGAGCTCCTTCAGCTGCTCGTGATCGACGGGGGAGGGGGCGTCGGTGAGGGGACAGGAGCCGGTCGTCGTCTTGGGGAATGCGATTACTTCGCGGATCGAGTCTTCGCCAGCCATCATCATCACCCACCGATCCAGACCGAACGCGATCCCGCCGTGTGGTGGCGCGCCGTACTCGAGGGCGCGGAGGAAGAACCCGAACCGGCGCTCAGCCTCCTCCGGGTCGATGCCAAGAAGGCGAAAGATCCTCTCCTGGAGGTCACGACGGTGAATTCGGATGGAGCCGGAGGCGAGTTCCACCCCGTTCATCACGAGGTCGTAGCACTTGGCCCGTACCCGAAGCGGCGTTGTGTCCAGAAGCTCCAGATCGTCGTCCCGAGGGGCGGTAAACGGATGGTGCTCCGACTCGAGTCGGCCTTCACCTTCCTTGAACAGGGGGAAATCGACGATCCAGGTGAGACTCCAGCGTTCTCGGGGAATGAGGCCGAGCTCACCGGCCAGCCGCAGGCGCAGATCGCCGAGGACGGTCGACGCGGTGTCCGGCCTCCCCGCAGCGAGCAGGACAAGGTCGCCCGGCCGGGCGCCGGCCCGCGCCGCCGTCGCGTGAAGCGCCGGGGCGGGGACGTGCTTCCCCAACGACGAGCTGATCTCCTCCCCGAGCTTGATCCAGGCCAGGCCGGGAAGGCCGTGCTCCCTGGCAACCGGCTCGAGCTTCGCCAGATCCCCCCGTGACTTCGTTGACCCTCCGGTCACAGGAAGGGCGCGCACCGCGCCCCCAGCCGCGATAGCGTCAGCGAATGCGCGGAACGGCCCCCCAGCGAAGACATCCGACACGTCGGCGATCTCCATGCCGAACCGGAGGTCGGGCTTGTCGGACCCGTAGCGCGCGATCGCCTCAGCATAGGGAAGCCGAGGCAGCGGGAGACCGATCTCGACCCCCAGCGCCTCGCTGAACACGTGGGCCACGAGACCTTCAAGGAGGGTGAACAGCTCCTCAGGTTCCTCGAGGAACGCCATCTCGAGGTCGAGCTGGGTGAACTCCGGCTGCCGGTCGGCGCGGAGATCCTCGTCCCGGAAGCAGCGAACGATCTGGAAGTACCGCTCCACCCCGGACGTGACCAGAATCTGCTTGAACAGCTGGGGGGACTGAGGGAGGGCGTAGAACGAGCCGCGGACGAGGCGCGACGGGACGAGGAAGTCCCTCGCCCCTTCAGGTGTTGACCGCGTCAGCATCGGTGTTTCGACCTCGATGAACCCGTGTCGGTCGAGGTACTGCCGCATCGCAAGCGCTGTGCGGTGGCGAAGGCGCAGGTTGCGCTGCATTCGAGGCCTGCGAAGGTCGAGGTAGCGGTAGCGAAGCCGCGTCTCTTCGCTTGGCGTGCCTTCGTCGGCCACGCCAAGCGGGAGGGCCTTGGCATGGGAAAGTACTTCGATGGACTCGATCTCCACCTCGACTTCGCCGGTCGGTAGCGCTGGATTGGGGGCCTCGCGAGGGCGGACCGTGCCCACGGCACGTATCACGTCCTCGCGGGCGAGGTGGGCGCTTCCCGCGTCGCGCAGGACGAGCTGGACGATCCCGGAGGCATCCCGGAGGTCGACGAACGTGACTCCCCCAAGGTCACGCACCCGATGGACCCAACCCGCGAGGACGACCTTCCGCCCCGCCGCCTCCCGCCGCAGTTCGCCACACCTGTCCCGCTGCATGCTGCTCTCCTTTGGTGCTCTGTCGGACCCCGCGCGGAGCAGGCCTGGGGCAGCCCTGAGCAGTGGCACCCTGTGGGTTCCGGTCCTGCACCACCTGCCAGGCCGCAGCTCCGGTTGCGCCCTCCGCGTGGGGATGCCGCGTGCCCGATTGTAGTGGGAACGCCAGCGCCTCACAGGGGCATCGCCGACGGGCAGATCGTGCGGTACGCGCAGTAGGAGCAGGCGGTGAACGATGGCCGTGCGGCGAAATCCCCTGACCGGATCCCCGCTGCCGCATCGTGAATGGCCTCGAGCGCCCGCCCCACCATCCGGTCGGTCGGGGTAGCGCGGCCCACCACCACTCCTGGAGTCAGGAACCGCAGCTGGACCTCGCGCGGCCGCTCGCCGAACATTCGCTCGTAGCCCAGGGCGTACATCGCGAGCTGCAGCGACTCCGCTGCTCGTCGATCCGCTGCCTCCTCGCCCACGTCGGAGGTCTTGTAATCGATGATGACCGCCCCGTTCTCCCCGCGATCCACCCGGTCCCAGTACCCGATGACCTTGGCTTCCTCCTCCACGAAGGCGAAGAACTTCTCGACGAACGCGGGCTGGGTCCCCGAGCCTTCCTCGAACGCGTAGAACGACCGCAGCGCAGCCAGACCGTGGTCGAGCATCTCTTGCTCATGATGGGCGGACAGGAACCCCTCCGAGCGCCAGGCATGGCGGAACACGCCGTCGAGATCGGAGAACGGGAGGGTTCGGCCCTGAACCTTGGCGAGATGGTAGGCCTGAATCGCCTGATGGACCGCGTTCCCCAGAATCACGATCGGGTGAAGCCGGATCGGTACCCGCAACACGTGAACGTAGCGGTACTTGAGCGGGCACGTCAGCCAGTCGTCCACCTGGCGGAATGAAAGCTGGAGCGGCCCGCCCCCGGCGACGGCGACTGCCGGGGGCGTGGGCTCCTTCCCCTCGCGGCGAATCCGGAACAGGGCTGTTGCCTCGGAGACGCGTGGCCCGAGGTTCTCCTCTCCCAGGGCTTCGAGGACGAATCGAGAGATCTTCGCCGCCCGCTTGCGCGGCGCCTCCCCGGGCGGGCGGTAGTCATCGGCGGAGAGAAGGTAGAGCCTCCGCTTGGCCCGGGTCATCCCCACGTAGAACAGCCGGCGCTGCTCCTCCAGGTGCGCGCGGTCCTCGGGCATCTCATCCCCGATTAGGCCGCGGGGGAGAGAGAACGTGGGGCGAGTGATCCGCCCGGGGAAGAAGTCCTCGACCAGCCCGGTGAGGAACACCGCTTCGTATTCCATCCCCTTGGCCTGATGGAACGTCATTACCTGCACGGCATCTGCCCCCGGGTCGGCCTCGCCGATCATCGGGTTCCACCCCAGCTCCCGCAGCTCGTCGACGTAGCGCACGAACCACGGAACACGATCGTGGCGCGCCACATCTTCGAACCGATGCACCACGCGCTCGAAGAACTCGGCGATGTGCTCGACGGATCGCCCCGCTGCGGGGTCCTCGGAGTGGACGAGCGCCTGGAGGTACCCGGTCCGCTCCATGAGAAACGCGTACAACACGCGGCCGGCTGGGTTGCCCCGCGCGAGGGCCTCACACGCGGCGAGGTCGGCAAGGGCCCGCTCGGCGATCTGCTGGCCCTCTGCACTGAGGGATGAGCGGGCGACCGCATCGACAAGGACCTGCCGCAGTGGACGGTGTTCGCGCTGTGATCGTGACGTGAGGAACGCCAGATCCTCCCCGCTCAGGCGGTAGATCGGAGATCCGAGCAGGTGGTAGAGGGATTGGCTGTCCCCGGGGTCGGCCAGTGTTCGCAAGAAGGACATCAGGAGGCGGATGACTTCCTGGTCGAACATTCCGGCCCGGAACCGCCCCGCCAGGGTCCACGGGATCCCCGCGTCGGACAGGGCCCGCAGGTACGGATCGGGGCGATACCGGTTCCGGTAGAGAAGCGCGATCTCCCGAAACGGAATGCCGGAGCCATGGAGCCTGCCGATCTCCTGGGCCACGAACTCCGCCTCGTCTTCCACCGACGGGAAGTGCCGATGGATCGGCGCGTCACCCGGGCCATGGGGCGAGGTGAGCTCCTTGGTGATCGAGTAGGCGATCTCCCCCCGTAGGGACAGCGCCTCGAGACGGTATGCGTTGGCACGAATGAGACGGGAGGACGCATCGAGGATCCGCTGAGTGGACCGGAAGTTGCGGGTCAGAACCACCACCTTGGATGCGGGGAAAGCACGTAGGAACGCGAGGAGGTTGTCCCACGGGACCCCGCGGAACCCGTAGATCGCCTGATCGTCGTCCCCTACTGCGGTCGCGTTCCCGTGTCCCGCGAGAAGTTCGACCAGTCGGAGCTCAGCGCGGCTGGTGTCCTGAAACTCGTCGGCCAGTACGTGGGGGAAGCGGCGATGATACTCGGCACGCAGACCCGGCCGATTCTCGAGCAGGCGCACTGCGCGCACGATGAGGTCCCCGAAATCCACAAGTCCTTCCGCGCTGAGGAGCTCCTGGTATGCGGCGTACAGGTCAGCGAGCTCGCGATGGAGGTCGGCCTCGTCACCCGGAAGGGATGCCTGGACGTCGTTCAGCCAGGCGCGGTACCTCTCCGGCGACAGCGCGTCGTCCTTTGCGCGCCCGATGAACGAGAGGAGCGGCGAGAGGAAGCGCAGCGGCTGGCGGAGGGCGCGGGGACGAAGCGTTCGCGTGGGCAGCTCGGTGAGGTGGTCGAGGAGGAACACCCGCTGGTCCCACTCGTCGAGCACGCGGAAGTCAGGGGGGAGTCCCGCCAGCGGTGCATTCTCGCGCAGAATGCGCTCGCACACCGCGTGGTACGTGGCGATCCACGCGTCGAGTGCAGCGTACCGAATCCAGTCGAAGGCTCGGTCGAGCATCTCCTCAGCGGCCTGGTGGGAGAACGTGAACACGAGAAGCTGACTCGGGCGCTCGACGATCCCCTCGGCGATGAGGTAGGCGATGCGACGGGTGATGACCGTGGTCTTCCCTGTTCCCACACCGGCCAACACGAGGAGGGGCCCGCCGCGGTGGGCCACCGCCTCGCGCTGCTCCTCCGTCAGCCCGTCCAGGATGTCCGCCATGCACGGGAAGTGTACCCATCCCGCCCCCAACCTCGGGCCTGGCACCCCTCGGCCGCGGGGGCTAACCTTGCCCCATGAACCCGTTCAACTTGTTCATCATCCTCGCAATCGTGGGGGCGATCGTTGCCGTCGGAGCGGTGGTCGTCTCCGAGTGCCGAGATGCGCAGCTGGTAACCTTGTCTGCCACGGTGACCGACAAGGCGACCGTGGTTCGGGAGAAGGCCGTCACGACCACCGTTCCGTCCAGTGGGTGTTCGACCTGTCCCGGCAGCAGCCCCGGCGGCACGACCACGGTGACCACCATCGTCAAGGAGGAGACCTTCTACGTGACGGTGGATATCGTGGATGGGGCAGTCATCCGCACCGAGCGGGTCGAGGTGAGTGACGTTCTGTTCCAGAAGCTGAAGGCGGGTGACGTCGTCGAGTACCGATTCCTGCGTGGGAAGACCTCGGGTCGACAGTGCAGCCGCCCGGAGATCCTCGTACCCGCGCCTGCGTAGACAACACATCTGCTCATCCCAGCTGTGGTGCGCAACTCTTCCGGTGCGGGTGCGACACAGGAGTGGAGCGTGGACTGGCAGACCGTGTGCGGTCTCGTGGATCGTGGAGGGTAGGCGGTTCGACATCGAGTCCGGAGTCCGCGAGAGGCTTGTGCGCCGCGAAGATGGGCACGGCGACGCACCTGGCGTGATCTCCCGAGTGACGGGATCGACCGCCGGGGCGGCTGGGGAACGGCCAGGGGGCTTGACTTGGCCGCGTTGACACCGCTCGCGGTGGGGGAGATCGCCTCCTTGGCGCAGTCCTCTGGAGTGCCTCCTCCAGCTCTGGAGCTCGTGTGCTTCCACGTGGAGGGCTGGCCAACGTGCGCGGAGACTGCCGGTTGCTTGCCGAGCTACAGGTCGATTACCCGGGGCTGTTCGTTCACCGCTTCCGGCTTCCGTCTGGCGAGGGACGCGTACGCCTCGATGAGCTAGAGGATCTGTTCGGACATGGTGACGTGTCGGTCCCCGTGCTGGCGATGTTCGTGGGAGATGGGGCCGTCGGGGGCGGGGCTTGCTGCGGACTGGCCGAGTAACCCGTCGAGCCCATGGGGTCCGCTCGGGGAAGGGTGTTCAGCCAACGGGCGAGAACGTGTTGCGCAACGGTCTCGCGTTCGTCCGGCAGTTCTCCAATCCCGCCCTCAGCTGTGGCCTCGGGCATCCCGTGGACTGGTCCCCGATCTTCCCTCAGGGGCTAGGGATCGGCTTCACGGGACCGGCCGCGACCAGGGCGCCTGCAGTCTGCGTCTCGGTCCGATGACCTGCCCCCGGCACGCTCGGCGAGGGGCAAAGGGTTCACGATCTCATCACACTGTATGAGTACGGCATCGTTCGCGCCAGCTCGCGACTGACCATCGACCGCGCGATCTACTCGGCTGGAGACGGCTACGTTGGACAGTGCGTCCTTCCAGCCGGCGTCTTCTGGCGCTGGAGGGTGGCCGTTGCCGCTCCCGCGCTCTTGCTGACGCGAACGCACACGGCCCCTGGTGACCGCACCGATGGCCGCGCCAGAGTTCGTGTGCGGCGATGAGGTGCAGGGCCCTGGGCGAACCTCCAGGGCCCTGTCGCTCGCCACCTACCGGGGGGCTGTCGGCTCCCGAGCCTCGACCCGGTTCACCTTCAGGTCACACCGGTAATCGTAGATGACAAGGGTTATCCATCGCGCCTGAACTCCCCGCAGCCGGACCACCGCGTAGGACACCGTGTAGCGGCAGTCGTCGGCCGCGCCGGTGGCGCTGAAGTCCCCGTGTTCCACGTCGCGCGCCAGGATCTGCAGCCGAACGTCGCTGACCATGTTGGAGTGGAAGTCGATCGTTACGTAGTCCGCTGTTCCGTCGCCGGTGCTGTCCGTGAGCCACAGTCGGTCGTTCTCCACGTCGTTGAGGTCCAGGTCCGCCGTGAACGCGTGCGGGAAGCTGGTTGGGTCAAGGCGGTCAGTACCTGCGGCGATCTCGTCGTCGTCCGAGAACCCATCGCCATCGGAGTCAACGGGGGTCCGCACCACAGGTCCGACGATCGGGATGGGCTGAGAATTGCACGCATCCGGATCCAGCCCGTCGATGAACCCGTCGGAGTCGGAGTCCCGGTTCGTCGGATCGAGGAACTGGACGAACCGAACATCGAACCGCTGCTCGTGGAGGACGTTCGTGATCGCGCCCAGTGTGAGTTCGATCCCCTCCTGGAGGAGGGCGAACTGGATGTCCTCGGGGGATAGGCCCTGGTCGCCGAGGGCGTAGAGCGTCTCCCGCAGCGGGTCCACGTACACGAACATCTCCGTACAGACCCAGTCGATCTCCTCTCCGTCGAGGAGCCAATCATTGTCCGTATCGTGATCGAGCGGGTTCGTGGGGGAGAAGGCGTGGCCCGTGGACTTGCGGAGTCCGTAGCGTTCCTCCCAGTCGTCAAGCCCATCTCCGTCCGTGTCGGGACTGCAGGGGTTGGTTTCGATGAGCCGGGTGAAGGCGAACGGCCCATGGGGGTAGTTGACGATGTCGATGTCGCCCGGGTGGAAGTCGAAGTGTCCGTCGTGGTTTAGGTCTTCTTCCCCGTCGAGGAGGCCGTCCCCATCCGTATCAGGGTTCAGCGGGTCCATGCAGCCGAGCGAAGGGTAGATGACCAAGATCGGCCTGCCGAACGAGTCGTGGGTGGGGATCAGGTGCTGGCGGTTGACGGAGAATCCGAGAACCTCGATGCCGTCACCGACGGCGTCGCCGTCGGTGTCCGGGTTGTTGGGGTCCGTCTCGATCGCCGAGTCCCAATCCCCTTCGCCGTCCTCATCCTCGCCGATCCCGAGCGGGTTGGGGTGGCCGCCGATCCCGTTCAGGCACCGGGGGTTCACAAGCACGCTGGGATGGCCGCTCGTCATGTACGGCGTGCGGTTTCCTCCGTCGCACAGACCGTCACCGTCCGTGTCGCAGTTGACGGGGTTGGTGGGGTTCGACCCGAACACTTCGGCCGAGTCCAAGAGCCCGTCATCATCCGTGTCGGGATCGAACGGGTCCGTGGGGATCGGCCCACCGCCCGTGACCTCGTGCCAGTCATTGCGGCCATCGTCGTCCGTGTCCCAGTCGCCGGGGTCGGTACCGATCGCAGCCTCCTCGCCGTCGAGGAGGCCATCTCCGTCTGAATCAGTATCGCAGAGGTTGCAGACCGCATCGTCGTTCTGTTCGCCGCCGGCCGGGGTGACCACCGTGCGCACAGCGCCGGGCCACGCCACGGAGGCTCCGGCGATGTCCCCGAAGTCCTCGTAGTGGTTCCAGATGAACGTGACGCCGGCCGCTGTGACCGTGCGCGAGACGACCGCACCGTCCTGAATGCCATCGTCGTCCGAGTCCGCATCGTTCACGTACGGGCAAGCGAGATCGCGCGTGCCGCCGAGACCCCCAGCCAGCGCCCTAAGGCCGCTGCCCGCGAACTCCTGTGGGTCGAACAGGTGGTCCCCGTCCGTGTTTGTGCTGAACGGGCTGCTCACCTGGTCGAACTGACGGTTCGGCCAGGTACCGCTGACGGCGACGAGCTCATCAGCGTCGGCCAGAGTGTCGCTGTCCGTGTCCGCATCCAGCGGGTCAGTGCCGGTGACGTTCACCTCTTCCCGATCCGAGAGCCCGTCGTTGTCCGAGTCCGTATCCAACGCTGGCACCGTCTGGGGCAGCGACGGGCCTGCCATCGGGGCAAAGACGTACGGCGCGAGCAGATCATTCCCAGTCCCGCGCATGCTACCGGCGAGGACGATGTAGCCTGGAAGCGGCGTGCTTGTCCCCATGGGAAGGACCGTGGACACGCCTTGCGGCGTGGCTGTCCGGCCGAGCAGGCCCTCCTCCTCTCCGTCCTGGAGTCCGTCGCCGTCGGAATCGGGGTTACAGGCGCAGGTCTCGCCCCAACCTTGGAGCGTGCTGTTCCCGATCTGGTAGTTGTTCCAGATGCCGTCTTTGTTCTGATCCTCGTGTCCGTCGAGAAGGCCATCGCTGTCCGAATCGGGGTTGTGGACGAACGGGCAGATGGTGTCGTCGTCGCCCCCCAAGCCACGGAAGTACGGGGAGGACGGGTCGCCGAGGCGTGTCCCCGGGTACGCGTGCCCCCGTGCTGTCCACTCGACGTAGTCGCTGAGCCCGTCGTTGTCCGTGTCCGGGGTGAGGGGGTCACTCACCTGGCGGAAGGTTCGCTTGGGCCAGGCCCCGCCGGTGGCGGTCAACTCGTCGGCATCGGACAGGCCGTCGCGGTCGGTGTCCCAGTGCAGGGGGTTCGTCCCAGTGACGTTGACCTCTTCCCAATCGGAGAGTCCGTCGTTGTCGGAGTCGTCGTCGAGGGCGGCGACGGTGATCACGGCACCCGACCGAGTGATCGCGGTGATCGGGCCGGCGCCGAACAAGGCCTCCTCTTCACCGTCGGAGAGGCCATCACCGTCGGTATCCCACATGCAGAAGTGCGTCTCGCCTGAACCCTCCGTGGTGCTATTCCCGATGGTGTTGGTGATGATTCCATCGCGATTCCGGTCCTCGTACCCGTCCTGGAGTCCGTCGTCGTCGGAGTCGTCGTCGTTCACGAACGGACAGCCAGCGGTGATCTCCCGGTCGTCGCGCAGTCCGTCGCCGTCGGTGTCTTGGATCAGGGGATCCGAGTGGTTTCGCGGATCGGCGTTACTCCACGTGTTCACCTCCACGCCGTCACCCACGCCGTCGCAGTCGGTGTCCACCACGCAGAAGTTGGTTCGGTACAGGCCGTCCTCGTCTCCGTCGGACAGGCCGTCCCCGTCGCTGTCGGCGACGTTCGGGTTCGGTCGGCGCGATCCACCGTAGTAGCCGCCAGCCGCCTCGATCTCGTCCAGGTCTCCCAGCCCGTCGCCGTCGGTGTCCCATTTGCGGTAATCGGTGCCGGTGACGCTGTTCTCAAGAACGTCAGGGATCCCGTCATCGTCGAGGTCGGTGTCCATGGCTTCGATGGCGATGTCGAGGGCAATCCCAGCGCCAGCGACGATCGCCTTGGCGATGTCGCTGTAGGGGATCGTGACGCCGGTGGACACGATGAGGCCGCCGACGATCACGCCGTCTGGGATCACGTCGAGGACGAGTGCCGTGATGTCAAGCCCCCACTTCACCGTCTTGAGGGCGATCTCCGCCGCGTTGAGGTCGAAGATCATCTGAGCGACGTTGACGCCCCCGGTCCCGCATCCGTCGGTGCAGTTGGCGCCTGTTGAACCATCACCAGGATCCGGCGGGAACTGGTCGAAGCGGCTGACGTTCTGCGAGGCCGTTGACTCGAGGTGAACCCGGTCCGTCGGGACGTACCGAACTGAGACGTTGACCAGGGGGAGCGTCGAGGCGAGGTTGAACGTGCACGAGGGGGACATCCCAGACAACCCCCCGCATAGCTGCACACCCGTGTCGAGACGAACGAGGTTCCCCTGGATGTTGGACGGGGTTCCAGCGTTGCCCGGGTCCTCAGCCACGGTCGCGGTGCACGTAACTCCTGTCGGCGTGCTCGTGCAGTTGGAGAGCGTGGTGATCGTGGGTCGCCTCTGGATCCCCTGGCCGTAGCAGCCTGTGCTGGTCGCGTGGATGCCGTCGTTCGCCGTGTAGTTCGCGTAGAGCGTGTCGATCCCGGCGTGCCCATCGAGCCCCAGACACCTGTAGGTGAAGCCCCCATCAGGAGCGGAGGTGTCGGTAGGGGTGATGCTGGCATCGGCCCCCAGGTACGAGGAGTACGCGAGTGTGCCCGCGGGGGCGGGGGCTGTCCCGACTCCGGCAACGTCCGTCACCGTGACGGTGTAGGCTCCTGACTGGCTAACGAGAAGCGTCTGTCCGGAGCCCTCGATGGTCGTCTCCGTCGGCCGGAGGAGAACCTGGAGGTTCGTTCCACGCGCGGCAGCCGCGTGTACGTTCGATCCGCTGTACGTCGCCGCGATGACCGTGGTTCCAGCATCCCAGGCCCCCGGCGTGTAGGTGACACTGCAGACACCACCGGTCAAGGGTGCGGTGTTCGACGAGAACACCCCGTTCTTCCCTCCGTCATCGAACGTGATCGTCCCTGTCGGGATGGAGGGAGTGCCAACCGTCGTATCGTCCTCCACGGCAACGGTTACCGCGACTGGCTGGCCGATGTACGCCGTCGTCGGACTGCAGGACACGTGCATGTCTGCGGCCCGCTTGACGATCCCCTGCGCGAAGCTCCCGCTGCTCCCGCCGTGTGTGGTGTCGCCGGCGTAGGTGGCGGTGAACGTGTGGGGTGTGGTCGCCGCGCTGCTCGGGGTGTAGGTGAATGTGAACTGCCCCGCATCCGCAGCGACGAGCGTGCGCGACCACGAGGTGGGCGTCCCCTGGCCAACGGGGCTCACACTGACCGTCACGTTTCCCGTGGGCATCGAGGTCTCACCCGGAGACGTGTCCACGACGCGAACCGTAACGGTTACCGTGTCGCCCACGACGAGGGCCGTGTCCGACCCCATCACCAGCGTGGTTGTCTGCCGCTTGTTCACCGTCTGGTTCAGCGGAGCCGACGTGCTTGGGCTGAAGTTGGCTGTCCCGGAGTAATCGGCGGTGATCGAGTGGACTCCGGTTGACAGAGAGCTTGTCGCGAACTGAGCCTGTCCGTTTGTCGTATTCACCAGGACTGGGGGCGAGATCGGAACTCCGCCGTTCTTGAACGTGACCGTTCCCCCATCGGGGACCGGAGTGACGGTGGCCGTGAACGTCACCGACTGGCCATACGCAGAAGGGTTAGCGTTGGACACAAGGGTGGTCGTGGTGGGAGTCTGACCCAGTCCGACCCAACATAGCCCGAAGACAACAGCCAGGGCCAGCAAGACCCTCCGGCCAACCCGTTCACCGCTGTGATGCCGCATTCGACGACCCCGAGCTGGGAACCTCGCCATGCCTGCCTCCCCCCTCCCCATCTCTCTAGAACACATAACCCACCGTGATTGAGAACATCGCCAATCCCCCGCGCCCGAACGTAAGGCCGAATCCGGCCACAACGGGGCTCAGGTTCAGGCTGAACCGCGTGCTCAGGGCCGAGAACGTGAGACCCCTATCGGAACGCCACGAGTAGTTGAGCCCGTAGTTTGCCGTGAGGAGGCCATGGTTCAGCGCGAGCCCGAACGCGGCCGAGGTTACCCCCCGGTCCGGGACGGCGGTCGCGCTGGCGGAGCAGGAGCCCGTGGTCCACCCGAAGTTGAACTGATGCCGATAGCTCAGGTTGAGACTCCACGACTTGAACTCGCCCGATTCGTCGAACTGCAGGTTGAGCGTACCGAAGTCGGTGGGGATGCTGACGTGGATGCCGCCCCACTTCAACCCCTTGGTGATCCCGAGGGTGAACGAGGTGCCCACGGTTGCCTTCTCGAGCAGAGTGAGACCAACGCTTCCTGTGAGGCTGATGAACGGATCGCCCTTGGGCTGGATCCTCGCGGAGATGCCGACTCGGAAGTTGCTGACCGGCCCGAGACACCATGGGCACGGGAAGGGGATGTTGGTGAGGGAAACCGTGAGGTACATTGCGTCCGGGTCAGCCTTCCCATAGGTCGAGTACTTCTTCACGCTGAACGACCCCGGCGTGGCACCGAGGGCGATCTGGAGACTGAGGGAAGCGCCGGCTCCCACGGGCGATGAGAGGGTGATCAGGCTCCCTAAGGCGAAGCTCTGGTCAGCCGCGGTGTAGAACACCGGGGCGCCCGGCGGGGGTACTGGGGTGAAGCGGGCTCCCGGATTCGGGAAGTTGAGGTCCTGGAACACGATGATCCACCGGAAGGTGATGCCCGAGAGGGTGCCACTCGCCTCAAGCCGGGCCTGTGCGAACAGGAAGTCGCCCGGGGGGATGATGATCGTATTCGGTAGGTTGTTGACGTCCACGATCGTCTCGCATGGGACGGAGAACACCAGCTCGGGTTTGATCGCGATCGCCCCCCAGCTGCCATCGAAGCCAGCAACGACGTGCTCCACGCCTGGGATGCCGAACACGGTACTTAGGAACGCTGCCATGGACTGCAACGTGCACTTCAGGTCGATCCCAACCTCTACGTCCCAGGCGAACACCGCACGCTCACATGGGGTCGGGAGCTTGATCCCATCGACCGTCGAGCAGGGAAGCGGGTACCCCGCGATGCTCAAGGTGGTTGATCCGCTCAAGACGCCAGGGCCCAGCGGCACCGCCCCAGCCCCCACTCCCCACGCTAGCCCCAGGGCCCAGACTACACAGACGACCGCCCACCCGCTCTCGCCTCTTGCCATCCCCTCTCCCTCCCCATGGGGTGGCGCTCAACAAGCGAATGTAACGGGCGTCACCGTGGCCACTCTAGTGCTGCGGGGGGACGCTGTCAAACGCTCGACTGTGGGGACCAGACTGCGATGTAGCAGCAAGTCAACACGAAGTGGTGATCTGGCCAGCCAAACCTACGCCGAGCTCAACCTGCCTCGATTGGAGGAGAGTGTTCCTCGTCAGCTCATCGTCGTGGTGGGCGCTCGACGAAGGCCGGTTGGCCCCCGGCCGCCGTGTTGCAGATTCAGTGGCCGAGGAGATCTCGCAGATCCCAGAGCCGCACCGTGCCGTCCTGCGACCCGGACGCAAGCGCAGACGCATCGGGCGCGAAGGCGACGGCTGTCACCCAGCGGAGGTGCCCCGCGAACACCTGGGCCAGTCTCCCAGTCGCAACCTCCCACAGCCGAACGCTGTTGTCGTACGACCCTGAAGCCAAGAATCGCCCGTCGGGGCTGAACACGATGTCTGCGACGACACCTGGGCTGGTCATCGTGCGGATCTCCCACCCGCCGCCCACGCTCCACAGTTTGATCTCGCCCAGGAAGAACCCGGTCCCCTGAGCTGCTGAAGCCACGGCCGCCCCATCTGGGCTGAAGGCCACCGCGGTCACCCCGTCTTCGTGTCCCCGCAGGGTCTGCACAAGCGCACCCGTCTCGGCATCCCGCAGCCGCGCCGTTCCGTCGCACGAGCCGGTGATCAGGGTCGCGACTGTCGGTGAGAACGCAACCGCAGCCACGCACCCTGAGTGGCCTTGGAGCACGTGCACGATCTGCCAGGTGCGGGGATCCCAGACTCGTACGGTTGCATCGTTGGACCCCGAAGCAAGGAAGCGGCCATCGCCGCTCCACGTCACGGAGGTGACCTGACCGGAATGGCCTTCCAAGATTCGGGCTGTGCTCCAGTCCTGAGCGTCGAGGACCCTGATCGCCTGCTCAGCTCCAACCGCGAGGTACCGCCCGTCCGGGGAGAACGCCACCGCCGCCACACGCCCCGTCGAGATCGGCGGTTGGGGAACAGGAGCCGGCCAGGCGGCCGTTCCCAATACCGCGACGAGGGACAAGCACACCACCCTGCGTATCCGGTTCGTCCGTCTGCTCCCGGCAAGCTCCTCAAGCCCCACGACACTGTCCAGTGTACGGCTCCCGACGCCGACGTCCAGCCCCGAACCCCGGTCCGTCCGCACCCGCCGGATGACCGCGCCCCAGAGCGGAAGTACCGCCGCGCAGATGGGGGCATTGCCGGCGGTCCTCTTTCCGCTACACTCATTCCCAACCGAGAAGCCGCCATGGGCGCGTCGAAACATGCCAGCAGCGAAGGATGGACTCCGTGAGCAAGCGAACGATCGCCGAACCGTACAAGATCAAGGTTGTGGAGCCCCTGCGGATGACATCGCGCGAGTACCGCGAGGAGAAGATCCGCGAGGCGGGGTACAACACGTTCCTCCTCCGGAGTGAGGACGTGTACATCGACCTCCTCACCGACTCCGGGACCTCGGCGATGAGCGACAACCAGTGGGCAGGGATGATGCTCGGAGATGAGGCCTACGCGGGATCGCGCAACTTCTATCACCTCGAACGGGCGGTCCAGGAGATCTACGGCTTCCGTTACGTTGTCCCCACCCACCAGGGTCGGGCCGCCGAGCACATCACGAGCCAACTGCGGATCAAGCGAGGCCAGTACGTCCCGATGAACATGTACTTCACCACGACCCGCGAGCACGTCGAGCGCGCGGGAGGGATCTTCTATGACTGCATCATCGACGAGGCGCATGATCCGGCGAACAAGCACCCATTCAAGGGCAACGTGGACCTCGCCAAGCTGGACCGCCTCGTCCAGGAGAGGGGCCGCGACCAGATCGCTTACCTGTCGATCGCCCCGTGCGTGAACATGGCCGGCGGGCAGCCGTTCTCGATGGCGAACCTTCGCGAGGTGGCTGCCTGGGCGGACCGCCATGGGATTCCGATCATCTTCGACGCCACCCGGGCCGTGGAGAACGCGTACTTCATCCAGCAGCGCGAGCCGGGGTACGCCCGGAGGCCCGTGCGGGAGATCCTTCGCGAGATGATGAGCTACGGCGAGGGATGCACGATGTCCTCGAAGAAGGACAACCTCGTCAACATCGGCGGGTTCATCGCCACGAACAACGAGCAGTTCTTCACCCGGGCCAAGGAAATGGTGGTTGTGTTCGAGGGTCTCCACACCTATGGTGGACTGGCCGGTCGGGACATGGAGGCGATCGCCCGCGGGATCTACGAGATGGTCGACGACCTCTACATCGCGTGCCGGGTCCGCCAGGTGGAGTACCTCGGGAACCGCCTCCGTGACGCCGGCGTGCCCATCGTCGAGCCCATCGGGGGGCACGCCGTGTTCGTGGACGCCAAGCGTTTCCTGCCCCACATTCCTCAGGAGGAGTTCCCCGCCCAGACGCTCGCGGCTGCATTGTACGTGGACAGCGGCGTGCGGGGGATGGAGCGGGGGATCGTAAGTGCGGGCCGCGATCCGCGGACGGGGGATCATCGTCGGCCGAAGCTCGAGCTCGTTCGCCTCACCATCCCCCGCCGCGTGTACACGAACCTCCACATGGACGTCGTCGCCGAGAGCTGCACTGCGCTCTACGAGAACCGGGAGGGCATCCGCGGGCTGAAGATGGTGTATGAGCCCCCCGAGCTTCGGTTCTTCCAGGCCCGCTTCGAGCCGATCGTCCCGTAGTCCCGTAGGGTTCGACTGCCGAGATCGAGCTGCCCTTGTGCGGGAAGGGCGGCGCCAGGGTTGCCGCGCTCTCCTGCCCTATATAGAATGCGCGCGGATATGAACATCGGGGGTAGGGGATGACGTACCGGCGGCGGGTGCAGGTGACGGGAGGCGGGACGTTCCTCGTCACGCTTCCCAAGGAGTGGGCAGACCGGATGGGGGTCGGCCAAGGAAGTGAGATGGTCCTGATCCCCAACGACTCCGGGGCGATGATGGTCGTCCCGGAGGGAGTACGCGAGCGGAACCGGTGCACGCTCGCCATGACCGGCCGGGAGCGGGTCCATCTTCAGCGGGACATCATTGCGCGCTACATCGCGGGATACGACGTGATCGAGGTTGTCGGGGATCGCATCGGACCTGAGGGACGGCGCCTGGTGCGTGATATCGCTCACTCGTTGGTCGGGGTGGAGGTGTTGGGTGAGACCCAAGGTGCCGTGGCGCTGCACTGCGTGGCCAACGTCCGGGACTTCCCCGCCCCGCTCACGATTCACCGGATCCTGGAGATCGCCGGGGCGATGTGGGAGGACGCGTTGACGGCCTTTCTGGCCCGAGACGAGGAATTGGCTCGCGATGTCGAGGAACGGGATGGCGATGTGGACCGCCTCGTCCTCCTCGTGGCACGCCAGTTCGGGCTTCTTCTGCGTGATCTGATTGTGGAGGAGGAAGTCGGAATGTCCCGATTCCAGTTCCTCCACTACCACACGGTGGCCGACCAGCTAGAGCGAGTCGCCGATCATGCGGTGAAGGTGTCCCACGCGGCCCGTAGCGTGACCGAACTGCCTCCCGCTCGGTACGCGGACCGGGCGCGGAAGATGGCGCTGGCATCGCAGGACGTCGTGCAGGAGGCGGTGGCAGCTTTCATCCATCGCGATGTGGCCCGGGCCAACCGGGTTCTTGTTGAGAAGGGAACAAAAGAAACGATCACCGACTGGATGCAGGAGGCGATTCGCGCTCAGAAGGAGAATGCTCTTCCGTTGACCCTCCTCCACGACAGCCTCCTCCGCTGCCGCGAGCACGGTTTCAACATCGCCGAGACTGCCCTCGATGCCTCGGTACCGGCGTTGAGCGCCGGAGCTATATAGACCAATACAGGCTCCTTATCGAGACGTAGGCTCGTTAGATTCCAATAGAACGAACGTCCGGCCGACAGACGTTGACACCGCACCTCCGCGGCATATACTTCGGCACATCTCTATATAGTACAGGAGGAAGGAGATGCGAACACTCGCATGGCTTCTGGCGGGGGTGTGGGTTGTGGCCGGGGTGGCGCAGCCCACGGCACCAGTGGACTCTCTGGCGATCCTGATCGACGGTTCGAGCACGGTGGGGCCGGTCACGGAAGCGGTGGCCGCGGACTTCATCGCCGAGGTGCCGCGAGCACGGATCTCGGTGGGGGTGAGCGGGACGAGCGGGGGGTTCCGGCGGTTCCTCACCGGCGAGACGGACATCAACGACGCGTCGCGGCCGATTCGGCCAGCCGAGATCACCACGGCCAAGGAGCGCGGCATCGAGTACCTCGAGCTCATGATCGGACTGGACGGGGTGGCCGTTGTTGTCTCCCGTGCCAGCGGGATCTTCCTCGACGGGGCACCCGTGATGACCTTGGGCGAGCTCAACCTGCTCTGGAGCCGCGAGAGCGAGGGGCTCATCACCCGCTGGAGCCAGATCAGCCCGCGGTTCGCCGATGCGCCGATCGTCCTCTCGGGGGCCGCCAGCACGTCGGGGACGTTTGACGTGTTCACCGCGGTGGTGTGCGGGAAGGAGGGCGACAGCCGCACGGATTACTTCGGGACGGAAGAGGACCAGCTCCTCGCCGAGCAGACGGGTGCTGATCCGTACGCGCTGACCTACTTTGGGTTCGCGTTCCTCGATCACAATCGGGACCGGGTCCAGGCGATCGCGATCGATCCTCGCCCTGAGCTCATCGACACTCCAGCCGAGGTCGTGGCCGAGATCAACGCCCGCCGGGCGGCTGTGGGGAAGAAGCCCCTCGTCGTCGCCGGGGGAGCGCCCCAGGGTGTCTTGCCCTCGGTGGACTCGATCGCCGACTTCACCTACCCGCTGAGCCGGCCGCTGTTCTTCTACCTCAACCTGGCGTCGGCGAACCGGCCGCTCGTGCAGCAGTTCGTGACGTTCTACCTGAGCGAGGAGGTCATCGGCGACCCGGAGTTCCTGCTTGACGTGGGCTACCTCCCCGTCTCGGCGGAGCTCCGGGAGGCCTCGCGGCGAATCTGGACGAACCGGATCACCGGCACCGCGTTCGGGGGGACGATCACCGGGTTCACCCCCGAGGACATCGCTCGGCTGTACCGGAAGCACGCGGGGTTCTGACCTCGGAGCATGGACCTCACACCCGACTCTCTCTGGCACCCCTCCTGCGACCGCAGCCGTCGCAGGGGGGGCGTCCCGTTGGGCCCGGCCACCGGGTTGCAGGGGCAGGACAGCGGACGGCGGCTGTTCTGTGGGACGTGCCAACCGGCAGGGTGGATAGCGTGATGGGCTCCAAGCGTGGATCTCTCTTCACGGCCTCTCGCGGCCGCAGCCGCCGCGAGAGGCTCGCCACGCTGGGGCTCACCGTCGCGGGCCTGCTTGCGGTGGCGATCACGCTCACGATCATTGCCCTGTTCATCGAGGGGAGCGTGCCGTTTCTCCGCACGGTCCCGCTCCGCGATTTCCTGTGGGGAACGCGCTGGGCGCCCCTCCACGAGCCAGCAAGCTACGGGATCCTGCCCCTTGTCGGGGCGACTGTGGTGACCACGGGCATCGCGCTCGCTGTTGCCGTGCCGCTTGGGCTTCTGTCGGCCGTGTTCCTCAGCGCCTACGCTCCCGGGCCGGTGCGTCGCGTGCTCAAGCCCGCGCTCGAGCTGCTGGCGGGCATCCCGACGGTGGTGTACGGGTTCTTCGCCCTCCGGTTCGTGACGCCTCTTCTCCAACGGTTTGTCCCCGCGTTGGGGTTCTGGAACGGCCTGTCCGCAGGACTGGTCATGGGCGTGATGATCGTCCCCTACATGGCGTCGCTGTCCGAGGACGTCCTGTACGCGGTCCCGCGGTCGCTGTGGGAAGGAGCGTACGCGCTCGGCGCGACCCGGTTCGAGACCGTGATCCGCGTCGTGATCCCGGCTGCCCTGTCCGGAATCGGTGCCGCATTCATCCTCGCCATGACGCGGGCGGTGGGGGAGACGATGATCGTTGCCCTCGCCGCGGGCCGGACCCCGACCTGGCCGCCCGACCCGAGGCAGCCCGTCCTGACCCTGACCACCGCGATCGTGAACATCGCCACTGGCGATCACGAGGCTACCGCGTTCATCTGGTCGGCGGTGTTCGCGATCGGGCTCCTCCTGTTCTTGACCACGCTCGTCTTGAACACGGTGAGCTACCTCGTCATCCAGCGGTTCCGGGAGAGGTACGCATGATCCGCCGTCGCGCGGTGGGGGGCGTGTTCGCCGTTCTCGCTGGGGCCGCACTCGGCCTGAGCCTCGTCGTGTTGATCGTCCTCATCGCCACCACCGCCCTCCAGGCCGGGCCAATCACGTCGATGCGGGCCGTGTCGGGGGCGGGCATCTCCCTCTCCCTGCGCAGCATGGACGTCCCGGGCACCCGCGACACGTTGGCCTATGCCACGATCGCCCAAGTCGAGGCCGGTTCGCCCGCGGCCGGGCTGGGCATGGCGCGGGGAGACGCGATGATCGCGATCGCGGAGACCGCGGTGGATCGGCCGAGCCGGGCCTGGGACGCCGTGGGCAGGGCTCCCGGCGGGCGGGAGGTGACCCTCCCCGTGGTCTGGATGCCGCGGCCTGAGATCACCCTCGGTACCCTGCGGGCCACGGCGGTGGACGGAGCGCCGCGCGTGGTCCTCTCGGCACCGTCCGGATCCGCCCAGGCCGGGGCGCTCCGGGCAGGGGACGTCCTTCGGACTGTGGGCGGGATCCCGATCGTCGGAACCCGGCAGGCTTGGGAGGCGCTCGTGGCCGTCGCGCAGACGCAGGGCACGCCGCTTGAACTCGTCGTGGAGCGGGACGGGGAGCTGGAGATCGTGCGGTGGGACCCGACCCTCCGGGCCGAGCTGTCGTTCGTTCGGGACCCGCTGCGTGCGTGGTGGACGTTCCTCACCACGCTCAGCGAGCCACGTTACCCGGAGCGGGCCGGGCTTCTCCCCGCCTTCGTCGGGTCCGTGTACGTGGTCCTCGTGATGGCGGCGGTCGCGTTTCCGCTGGGGATCGCCGGCGCCGTGTACCTCGAGGAGTACGCGCCGCAGAACGTCCTGACTCGGGTCGTGGAGGTGCTCGTGGCGAACCTCGCGGGGACGCCATCCGCGGTGGTGGGGATCATCGGGCTCGAGGTGTTCGCCCGGGCGCTCGGTGCGGGGCGCAGCATCCTTGCCGGCGGCCTGACCCTATCCATCCTCATCCTGCCGATGATGATCGTCGCTGCGCGGGAGGCGCTGCGGGCCGTGCCCCAGACCCTCCGCGAGGCCGCGCTTGCCGTCGGGGCCACCCGCTGGGAGACGGTGCGGCACCACGTTCTCCCGTACGCCCTGCCGGGGATCCTTACGGGGACGATTCTCTCCTTTTCCCGGGCCCTCGGCGAGGCCGCGCCCCTCCTCCTCCTCGGGGCGTTCCTGTTCGTGACCTACGTTCCCCAGGGACTGGGGGACAGCTTCACCGTGGTCCCCCTCCAGATCTTCGAGTGGGCGACCCGGCCCCAGGACGGGTTCGCCACGGTGGCTGCGGCGGCGATTGTGATCCTTGTGGCCTTTCTTCTGCTTCTCAACGTGGTGGCGATCGTCCTCCGCACCCGGTTCCAGCGGAGGTGGTCGGGGTGAGTGAGGATAAGGCCATTCCCGTCCTCAGCGCGCGCGCGTTCAGCTTGTGGTATGGCGCCCAGCGGGCGTTGACCGAGGTAACCCTCGACATCGCGACGCGCCAGGTCACGGCGATCATCGGCCCCTCGGGATGCGGGAAGAGCACGCTCATCCGGGCGTTCAACCGCCTCAACGACCTCATCCCGGGGGTGCGCACCTCGGGCGAGATCCTGTTCCGGGGCGAGGGGATCTACGGCCGTCGGGTCGACCCCGTGAACGTGCGCCGCCACATCGGGATGGTGTTCCAGAAGCCCAACCCGTTCCCGAAGTCCGTGTTCGAGAACGTGGCGTTCGGGTTGCGGATCAACGGGTTCCGGGGGAACCTCATGGAGCGGGTGGAACGGGCGCTCCAGCAGGCCGCGCTGTGGGACGAGGTGAAGGACGACCTCCACCGGAAGACCGGCTACGACCTCTCCGGCGGACAGCAGCAACGGCTGTGCATTGCCCGGGCGCTCGCTGTGGCCCCGGAGGTGCTCCTCATGGACGAACCGTGCTCGGCGCTGGATCCGATCGCCACCGCGAAAATCGAGGACCTGGTCCGCGAGCTGGCGAGTTCGGTTACCGTAGCGATCGTGACCCACAACATGCAGCAGGCGGCGCGGGTCAGTGACTGGACGGCGTTCATGCTCCTCGGGGAACTCGTGGAGTTCGGGCCGACGCGGGAGATCTTCACCCGCCCCAAGGACAACCGCACCGAGGCGTACATCACGGGGAGGTTTGGATAGATGGTGCGCGAGGCGTTCGAGCGAGAGCTGCGGGCGTTGGAGGGCGAGGTCGTCGGCCTCGGGGAGGCCGTCGCAGAGGCCGTGCGGGGGGCGATCTACGCCCTTCGCACGCGGGACGCCGACCTCGCGGAGCGGGTGGACCGGGCCGACGACGACCTCAACCGGCGGCGGTTCGACCTCGAGGAGCGGTGCCTGGCCCTGCTCGCCACGCAGCAGCCGATGGCGAGCGACCTACGGGTGCTGATGGCGATCGTCCACATCGCGACGGATCTTGAACGGATGGGGGACCATGCTGCCGGGGTCGCGCGGCTCGTGATCCGGATGGGCAACGAGCCGCTGATCAAACCTCTCGTCGACATCCCACGGATGGCGGACCTCGTGGTGAGCATGCTCGACGAGGCGCTGGGCGCGTTCGTGCGCCGCGACGCGGCGGCGGCGCGCCGTGCGGCGGCGCGGGACGACGAGGTGGACGCGCTCCACGACCAGGTGCATCGCGAGCTGTTTCTCCTCATGATCCAGAACCCGAGTACGATCACCCAGGCCACGTACCTCATGTGGGCGAGCCACGGCCTGGAGCGGATCGCGGACCTTGTGACGAACGTGTGCGAGCGGGTGGTGTTCGTGGCCCAGGGAGTCCTGGAGGACTTGAACCAGCCGCACGGCTGAGCGGATGTCGCGCCGGCGCCGCGGGGCGCGGCGTTGAGGGATGACCGAAGGAGGAAGAGGATGAAGCGGAGTATCATGTTTGGACTGGTAGCGGTGGTCCTGGGAACATGGTGCGGCCTAGGGGCCGATCTCGTGGTGGCCGTGTCCACCGAACCCCCCGGGCTCGATCCCACGACCAACGCCGCGGCGGTGATCAAGCTGCTTCTCCACCACAACGTGTACGAGTGCCTCGTGCAGTTCGACTCCGAGACGAACCTGCACGGGCAACTCGCCACGGCATGGGAGGTCTCGGAGGACGGCCTGGAGTTCACGTTCCACATCCGGGACGGAGTGGTCTTTCACGACGGGACGCCGTGCGATGCGGAGGCGGTGCGCCGGAGCTTCCTGCGCACGCTTGACCCCGGGACCGGCCACCCGAACCGAAGCTTCTACGCCGCGGTGCAGGATGTCGTCGCCGAGGCAGATCGCGTACGATTCCTTCTCAAGTACCCGTACGCGCCGTTCCTCGCCCTGCTCGCCATCGGCGACTCCGTGGTCGTCCCGGCCCACCGCGACGATCTGGCTGTGCGCCCCGTGGGGACGGGGCCGTTCCAGTTCGACGAGTGGCGGCCGGCGGACCGGCTCATCCTGCGCCGCAACGACGCGTACTACCGTCCACACGTCCCCCAACTGGACCGGGTAATCGTGCGGTTCATCCCCGACCCATCGGCCCAGCTGGCGGCGCTGCGCGCCGGGGACGTGGACCTGGTCGCCGAGGTCACTCCGCAGATCGCGTACGCGCTCCGGTCGGACCGGGGTTACACCGTGGTCTCGGGGCCGTCGAACGTCATCCAGATCATGGCGATCAACAACGCCCGACCGCCCCTCGACCGGCTCGATGTCCGCCGAGCGCTCGCCCACGCGATCGATCGCGAGGCGATTCTCGGCCAGGTGTTCTTCGGGTTCGGAACACCCATCGGGAGTCATCTGACCCCCGCCGTTCCGTTCTACGCGGACATGACCCACCTCTTCCCCTACGATCCGGGGGCGGCGAAGCGGTTGCTCGCCGAGGCGGGATACGAGGGCGGACTCACGCTGCGGATGGTTCTCCCCAGCAACTACGCCCAGCACGTACGCACAGGGGAGTTGATCGCTGCCCAACTGGCCGCCGTGGGCGTTCGGACCACGATCGAGCTTGTGGACTGGAACACCTGGCTCGACCGTGTGTTCAGCAAGGCGGACTACGACCTGACGGTGGTCGGGCATCCGGGCCGAGTGGACCCGGCGCTGATGCTCACGGGATACGGATCGGATCGGCGCGACTACTACTTCCGCCGTGGTTGGGCCAGTGAGGAACTTGAGGGACTCCTCGCTGAGGGAATCACGACTGTTGACGCGGATCGGCGCCGCGTGATCTACGGCCGCGTTCAGGAGATCCTGGCGGAGGAAGTCGTGAACTACTACATCCAGGACATGGCTGCGATTCACGTGATGCGGTCTCGCGTGCGCGGTGTGGCAGTGTTCCCTGTCTACGTTCTCGACCTCACTACGGTCGAAGCCGGGTGAGGCGGCGGAACGCCGGATCGAGAAGGTCCCGGACCGCATCGCCAATCAGATTCAGGCCGAGCACGGCCAGGGCGAGGACGACGCCGGGGAACAGAGCGGGCCACGGGGAGAGGGCCAGGTAGTCCTGTGCCTCGCGCAGCATCCGGCCCCAGGCCGGAAAGGGGGGTTGGACGCCCAGCCGGAGGTAGCTGAGGGATGCCTCGGCGAGCAGCGCGGCGCCGAGCCCCACCGTAGCCTGGACGAGGAGCGGGGACGCGAGATTGGGGAGAATGTGACGAGCGATGATCCTTCCGTCACTGGCTCCGCAGCCGCGCGCGGCGAGTACGAACTCCCGGGCCTTCAGGGAGACGAAACCCGCGCGCGCGATTCGCGCGAAGAACGGGACGTTGAACAGGGCGAGGGCAGTGGCCACCCCCGGGAGGCCGGGTCCCCAGACCGCCCCAAGGAGTAGGGCTGCCAGCACTGCCGGAAACGCAAGGAGAGCGTCCACAAGGCGCATCCCGGCTTCCTCCCAGAGGCCGCCGAGGTACCCGGCCGCGCCGCCCAACACGAGCCCGACCGTCCCTCCGAGGGTCACGGCCAACAGGGCAATCGCGACGGAGGAACGGCCCCCGAGCATCACACGTGCCAGCATGTCGCGGCCGAACCAGTCGGTCCCCATCGGGTGCCGAAACGTTGGGGGGGCCAGCCGGTCACGGGAGGGGAGGTACGGATCGCCGGGAAGCCAGAACAACCCGATCACCACCGGAAGGAAGGCGACGCCCAGGCAAATCATCCCCGCCCACAGGCCGACGTGCCCTCTCATCGCTGGCGGATTCGGGGGTCGAGGAGGGCGTAACTCAGGTCGACGGCCAGGCTGAGAAGCACGATCAGACCAGCCACAACAGCCGCGATGGACGCGAGCAGGGCAAGGTCCCTGGCCTCGACAGCCACCACCGCCAGGCGACCAAGGCCGGGGAGACCGAACACGTTCTCCACAACCATGGCGCCGGCCAGTAGGCGAGCGAGGGTCAGCCCAGCCCCGGTGATGACCGGAACCAACGCGTTCCGCAAAGCGTGGACGAACACCACGCGCCGCTCAGCGATCCCCTTGGCCCGTGCTGCGCGCACGTAATCCTCGCCCAACACATCGGCCAGCGAGGCCCGGACCATCCGCGCCAGGTATGCAGCGCGGGGTAGAGCCAGGGCCAGGGTGGGAAGCAGGAGGTACCGCACGGCATGGGGATTTCCCCACCCCGGGAAGCCGCCGGCGGGAAGCGCACCCAGCCTTACGGCGAACAGCCCCACGAGGAGCAGCGCGAGCCAAAACTCGGGGACAGCCGTGCCGAGCTGGGCGACCCCGACCGTTCCCAGGTCAATCCACCGCCCCGGGTGACGCGCTGCGGCCACGCCGAGCGGGAACGCCAGTCCAAGCGCGACGAGAAGCGCCGCTGCGGCAAGGGGAAGCGTGATCGCCAGCCCACCGACGACAAGGTCGCGCGCCGGACGGCTGTAGCGGAACGACAGACCCCAGTCGCCCACGGCAAGACCTCCCAGCCAACGGGCGAACCGCAACAGCCACGGAGTGTCGAGGTCAAGCCGGTCTCGGGCCGCCTGATACTCGTTCGGGCCAGCCTCCGTTCCCACCAGGAGCCGGGCTGGGTCCCCCGGCACGACGTGGATCGCGAGGAACACGAGGAACGCTGCCAACACCAGGGTGACCGCGGATGCGCCCACCCGTCGTACCACGTGATCCAGCATCGCCTAGCGGGGGCGGCGTGCCCCCGCCCTAACCATCGCGCAGCGCGGCCTGGGCGGCCGCCAGCCGGGCAATGGGGACGCGGAACGGAGAGCAACTCACGTAGTCCATCCCCACGCGGTGACAGAACTCCACGCTGTCCGGATCGCCGCCGTGCTCGCCACAGATGCCCACCTTCAGCCCAGAGCGCACCTGCCGACCGCGCTCCACCGCCAGGGCGATCAGCTCCCCGACGCCGTCCTGGTCGATCGTCTGGAATGGATCAGCGGGAAGGATGGCCAACCGCAGGTAGTCGGGGAGGAAACTTCCGATGTCGTCCCGGCTGAACCCAAACGTCATCTGGGTGAGGTCATTCGTTCCGAAGCTGAAGAACTCGGCAGTCGTCGCGATGTCGCCGGCCCGCAACGCGGCGCGCGGGATCTCGATCATCGTCCCGTACAGGCACGGGAGTTCGCTGAGCCCAAACTGGGTCTGGACCTCGGCGCGAACGCGGTCGAAGATGGCCTTCTGATGGACGAGCTCCGGAGCGGTGGCGGTTACGGGGATCATGATCTCGGGAACCGGATGTCGGCCCGCGCCGAGAAGTTCGGCGGTCGCCTCGAGAATGGCACGGATCTGCATCTCGGTGACCTCGGGGTACGTGATCCCCAGCCGCACACCGCGATGTCCGAGCATGGGGTTGTTCTCGCGCAAGGCCTCCACCCGCTGGCGTAGCCGGGGCATCTTGATCCCCAGTTCCTCTGCCAGTCGGGCGAGTTTTCCCTTGTCGTGGGGGACAAACTCGTGGAGTGGGGGATCGAGGAGCCGGATCGTCACCGGTCGGCCGTCCATGACCTCGAGCGTGGCCTTCACATCCGACTTGACGTACGGGAAGAGCTCGTTCAGGGCCTGCCGCCGTTCGCCCTCGCTCTGGCTCACGATCATCTTGCGTAGGAGGAACAACGCCTCCTCGCTCCCCTCGCCATAGAACATGTGCTCGGTCCGGAACAGGCCGATCCCTTCGGCCCCGAACTTGATCGCCTGGGCGGCGTCCTTGGGGGTGTCGGCATTCGTCCGCACCTTGAGCTTCCGGAACCCATCGGCCAGCTTCATCAGCCTCACGTAGTGCGGGTTCGCCTCGGGGGCGGCGGGGACAAGGGCGAGGGCCCCCAAGTACACGTGGCCCAGGGTGCCGTCGAGGCTAACCCAGTCGCCCTCCCGCACGACGTGCCCGCTTCGAGAGTGGAAGGACCGCCCGTCGCGGGCGATCTCGACGTCACCACAGCCGACGATGCAGCACTTGCCCCATCCCCGGGCCACCAACGCCGCGTGGGACGTCATCCCACCCTTCGAGGTCAGGACGGCCTGGGCCTTGTGCATCCCGTCGACGTCCTCGGGGGAAGTCTCCTCGCGCACGAGGATCACCTTCTCCCCTCGAGCCGACCACTCCACGGCGTCCTTCGCCGTGAACACGACGCGCCCCACGGCCCCTCCCGGCCCAGCGGGGAGCCCCTTGGCAATGGGCGTGGCCCGGGCCGCCGACTGCGGGTCGAGCATCGGGAGCAGGAGCTCCACGAGCTGAATGGGTGCCACCCGCAGGACGGCGGTGGGGGTATCGATGAGCCCCTCGTCGAGCATGTCCATCGCCATCCGCACCGCGGCGACACCGGTCCGCTTGCCGGTCCGGCACTGGAGCATGTACAGCTTCCCCTTCTCGATCGTGAACTCGATGTCCTGCATGTCCCGGTACCGGCGCTCGAGCTTGTCCCGGATCGCACACAGCTCGCGGTAGGCCTCGGGCATTCGCTCCTCAAGGGTGGGCAGGTCACGGCTCTGCTCGTTTCGGGAGTGCGCGTTGAGCGGGGCGGGGGTCCGGATGCCAGCCACCACGTCCTCTCCCTGGGCGCTGGTCAGGTACTCACCGTAGAACGCGTTCTCGCCCGTGGCAGGGTTGCGGGTGAAGGCCACACCCGTTGCGCAGTCGTCGCCCATGTTCCCGAACACCATCGCCTGGACGTTGACCGCCGTTCCCCAGGTGTCGGGGATTCGCTCGATGCGACGGTACTCGACGGCGCGCCTCCCCATCCAGCTCGCGAACACGGCTCCGATCGCCCCCCACAGCTGCTCCCACGGGTCGTCAGGGAACGGTTCCCCCAGGCGGTCGTGCACGGTCTTCTTGAACCGCCGAACGAGGTTCTTCAGCTCGGCAGCTGGAATCTCCACATCCGTCCTGTAGCCCCGTCGGCGCTTGAGGGCCTCCAACTGGTCGTCGAGGGTGCGGCGAATTCCCTTGCCCGTCGCTGGCTCCCGCCCTGCTGCCTTCTCCATGACGACGTCCGAGTACATCATCACCAACCGCCGGTACGCGTCGTAGGCGAACCGCTCGTTCCTCGTCTGGGTGACGAGCCCTCCCAGGGTCTTCTCGGTGAGACCCACGTTCAGGACGGTCTCCATCATCCCGGGCATCGAGCGCCGGGCCCCTGAGCGGATCGAGACAAGCAGCGGATTCTCAGGATCGCCGAACCGTCTTCCCGTCAGCTTCTCAACGGTCGCCAACGCCTCCTTGACCTGGGCGTCAAGTTCCGCCGGGTACCGCCGATCGTGGGCGTAGTAGTGGGTACACACCTCGGTGGTCACCGTGAACCCAGGCGGCACAGGGATCCCCATGCGCGCCATGTCGGCGAGATTGGCCCCTTTTCCGCCGAGCAGGTCCTTCATCTCCGCCGACCCCTCGGTGCGGTCGGCGCCGAACAGGTACACGTACTTCGCCATCGTTACCCCCGTATCAGCGCGCGGACGAACTCCTCCGTCCGGAACGCTTCGAGATCATCCAGCCCCTCCCCGACCCCGATCCACAGGATCGGCAGGGCGAGCGAACGGGCAATCGGGATCACGGCGCCGCCGCGGGCGGTCCCGTCCAGCTTCGTCACCGCCAGACCCGTCAGTCCCACGGCCTCGTGGAAGAGCGCAGCCTGGGAGATTGCGTTCTGTCCCACGGTCGCATCCACAACGAGAACGCGCTCGTCGGGAGGCCGTCCGAGCAAGCGTTCCGCCACCCGACGGACCTTGCCCAGCTCCTCCATCAGCGGTCGCTTCGTCTGCAGGCGCCCGGCAGTGTCAATCAGGACCACATCATATCCGGCGGTACGTGCGTGCTCCAGCGCATCGTGCACCACAGCGCCCGGGTCTGACCCAGGCCGCTGGGCGAGCACCTCAACGCCGACCTCTTCCCCCAGGCGGACCAGCTGGTCGATTGCCGCGGCGCGAAACGTGTCAGCCGCCACGAGGAGGGGCCGGGCACCATCGCGCGCGAGCCGACGCGCCACCTTGGCAACCGTGGTCGTCTTGCCGGATCCGTTGACCCCGACGAACATGAGCGTCGTCGGCCGTGGCCCGCTGAGGGTCACGTTGCGCTCGGCGTCTCGGAGCACTGTGCGCAGCGCTCCCTCCAGTGCGTCCTTCACGGTGTCCCAATCCGCGGCCCGTGACGAGACAGCCGCTTGCAGCTGGGTCATGATCGCCGTGGTGTCGTCGGGACCGACATCCGCGGACAGCAGGACCTCCTCCACCCGGTCCAAGAGCTCCGGTCCAGCCCCTCCCTGGGCGGCCTGGAGCGGACCGAGGAGCCCGTCCCGGGTGCGGGCAAGCCCGCGGCGCAGGCGGTCCCAGATCGTCGTTCGTTCGTCGGGCATCGCGCCTCCAGGGGGCGAGGGCGGCCCTACATCGCCTCGGGGGCCGAGACCCCCAAGATCGCCAGCCCACGACCCAGGACAAGCTGAACTCCAGCCAGCAGAGCGAGCCGGGCCGGGGTCACCGGACCTTGGCCAAGGATCCGCACGTGGGCGTAGTACGGGTGGAGGAGCCCGCTCAGACCCTCGAGGTACTCGCACAGGAGGTGCGGGGCGAACTCGTGAGCGGCGGACCGGACCACGTCGGGGAATCGGTCGAGCTCCTTGATCATGTCGAGCTCACGGCGATCGTCGAGCGGGGAGAGGTCCACCGCGCGAAAATCCACGGGCTGCCCACCAGCCTTCGCCGCCTCGCGGAACACGGACGCGATGCGCGTATGAGCATACTGAACGTAGTAGACCGGGTTCTCCATGCTTGTGTCGCGCGCGAGGTCGTAGTCGAACACGAGGTGACTTCCGGGCTTGCGCATGACCATGAAGTACCGGGCCACGTCGCGGCCGACCTCGTTCACGAGATCCTGCAGGCGGAGGAAACGGCCCGCCCGCGTGGACATCCGCTGGATGCCTGCCTCTCCCTTCAGGGTCACGAACTGGTGCAAACAGTACCGCAGGAACCCGTCCCGGACCCCGAGAATCCGCAACGCAAGCTGGACCTGCCGCTGCTCATCGACGTGGTCAGCCCCCTGGACGTCCACGACGAGGTCGAACCCGCGGCGGACCTTGTCCAGATGGTAGGCGATGTCCACCATGGTGTAGGTTGGAGTTCCGTCCGCGCGGATGAGCACGGGGTCGCGGGCCAGGCCGTGCTGGGTGCTGGCCAACCACAGCGCGCCGTCTCGCTCGTACACGACCCCCCGCTTCTGCAGCTCGGCGAGGGTCTCCTGAACCAGCCCCCGCCGGTGGAGATCGCCCTCCTTGGTCCACACATCGAATCGGACCCCAATCGCTTCGAGGTCCTCGTGGATCATCTGCATCATCCGCGCCACCGCCTCGGCGCGGAACGCGTCGTGGGCCGCGTTGTCCCACTTCGGGTAACGGCTCCCCCACGCTTGGGCCAGCTCCTCGCCCAGGGCGACCAGGTACTCGCCGTGGTACCCGTCGTCGGGAACAGGCTCGTCGTGCCCCAAGGCCTGGCAGTACCTTGCCCACAGCGACCGGGCGAGAAGCTCCATCTGGCGGCCCTCGTCGTTCAGGTAGTACTCGCGGACGCACGTCCACCCCAGCTGGTCGTAGAGCGAAGCCAGGACATCCCCCAGCGCTGCCTGGCGGAGGTGCCCGATCGTGAGCGGCCCAGTGGGATTCGAGGACACGAACTCGATCTGGACGGTCTTGCCGGCTCCCTCGGTGCCCCGTCCGTACTGCGCTCCCTCGCCGAGGACCTCCCGCAAGACCTCGTGGAGCGTTGCGGTGCGAAGCGTCACGTTGACGAACCCTCCTGCAGCTTCGACCCTGTGGAACGCCGGTTGTCCGGCCAGCCGCGCGGCGAGATCGCGCGCGATCGCATCCGGTGGCTGACCCCGTTCGCGCGACAGGAGAAACGCGACCCGGGTACAGAGGTCACCGTGCTCGGGTTTGGACGTGCGCTCTACGGGTACATCGAGCGATGCGGAGTCTCCCGATGCGGCAAGGGCTTGTTCCACCGCAGCCCGCACCAACGCTTCGAGCCGCATTACCGTTGGATCACGAACCGCATGCCCGTCCTCACCTCTCCGCCGATCTCGACGTCGATGAACCCTGGAACGACCTTGATCTCGGGCTCACCCTCACGTTCCACCAGCCGACGGGCGATCGCGATCGCCTTGATCGCTTGGTTCACGGCCCCGGCGCCGATGGCGTGAGTCTCGACCAGCCCCGCCGATTCCAGGGCCCCCGCGATCGCCCCGGCGACCGCATTAGGGTTGGATGTGGCTGCGACCTTGAGGACTTCCATGCTTGCCTCCTCGTTCGCCTTTGCGATGGGACACCTTCGGGAGCTCGGCGCCTACACTTCGGATTCTAGCCGGGGGTGCTGCGGTGGGCAACGAACCACCCTGGAGATCCCTCCCGCAAGCCGTCTCCCGCGCACACAATGGGCTACGATTGGACCCATGGCACGGTGGATCCTCCACGTGGACATGGATGCGTTCTTCGCGTCTGTCGAACAGCTCGACGAACCGATGCTCCGCGGCCGCCCGGTCGTGGTGGGCGGGCTTGGCCCGCGCGGCGTCGTGTCGACCGCATCGTACGAGGCCCGGGCATACGGGGTGCATTCAGCGATGCCGACCGCCCGGGCCCGAGTCCTGTGCCCGAACGCCGCGTTCCTTCCTCCACGCTTCTCGCGGTACGAGGAGCTTGCGAAGGGGGTCCGTGCCATTCTCGCGTCGTACAGCCCGTCGGTTGAACCCGTGTCCCTCGACGAGGCATTCGTCGATCTCACCGGGACGGAATGGGTCCGCGGCCCGGTCGAAGCCGCGGCGGAGGGTGTGCGCCACCGGATCCAGCTTGAGACGGGTCTGTCCTGTTCGGTCGGACTGGCTCCGAACAAACTCCTCGCGAAGCTCGCCTCGGAGGCGGCCAAGCCGGGCGGGACTCACGTGGTGCGGGAGGAAGACGTCGACGGGTTTCTCTCACCGCTGTCTGTGGGGAGACTGTGGGGGGTCGGTCCGCAGACGGCGCGGAAGCTGGCGGAGCGGGGGATCCGCACCGTGGGGGACCTGCGGGCTGTGGACGCGAGCCTCCTCCACTCGTGGTTCGGGCCGACGAGCGGCACACACCTGTGGCGACTGGCCCGCGGGATCGACGACACCCCTGTGATTGCGTCGCACGAACCGAAGTCCCTCTCTCAAGAGGTCACCTTCGCAGACGACCTTCGCGACGAGGAGGTGATCGCCACCGAGCTGCGACGGCTGGCGAGCACGGTGGTCGAACGGTTGGCTGCTGAGCAGCTCCTCGCGACGACGGTGCGGGTGAAGATCCGCTGGTCCGACTTCACCACGCGTACCCGCCAGGTCCGACTCCCCGAGCCGACGGACCATCCGGCGATCATCGCGGACGCGGCCGTCGCGTTGCTCGAGCGGGGAAACGTTCTCGCGGAGGGAGGGGTTCGCCTGCTGGGTGTCGGACTGGCCGGGCTCGTCGCGGCAACCTTCCGTCCTGGGCACCTCTTCATCCTCTCCGGTCAGAGCCGGGAGTTCCCCTCAACCTCTGGACCGGGGTCCTGTCCCCAGGACGAGGACAGCCCCGGCAGAACGCCGCCGCGGTGTGGGGCAGGGTATACTATTTCCCAAGGGGGAAGCCGATGATCAGACGGGTGGGGGTGTTCATCATCGCCGTCGGGGTAGCATCGATCGGGTACGGGATGGGGCTCTGTGACTATCGCGTCCCCGTGACCGAGTCACTGCTGGGCAAGGTGTCGTTCTTCTACCAGCACGTGGATGACCCTGCTCTCTCCGGCGTTGCTCTCAGTACGGGGTGGTTGGAGTTCGACGCCCGTCGGCAGCACGACAGCGCCACAGAGGGGTTCACGCTCGCCGGGAAAGGGCAGCTGCGGTTCCGCAACCTGGGTCTGGTCCAGGCGACCCTCGGCGGCAGCGCTGCGGTGCGCCAGTACCTCCAGGGCCCCCTTCCCCTGTTCACGTTCGGCGGTGTCGAGGCAGCCCTAGATACCGCGAACCCCCAGCCGCGGGCGGAGGCTCAAGCAGGATTGGGGTACGGACGGTTCTTCAACGTAACCCCCCTCGCCAAGGCGCTCCAGATCGATGCGATGCTGCTCGCGCGGGGGGCCATCCCCTCGGCCTTGGGTGAGGACGTGGTGCTGGCCGTCGCCGCGGCGATCGGTGGGGAGGGCACTGCGGCGGAACGCGCGGAGCACGTCGTCGCCCTCGTTGAACAGACCCTGAGAGACCAGAGTCTGTCCCGGAAGCTCGATGCGGCAACCGGGCTCGCCATCGAAGAGATCATCGCTCAGGCTGGGCGAGAGCGGTTCTGTGGGTGGACGGTACACGCGGGGATGGCCTACGAGATCCTCGACCCCCAGGGTGGTTCGCGCGACCTGCTGCTTGCGCTGGCGGTCGATGCGGCAGTGGCTCCGGAGCCAAACTCCCAGCTTCTTCTCCGGACGCGGATCTCCGGGCCCTATTGGATCACCGAGCAGTACACGCTCTCCCTGGACGTTTCGTTCGACGTTCGGATCAACGACTCGCTCAGCTTCTCCACACGGTACGCCCTGTTCCTGGACAAACCCCTCGGCCAGGTGCCGGCGGGCATGCAGTCGGCGACGTTTCAGCTCGAGATCACCCTCGGCGCACTCGGTGTCGTGCTCCAGATGGAGTTCGCTAAACTCGCCGAGTCCCCAGCATGGAAACAGAGCATCCTCATCACGGCGACCGCCTATCTGTGGTGAGACGGGCCAGGCGGGGAGCCGCCTGGGGGATCCGTGCGTACCAGCGATACGTCTCGCCCTTTCTGCCCCAGAGGTGCCGGTTTGCGCCGTCGTGCTCCGAGTACGCCCGCCAGGCGATCCTCCGGCATGGCATCCTCCGGGGGGGGAGCCTCGCACTGCGCCGGCTGGTGCGGTGTGGCCCCTGGCACCCCGGCGGGCATGACCCGGTGCCCTAGCCGCCGGCGAACTTCCCCTTCATCTCCGCGGCAATCGCGGGATCAGTCCAGAGGTCGAGACACACGGCCGCCAGCGCCTTCGCTGCAGCCACCATTGCCGTCCGCGCTGGCTCGGCCCGAGCCGCCTCGCAGAACGCGCGGGAGTGGCCGGGGATCACGCCGGGACCGATCCGGATGTAGGGGTGGATCGCCGGCACTTCCCACGACACGTCGCCCATGTCCGTCGAGCCGAGTCCGCCCTTCGGCTCCTCCACGGGGAACCCGAGGGCCGCGATGTGGTGGGCAAAGCGTCGCGCGAGGGTCGGATTGGGGCGGATCGCCTTGTAGGCGTGGCCAACGAGCTTGAACTCAAGTCGTGCTCCAGTGGCGAGGGCCGCGCCCTCCGCACAGCGACGGAGCTTGTCCACGAGCTCATCGCGGTACTCGTTCTCCGCTGCCCGGACGTAGAACCGCGCGGCGGCGTACTCCGGGACGATGTTCGGCTTGAGGCCGCCGTGGGTGATGATCCCGTGGACCCGTGCCCCGTCGCGGATGTGCTGCCGAAGGGCGTTGAGCCCGATGAACGTCTGGATCACGGCATCGAGCGCGTTGACGCCCTTGTCGGGCTCGGACGAAGCGTGGGCCGAGACTCCATGAAACGCAACCTCGACCTCCGTGATCGCCAGCGATCCCCGGTCGACGAGGGTCTGGTCAGCCGGATGGACCATCATCGCCGCGTCGACGTCCCTGAACAGGCCGGCCTCGATGAGCGTGATCTTCCCACCGCCGCCCTCCTCGGCCGGAGTCCCGATGACGACGAGGGCCCCCGGCAGATCCTTCTTGTGCGGCGCAAGCCCCAACGCTGCTCCAATCGCGATCGCCGCGATGAGGTTGTGGCCGCAGGCGTGACCGAGTTCGGGGAGGGCATCGTACTCAGCGAGGAGCGCGACCCGAGGCCCGGGCCGGGCCGCCGGGTGAACAGCACGAAACGCCGTGGGCAGACCACCCACACCCCGCTCGACGCGGTATCCGCCGCGCTCGAGCGCCTCAGCGAGCCATGTCGCGGCCTGACGCTCTTCGTACCCGACCTCGGGGTGGCCGTGGATCTTGAGGGCTAGGTCCCACACCGCCGGGGCGACGGCGTCGATCGTTGCCCAGACGCGGTCGATCATCGGCCCGCTCCCGTCAGAGCCCCCGCTTGACTGGCGATCCACTCCAGCGCGGCTGCCAGCTCCGGATCACCCTCGTCTCCTTCCGTCCGCTCGACGAGGAGATCGGGGGTGAGACCCACGTCCTGGACCGAACGACCGTTGGGGGTGAAGTACTCCCCCGTGGTGAGCTTGATCGCACCGCCATCGGGAAGCCGCATCACGATCTCCTGGACCAACCCTTTGCCGAAGGTCGGCGTGCCGATGAGCACACCCACCCCGTAATCCTGAATCGCGCCCGCCATGATCTCAGATGCGGACGCGGTTCCCTTGTTGACCAGGACAGCCAGCGGCAGGTTGGGAACGCTGTTCCCGCGCGAGCTGTAGGTTCGCTCGCCGAACGAGGGTCCCCGGGTCCGAACCACGACTCCGCGATCGATGAAGTAACTTGCCGCCTCCACCGACGAGGACAGAACGCCTCCGGGGTTGTTGCGCAGGTCAACCACGATGCCGACCAGCTCCTGCAGAGGGAACGAGAACAGCGCCTTCCCGAGAAGGCCCGGGGTGTCGAAGTCGAACCTCAGGATCCTGATGTAGCCGACCTTCTCCTCGGCACGGTACTCGGCGCGCACGGACTCGATCACGATCTTCTGCCGAACGAGCGGGATGTCGCGGATCGTCCCGTCCTCGCGCTGGATCGTGAGCACGACCGTCGTCCCCGCCTCCCCTCGAATCCGCGAAGAGGTCTTTTCGAGGGTCCACCCTTCCGTGGAGTCACCGTCCACGGCCACGATCCAATCGCCCGGGCGGATTCCGCCCGCGTAGGCGGGCGTGCCCGGGAACGGGGTCACCACCGTCACTCGGCCGTTGCGGAGCGTGATCTCGATGCCGACCCCCGAGTACTCGCCGGAGAGAGAGTCCTGCCATCCTTGGTACTCCTCCGGGGTGAAGAACGTCGAGTAGGGGTCACCGAGGGCATCGATCACGCCGCGAATCGCCCCGTGAAGGAGCTCGCTATCCGGTACCTGATCCGCACGGTAGTAGTAACTGCGAATGGCCTGGTAGACCTGCCCCAACGGGGCGAACAGGACATCGCCGGGGGCCGCGCCCGCGGCGAGCACCCCCACGAGCGCCAGTGCTAGGAAAATTCTCTGCAGCATGCTGCTCACCTCACTCCCATGTTCCGTGCCAGGTCGAGGAACTCGGGGCTGACCGCCTTCGGACAGCCCGCCAGTGCCTCAGCCAAGGGCACCGCAACTACGCTCAGACCGCGCAATGCGGCCATCACATCGTACTTGCCGGCGATGGCGAACTCCACAGCGGCAACCCCGAGGCGGGTCGCGAGCAGACGATCCGTGGGTGTGGTGACCCCCCCCCGCTGGAGGTAGGAGAGGACCGTCACCCGTGGGGTGAGAGGCAGTCCTGTCTTCTCCAGCTCCGCAGCGAGCCAGTATCCGATTCCGCCGAGCTGGGGGTGACCGAATGCGTCGACCCGACCCTCGGCGGCGAGCGGCAGGGAGCCAAGCTCGACCGGGCGGGCTCCCTCGGCCACCACGATGATCGAGAACCGTCGACCTGTATCAAGCCGCCGCTGCAGGGCCTCCCGGACCTCCGCGACCGAGAACGGTTCCTCGGGAGCGAGGATCACATCCGCGCCGCCGGCCAGGCCGCCCAGGATCGCGATCCAACCAGAATCGCGGCCCATGACTTCCACGATGAGGACCCGGTGGTGGGCGTGGGCTGTGGTGTGGAGCCGATCGAGGGCCTCCGTGACCACCGCTAGTGCTGAGTGAAAGCCGATCGCGTAGTCGGTGCCCGCGATGTCGTTGTCGATCGTCTGGGGAATGCCCACCGCCTGCACCCCGTGAGAGGCGAGGCGGTGCGCCACACCGAGCGTGTCATCGCCGCCGATAGGGATCAACACATCGACGCGGCGTCGCTTCAGGGTATCCAAGATCCGCTCCACCTTCGGAGTGGGCGTCCAGGTACCCGTGGTCGGGTCCTTCTGGAACGGATTCGTTCGCGACGTGCCGAGGATCGTACCCCCCACGTGGAGGATCCCTCCTACATCGGGAAGGCCCAACGGAACGAGATCATCTTCGACTGCCCCCCGCCATCCGTCCCGGAACCCGACAACGTCGAGCCCGAGAGGTTTGGCCCGGCGCACGATGGCGCGGATCGCCGCGTTGATTCCCGGGGAGTCCCCGCCTCCCGTCAGAACCCCGATGCGCTTCACACTAGCCATGGATCGATCGTCCTCCCGAACCCACTTGGGTGATCATCTCCAACGCCACCGCGCGGATCGCACCCTGGATCTCCTTGCCGAGCACCCGCGGATCGAACAGCTTCTTGTTCGGTCTCCAGGGCACCCCCGCCGCGTCAAACGTGATCGGGTCGAACACAACACCGGCCGGGGGGAGGATCTGGCTCGCGTGCTTGTCCAGGAACCGCGCTGCCGTCGCGGCGTACACGTACTGGTAAGTCGTGTCCTTGTTCACCTTGCACACCCCTGCCGCGACCAGGGTCCGCACTTGGTCCGTAGACAGCCCCGACGCTCCGTGGAGGACAAGGGGCCGGGCCAGCCCCGCCCCTCGCAGTCGATCGCGGATCTCCCGCGCGAGGTCAGGACGGAGGACTAGCTCCCTTCCCACCGACACCCCATGCTCGGTCCCCACGGACACGGCGAGGAGGTCCACCCCAGTGGCGCGGACGAACTCCACGGCTTGCTCGGGATCAGTGTAGAAGGCCTCGTCGGCGACGATGTGGTCCTCCACTCCTCGGATCACGCCGAGCTCTCCCTCGACGAGAACGCCGTACGGGCGGGCGAGTTCAACCACAGCTCGCGTGGCACGAATGTTGTCCTCGAACGGGAGCGCCGACGCATCGATCATCACCGACGAACAAAGGCCCTCCGCAAGGGCAGGCCGGATGAACGAGTCGACGCTGTCCGGGGTAACGTGGTCCAGGTTCACGAACACACCGACCGTGGCTTCAGCGGCCACAGCCTGCACGTAGCGGACCAAGGCGCGCAGTCCCGCGAGTGGCTTTCCCCCTCCCGCGTACTTGGCGGCTCCCGTCGTCACCTGAACGAGAAGATCGCTTTTCGCCTCCTCGTGCGCGGCGAGCACCCCCAGCAGCGTGTTCGGCTCGGAGAAATTGCTGGCCACAAGAGCGAACCCGTCCTCTTGGGCACGGCGGTAGACCTGTTCCAGTTCCTTGCCTCCCCAGTAGGGCATAGGCGAACCTCCTCCAGAAATGATACCGCTAGAAGCGAGCTTCCTTGGGGATGACCACGATCCCCCGGTCGGTGACGGTGAACCGCTCCCTGTCCTGGTCGACATTGTAGCCGACGCTCTCCCCAGGCGGGATGCGTGCCCCCTTGTCCACGATTGTCCGTCGGACCCGCGCCCCGCGACCCACGTCGACCCCGGACAGAAGGACCGACTCCTCGACGGTGGCGAAGCTGTTGACCCGCACGCCGGGCGACAGAATGGACCGCACCACGGTCGATCCGGACACGATGCACCCCGGTGAGAGGAGCGAGCTCACCGCCGTTCCCGTCCGTCCGGGTTCCTCGTGAACCGTCTTTGCGGGCGGCCATGGTTCGTGGTAGGTATGGATCGGCCACTCCCGGTCGTAGAGGTTGAACAAAGGGGTGATCGCCACGAGGTCCATGTGGGCCTCCCAGTAGGCATCGAGCGTTCCCACGTCGCGCCAGTAGGGAACGGGGTTCCTGTTTCCACGCTCGAACGGGAACGCGAACACCCGGTCCTCCCCCACCATTCGGTTGATCACGTCCTTACCGAAATCGTGCGACGAGGTTGGGATTGCGGCGTCTTCCTCGAGCCTCCGGGCAAGGACCTCCGGGCGGAACACGTAGATCCCCATCGAGGCGAGGCACACCGCGGGGTTCTCGGGCGACGGGGCAGGCTCGGCCGGCTTCTCCTGGAATCGTTGGACGCGGAGCCCTTCGTCCACAGCGAGCACCCCGAGCTGCCCCGCGGCCTCGGGAAGCGGGACGGAGAGGACACCCACCGTGAGGTCCGCGTCGTGCTCCCGATGAAACTGAACCATCGGGCGGTAGTCCATCTTGTACACGTGATCTCCGGCCAGGATGAGGATCGCGTTCGGAGCCCCCCGTTCCATCGCGAAGCGTTCGACCGAATACCAGTTCTGCCAGATTGCGTCCGCGGTCCCGAGGTACCAGTGCTCCGCGGTCCGTTGCTGCGGCGGCACCGCGATCAGGAACTCCCCCAGTGCCTGGCTGAACAGGCTCCACCCGTGGTGGAGGTGGCGCTCAAGCGACAGCGACTTGTACTGGGTGAGGACGAGGATGTGGCGGAGCCCGGAGTGGAGGCAGTTCGTGAGCGTGAAGTCGATGATCCGGTACAGCCCGGCAAACGGAACCGCGGGCTTCGCCCGATCGCGGGTGAGGGGGTGCAGCCGCTCGCCCCGACCACCGGCCATCACGAACGTGAGCACCTGGGTCATCGTCCTCTCCCTCGCCGTGGGGTCACGGGAAGAATGTACTCCCGGGACGCCTCGGGCGCATGCCTACACGGCGAGTCCCGGGGGCACGCCGTGCCCGAGCTCGCGATACGCGGCAGCGACGTGCGCCCGAAACAGGCGATCGAACAGGGGCTCGTGGAGAGAGGAGTGGTGGGGGCCGTACCACCAGAACCAGTCGCTCCCCTCGGCGACGAGGAGGTGTTCCCGGGCCCGGTCGCGGGCCGGGCCGGGGGGGGCGTCGGCCACCGCCTGCCGCGCCCCGGCGAGGAGGGTCCACGCGCGGTTCTGGGCTGGGTGGCCGATCCAGGTGCGGAAGTCGGCGTCGATCCACGACCCGGCCCACAGGTCGCCGAGCATCCCCTCGGTGCCGAATCGGGCGAGGTAGCCCGACACCGTCGTCGGCACAATCCCGGGGGTCCTGCCCAGGGCGCGATAGAGGGCGGCGAAGAACGGCTCCCCGTTCCGATCGAAGAACTCCCACGCGTTCTCCCCGTCCATCGCGATGAGGACGAGGGGCGGGGCGCCGTGCCAGGAGCGGCCGACCTCCTGGAACCGGCCGAGGAGGTCCGCCGCCGCGTCCTCCGGCCGCCAGGCGCCGTAGTCGAAGCTGATCCGGTTCGAGAGGAACGTGTCCCGGAACACGATCGTGATCTCGCCGCCGGGCGTGGCCAACCGCCACGGGCGGTGGAGCTCGTGCGGCGTGGGGGCACGGCCGAGCGACCGGGCGAGGATCCCCCCGTCGGTGGCGATCCAGCCCACCCGCTGCCCGGCGAACAGACCGGCGGCGTCGGCGCTCACCGCTCCCTCGGCGGGCCACATCCCCTGCGGCCGCCGCCCGAAGGTCGCCGCGTGGTGGTCGAGGGCGCGGTGGACCTGGTCCCGGGCGTCGTCCGGAGCGGAGAAGGCGGGGAGCTCGTCATGGGGCTGCGACCGCCGCGCCGCCGCCGTGTCGACCAGGAGCGGGAGGATCGGGTGGTAGAACGGCGTCGCCGTGAGCTCGATCGTCCCGTCGGCGGCGAGGCGGCGGTAGCGGGGGAGGATCCCCGCCACGAGCTCGAGGTGGCGTCCCTCGAGCGCGGCGAGGTCCGCCCGGGAGAACACCCCCCGCTCCCAGAGCTCGCGCAGGCCTGGTTCCGCGTCCAAGACGGACTGACCGAGCCAGGCGAGGAGGGACCACCCGAGGAGAGTTCGATCCCCGTCTTCCCCCTTCGCGGCGCGGATCCGGGCGAGGTCAGGAACAGGAAGCCCGCGCCGCCCCACCGGCAGCGGGACGTGCCCCGCGCGGAGGTCGGCCATCGCCTCCCGATCCCCCCGGGACGGGAGGTAGCGATCGAGGAGCGTCCCCTCGGCGTACCGGCGCAGCTGCTCGGTGAGGGAGGGGGTGAAGTTGACCGTCACCGGGACCGGGGACCGTTCGAGCCAGGCGGCCATGTCCGTGTAGTCCTTGACCGCGCGGAGGCGGGTCCAGGGGAGGAGGTTCACGGCGTCACCCGGGAGGGCGTACCACGGCTGGTGCATATGCCACAGGAACGCGACGTGAACCTGGGTCGTCATGTTCCCGCATGGTAGCGGCGTTCCCGCGCCGAGCAACCGCTGGCGGCCGGTGGGTGAGCCTGCGTTGAGGACCGTTCAGCAACCGGGCATGATCCACGAGCGATGGGCCCGAAGCGGATCAAGGACCTGCCTGAGTTCGAGCGGCCGCGGGAAAAGCTCCGCGCCCGGGGGGCCCAGGCCCTGTCCGACGCCGAGCTCCTCGCGGTCCTCATCCACACCGGGACGAAGGGCAAGAGCGCGGTCGAGCTCGCGGCAGCCCTTCTGCGGGAGGCCGGTCCCAACCTCGGGCGGTGGGGACTGGCCGAGCTCACCCGGTTCGCCGGCGTGGGGGAGGCCAAGGCGTGCCAGATCCTGGCTGCCCTGGAACTCGCCCGTCGCCACTTCCAGCGCGGGCCGGGCCGGATCGCGACCCCCGCGGACGCGCTTCCCTACTTTGCCACGATCCGCGATCGAAAGCAGGAGCACTTCATGGCCCTCACCCTCAACGGGGCCCACGAGGTGATCGAGGCCCGTGTGGTCACGGTGGGGCTTCTCACCTCGAGCCCGGTCCACCCCCGCGAGGTGTTCGCCGACGCGATCGCCGACCGGGCGGCGGCGGTGATCTTGGCCCACAACCACCCGTCGGGAAACCTCGAGCCGAGCGCGGACGACCTCACCCTCACCCGGCAGCTCGTCGAGGCGGGGAAGATCCTTGGGATCGAGGTCCTCGACCACCTCATCCTCACGAAGACGGGCCACACCTCGCTCCGGGAGCGGGGCTGCATCCCCTAGGAGCCCGTGGGAGTACGTGCGGCGGCCGCGGCACCCGTGCGATGGTCGAGGTGATCATACGCTTGAACTGAACAGGAGAATCCCCCGTTACCCCAACCCTCTTCCCCCACGGGGGGAGCGGAGAAGGACGGGGGCGTGGGCCGCGCAGCCACCCCTCCGGAAGGTCGGTCTCGCCCCATCCCTGCCCGCCGTAGGCAGGGTTCCCGCACCGGCTGCTCGATCTTGCACCCACGATCCCGTCGTGCTCTTCGTGTCCTTGGGGGGCGGTTCCCGGGTCTCTCCGCGATCTCCGCGTGCTCGGCGGAAGAGCCCCTGGTTCCCGTCGGGACCCGGCCTTGCCCTCCGGTCCGGTGGCTGGGTGGCGGTCTCTCACGCAGGAGGTTCGAACCGGGGCGCGACGGCGAGCAGCCGGCAGGCGTTGGTCCACGTCGCCTCGGCGAGCTCGGCCACGGGCATCCCCCGCAGGGCGGCAAGCCGCTCGGCGACGAGCCGGACCATCCCTGGGTCGTTCCGCTTTCCGCGGTGCGGTTCGGGCGGCAGGTACGGGGCGTCCGTCTCGATGACGATCCGGTCGAGCGGGACGCTTCCCACGGCCCCGCGCAGGGCGTGGTTCTGGGCGTAGGTGAGCGGACCCCCGATCCCGAGGTGGAGGCCGAGGTCCGCGATCGCCCCGGCCCGGCCGGCGTCCCCAGAGAACGCGTGGACCACCCCCCGCAGGGGGGCTTCGTCACGGAGCACGGACAGGAAGGTGTCCCACGCCGCGCGCTCGTGGAGGACGACGGGGAGATCCAACCGCTTCGCGAGCCGGAGCTGGGCCCGGAACGCGGCGACCTGGGCATCCCGGGGGGAGAGGTTGCGGTAGAAGTCGAGCCCGCACTCGCCCACCGCCACCGCCCCCTGCCGGAGGAGTGCGGAAAGCTCCCGCTCTGCGTCGGGGGTGAACGTACGGGCGTCGTGGGGGTGGACCCCGCACGCGGCGAACACGAACGGGTGCTGGCGCGCGAGCGCAAGCGACGCCGCCGACGAGCGGAGGTCGGCTCCCACGTTGAGGACGGCCACCCGCTCGGCCCGGAGCGCGGCGAGAACCCGACCCCGGTCCCGGTCGAACTGGGGAAAGTCGAGGTGGGCGTGGGTGTCGAACAGGGGCACGGCTAACCCTCGACCACGGCGAACGCCTCGGGGAGGGCGGCCAGGAGGTCGGTGGGAAGGAGGGCCCGCGGGGAGCTGGTGGCGGCGAGCAGCTCGGCCGCCCGGCCGTGGACGAACGCTGCGGCGGACGCCGCGTCCCCTGCGCCCGCCCCCCCAGCCCACAGACCGGCGACCATCCCCGCCAGGACGTCCCCCGACCCGCCGTGGGCGAGGGCGGTGTTCCCCGTCGTCGAGAGGAGCACGTGACCCGACGGGTCGGCGATCGCCGTGGGGGGCCCTTTGAGGACGACGACCGCCCTCCACGCCTCCGCCTTCTCCCGTGCCCAGCGGATCTTGTCGGGAACGATCTCCTCGGGGTCAGTCCCCACGAGGCGGCCGAACTCCCCCGGGTGGGGGGTGAGGACGAGCTCCCCGTGGCTCGCGGCGAGGAGCTCGGGCTCCCTGGCGAGGGCGAACAGGGCGTCGGCGTCGAGGACGAGCCGGATCCCGGCCTGAACGAGAGCTTGCACGATCGCCGCTGGACCGGGACCGCGGCCGAGGCCCGGACCGACCACGACGACGTCCATCCCTTCCGTCCACCGCACCGCCTCCTCCGCGGCCTCAGGGGCGAACTGGCCGTCCTCGGCCGCCCCGGGGTGGACGAGGGCCTCGGGGACGAGGGACGCCACGATCGGGTACACGGGCTCCGGACAGAGGACGTGGACCAACCCCGCCCCGGCGCGCAGCGCCCCGTGGGCGGCGAGCGCGGCGGCCCCGGCCATCCCCACCGCGCCCCCCACGACGAGGACCCTCCCGAACGTCCCCTTGTGGCCGAACCGGGGTCGGGAGGGGAGAAGGGCCCGAACGTCGCCCGCCTCCAGAACGAGGGCCACGGGGTCGACCTCGTCCCACGCCCCGACCGGGTAGGCCACGTCCACGACCCGCACCTCGCCGCACCGCTCCGCTGCCGGGGGGAGGAGGTGACACGGCTTGAGGCATCCCATGGCGAGCGTGAGGGCCGCCCGCACCGTCGGCCCGTCGACCCGCCCGGTGTCCGCATCGAGGCCTGATGGGAGATCGATGGCCACCACGGGCAGCCGGGAGCCCTCCACCGCCTCGATCGCCGTTCGGGCCCGCCCCCGCGGCGGGCCGGACAGCCCGACCCCGAGGATCCCGTCGAGCACGAGATCCGCCTCTGCGAGCCACGCCTCGAGGGCGGCGACGTCGTCCTCCCCCTCGACCGGGACGACGTTCTTCGGGAACGACGCCCGGAACGCGGCGGCCTGGTCGGCGGCCGGGCCGCGGGGCTCGCCGAGGAGGATCGCCCGGGGGTCCGCGCCCCACTGCCCCAACCACCGCGCAGCGGCCAGGGCGTCTCCGCCGTTTCCTCCCGTCCCGCACACGGCGAGGATCCGTCCCCCGGCGAGGTCGGGCGCCCAGGTTCGGATCGCTTCGGCGGCTCCGCGGCCGGCGGACTCCATGAGGAGAAGGGAGGGGACGCCGGAACTTTCGGCCTTCCCGTCGAGATCCCGAACGCTTGCCGCACCAAGGACGCGCTTCACGGGCTGATTCTACCCTTCTGCACCCCGCCACCGGGCGAGAACCTCGCCCGCGACGTCGGCGACGGGACGCCCGGTGACGTCGATCCAATCAACGTCGCTCTCCGCACGGAAGAACGCGAGCTGCCGCCGGGCGTAGGCCTTCGTGTTCCGGACGATCCGCCGACGCGCCTCGTCGAGGTCGTACTCCCCCGCGAAGAACGGAAACAGCTCCTGGTACCCGATCGTCCGCGCCGCCGGGGCATCGTGGGGGACCCCGCTCTTCCACAGCCGCCGCGCCTCCTCGACCAGGCCGCGGTCGAACATCCGCGCCACCCGGGCCTCGATCCGTCGGTGGAGCTCCCCGCGTTCGACAGTCAGCGCGACCTTGACGAGTGGGAACGGAAAGGTCCTCTCCTGTCCCCAGCACCCGGAGAGGGGTCGGCCGGTCAACCTGTGCACCTCCAGCGCGCGCACGATCCGCACCCGGTCCGACGGGTGGATCCGCGCCGCGGACGCGGGATCGACCCGGGCCAGCTCGGCGTGCAGTTCGGCAAGGGGACGGCGGGCGAGCTCCTCGCGGAGGTGAGGCTGCGCGGCCGGCCCCGGGAACAAGCCGCGGGTGAGCGCGCGGACGTAGAGCGTGCTCCCCCCAACGATGACTGCCCGCCGGCCGCGGGCATGGATCTCCGCCACGATCCGCTCGCAGTCGCGACGGAACGCCGCGGCATCGTACCGCTCCACGGGATCGAGGACGCCCACCAGGTGGTGGGGGACCCGTGCCAGGACCGACGGAGGGGGACGATCCGTGCCGATCTCCAGGCCCCGGTAGACTGCCCGGGCATCGGCGGAGATGACCTCGGCCCCCACCGCCTCCGCGACCACCCCCGCGACCGCGCTCTTCCCAGTCGCGGTCGGTCCCAGGAGGAGGAGAACCGTCATTCCTCCTCGGACAGGAGGAGCTCGCGCAGGGAGCGCAACGACCGGTGCCGGGCCGGGTACTTCAGCTTCTCGAGGGCCTTCAGCTCGAGCTGGCGCACCCGCTCGCGGGTGATCTCGAACTGGCTCGCCACCTCCTTCAACGTCCGGGGATGACCGTCGATCAGCCCGTAGCGCAGCTCGAGGATCTCCCGCTCGCGGGGATCGAGTTCGGTCAGGGCATCGCGAAGTTCGTCTCGGAGCCGGGCGCGCAGTGCCTCCCGCACCGGGGACTGGGCCGACACGTCAGCGATGAAGTCGCCCAGAGTGTCATCGTCATCGTCCGACAGCGGGCGTTCGAGCGATGTCGTGAATGCCGCCGCCTGCTCGATCTTCTTTACCCGATCCACACTCGTTCCGAGAAGCTCTGCCAGCTGCTCGTAGGTGGGGGCCGCGCCGTGTTCGCGGATGTACTCCCGTCGCAAGCGGCCCAGCTCCTGCACCGCCTCCATCGTGTGAACCGGGACCCGGATCGTTCGGGCCTGGTCGCCGATGGCACGGGTGATCGCCTGGCGGATCCACCACGTGGCGTAGGTCGAGAACTTGTATCCCTTGCGCCAGTCGAACTTCTCCACCGCCCGCATGAGGCCGATGTTGCCTTCCTGAATGAGGTCGAGGAAGGAGAGCCCACGGTGCATGTAGCGCTTCGCGATCGACACGACGAGCCGAAGGTTGGACACCGCAAGCCGCTCCCGCGCCGCGTCCCCTTCCTGAATGACCTTCTCGAGTTCCGCTTTGCGTTGTGGATCCACGACCCCCTGGTTGAGCTCTTCCAGCGCTGCTGTTCCGGCTTCGACCTTCTGGGCAAGCTCGGCCTCCTCTTCCCGTGTGAGAAGCGGAACTCTCCCGATCTCGCGGAGATAGGTGCGGACCGGGTCACGGCCACGCTCGGCCGGCTCCTCCTCAGGCTCGGAATCGGCCAGCTCGGCAATCAGTGGGATCAGATCGCTTAGCTCCTCTTCCTCGGCCGCCGCTCCCGGCTCACGCACCTCGGGAGGAACGATGTCGATTTCGTCGGGCACGGTCACCTCCTCCTCAAGATCCGCATGCGCTCCTGACACAAAGCCTGGAGCTCCGAGTTCAGCGCTTGAACACGCCCCGTATCCCCAGCCGCCTCCGCCGCGGCGAGTTGACGCCGCGTCTCGCTCAACCTCCGGTTCACCCGCGGCAGGTAGAGGAACCGGGTCACGGCGTCTTCGACCGCCTGGGCCTCGTCCGAAAACGGGACTTCGAGAAGGGCAACTCGGGTCAAGATATCGACCTGTTCGGGGGAAAGGTCCGCCGCAAGCGCCGCTGCAGTCGGCCGTTGACCTTCGTGCCACAGTTCCAACCACTTGGCCACGATAGGGCGATGTTCCGGGCGGAACTCCTCCAGGTCAAGCTGCTCGAGAGCGTGATCGGGTAGCTTCCCCTCGATCAGAAAGTGGACGAAGATCTCCTCCGGACCCACGCGTGCCCGGGCTTCCGGCAACGAGGCCGAGCGGGCCTCCGCCTGAAGGTAGCGCCACACCTCCTCCTCGCGCAACGCCAGCATGCTCGACAGTTCTCGGGCGACCTCGTGCTGTAGGGGGACGCTCCGGATCTCCGGCCAAAACGTCTTTGCCTCGATCAGGACTCGCTCCTTCCCCTCGACGGTACTGATCTCGTGCCGCGAGGCCATCGCCTCGACGAAAAACCGATGGAACGGGAGCGCATGGGCGAGGACCTCCCGTGCGGCCTCGGCACCGTGTCTGCGCACGAGCGAGTCGGGATCCTCCCCAGGCGGAAGCACGGCTACCCCCACTTGGAGCCCGGCGGCTCGAAGGATCACGAGGCCCCGCAGGGCCGAGGCTTCGCCGGCCGCGTCCCGATCGTAGGCGATCACAACGTGATCCGTGTGGCGGGCGATCAACCGGGCTTGGGCATCGGTGAGAGCTGTCCCCATCGAACCAATGGCCTCTCCGATCCCCGCAGCGTGGAAGCTGATGACGTCGGTGTACCCCTCGACCAGGACAGCCCGGCCGGTGCTGCGGATCGCGTCGCGGGCGAGATCCAATCCATAGAGGAGCGTTCCCTTCGTGAACAGCGCGGTGTTGGGGGTGTTCAGGTACTTGGGCTCTCCGGCGAAGCTCCGCCCCGCGAACGCGACCGGCCGGCCCTGGTCGTCACACAGGGTGAACATCACCCGGTCCCGAAACCGGTCGTAGTACCCCCGCTCACCGGCAATGACCAACCCCAGCTCGCGCAGGATCTCGGTTCCCACCCGTCCAAGCGCACGAAGGAGGCCATCCCATCCTTCTGGCGCGTAACCCAGCTTGTGGCGTTCCCACAGCTCCTCGCCCAAGCCACGGCTGAGGAGGTAGTCGCGGGCCTTCCTCCCGGATGGCTTGCGGAGCTCCCGAGCGAAGAACTCGACCGCCTGCTGGTTCACCTGGAGCAGCCTCGCTCTGCCCTCCCCGCCCGACGCGTGGATCTCGACGCCCAGCTCTTGGGCCAGCCGCGCCAGCGCCTCAGGGAACGACAGCCGCTCGACCTTCATCAGGAATCCGATCGCATCGCCACCGGCGTGGCAGCCGAAGCAATGCCAGAGCCCCTTGTCCGGGGAGACGATGAAGGACGGGGTGTCGTCGGGGTGGAACGGGCACCTCCCCTTGAACCGCTGGCCGGAGGGCCTCAGGGCGACGTAACGCCCGATCAGCTCGACGATGTCAACCCGTGCCTTCACCTCCTCCAGTTCACGGCCGGGCATGGTCCAGATCCTGAAGGTACGGGTTGTGCAACCGCTCCTGGCCGATGCTCGTCGCCGGCCCGTGCCCAGGAAGGATTCGCCACTCGTCATCCAACCCCAGCAGACGAGACAGCGACCGCCGCAGGACATCCCACGAGCCGCCGGGAAGGTCCGAACGCCCCACGGAACGGGCAAACAGGACGTCACCCACCACGGCCACCTTCCCCTTCTCCCACAGGAAGGCAACCGATCCCGGGGAGTGTCCCGGCAGATGCCACACGACGAGTTCGTCGCCCCCGAGCGGAAGACGGGCACCCTCTGCGAGGGCCTGGCCCAGAGGCGGCGGCCTCCGACCCATGGTCCAGAACGTGCTCGCTTCGTCGGGATGATAGAGTACCGGGGCTCCGGTGCGGGCGTGCACGATCTCCGCCCCGTCCGCGTGGTCGAAGTGGCCGTGGGTGAGCAGGATGTAGCGCAGGAGATGCCCGTCCCACGCCGTATCGAGGTGCGGGGCGGCATCCCCCGGATCAACAAGAGCCGCTTCACCGTCGGCCGCAAGGACGTACGCGTTCGTTCGCAGAGACCCCACGACCATCCGTTTGAACTCCACCTACACCTCCCTGCCTACCACAGCTTGCGCGCAGGCCAGCACTCCGACCTCGCCGAAGCCGGCATCGATGAGGGCTCGCGCGGCCTCGGCGATCGTCGCCCCCGTCGTAATCACATCGTCGACCACGAGGGCAGCCTCGCCCGCTCCCCGCGTTCGGGCGGCGAACAGGCCCTCCATTGCCCGCTTGCGCTCTGGCCGGGCCCGGCCCACCTGAGGTGGCGTAGAACGGCGTTTGATGAGCAAGCGGCGGAACTGCACGCCCAAACCCCTCGCCACCGTCGCCCCCAGGAGCTCGGCGGCGTGATACCCCCGGTCCTGAAGCCGCCTCGGATCAGGCGGGACGCACGTCACAACCGGCGCCACGGGTCGGTCCACCTGCTGGGCCAGTAGCCGGCCCAACGGCCACGCGAGGGCCCGCTCTCCCTCGTACTTCAGTCCCCGAATCAGCCGACGCAGACCGCCTTCGTAAGGACCAATCGTCTTGGCCCACGCGTAGGGATGTCCCTGCACCGCGCAGGTACGGCACAGGTCAAGCCCCTCCTCGATTCCCGTTCCACACACGATGCATACCGCTCCATCCCAGCGAGGGAGTGTGCGCAGGCACCTTTCGCAGACCGGCGCCAACACCGGCATAGCCTCTCCACACAGGAAGCACGTCGGCCGGAACAGGATGCCGACCACCCCTGCCAGCGCGCGGGCCCTTCTAGGCCGTGACGAACCTGGCCACATCGACAAGGCGCGCCGTGTAGCCCCACTCGTTGTCGTAGAACGCGAGGATCTTCACCACCGAGGGGGCCTGAGGCAGGGCCATCGTGTACGCAGTGGCGACGACGCAGGAGTGGGACTCACCAAGAACGTCCGACGACACGATGGGATCGCCCGTCACCAACATGACCTCTCCCAGAGGCCCTCGCGCGGCCTCCTCGAACGCACGGTTCACGGCACTCACCGCAGCCTCCGCGGTTGCCCCGGGGGCACGCCGCAGGGTCGCCGTGAAGTCGGAGATGGATCCCGCAGGAACGGGTACCCGGGTTGCGATCCCGTCCATCTTCCCCTTGAGGTCGGGGAAGATCGCGGGAATGGACCGTGCCGCGCCGGTTGACGTGGGGATGATGTTCACCGCCGCAGCACGCGCCCGGGCGAGATCCTTGTGGGGTGCGTCGACCAGGCGCTGGTCCGCCGTGTAGCCGTGGACCGTGGTCAGGAACCCGTGCTCAATTCCGAAGGCATCGTGGAGGACCTTCACCACCGGCCCGAGCGAGTTGGTGGTGCAGGACGCGGCGGACACGATCGCCGGCTTACCCTTCTCGGCGAACTGCTCCTCGTTCACCCGCCACAGGATCTGGAGGACCTCGCCCTTCCGTGGGCCGCTCGGGGGGGCGGAGAGCACGATCCGCTTCGCGCCGGCCTTGAGGTGAGCTTCTGCTTTGTCCGGATCCGTGAACACCCCACTGGACTCAATCACCACGTCGACCCTGTGCTGCCCCCACGGGAGTTGAGCCGGGTCCTTCTCAGCGAGGAAGGGGATCGTCCGGCCGTCGGCGACGAGATCCCCTCCAGCCAGGCGAACCGAGAACGGCGCCCGTCCGTACACAGAATCGTAGCGCAGGAGGTGGGCCGCGGTCGCGGCCGGGAGGAACGGGTCGTTGATCCCGACGACCTCAACCGGCCACCCGTTCTGGGCGATGATCCGCAGGGCAATCCGTCCGATCCGTCCGAAACCGTTGATCGCTACGCGTGCTGACATGGTTCCCCCTTCTGGCACATCCGAATGAACAGCGCATGCACCCGATCGTCCCCGGTGAGCTCCGGGTGGAAACTCGCGGCAAGGAGACGCCCTTCGCGAACCAACACTGGGACGTCGCCGAGCTTCCCCAGCGCCTCCACGCGAGGGCCCATCCTCCGCACCATCGGTGCGCGGATGAACACCGCGGGCAGCTCGCCGAGCCCGTCCGTGGCAATCCGCGCCTCGAATGAGTCCACCTGGCGGCCGGTCGCGTTCCTTTCCACCGCGATGTCCAGCACACCGAGGAACGTCTGCGGCCAGTTCGTGATCTCGCGGGCAAGAAGGATCATCCCGGCGCACGTGCCGAACGCCGGCAACCCGCGGCCGACGGCCTCCCGGAGCGACGCAGCGAGCCCTGTCTGGGTCATCAGACGCCACATCGCCGTCGACTCCCCCCCGGGGAGGATGATCCCGTCGAGCCCGACCAGGTGATCGGGCCGCAGCACCGGGCGTGCCTCCGCTGCGAGGCGACCCACAGTGCGCAGATGCTCACGCACGTCGCCCTGGACCGCCAGGACCCCTATTGTCATCGGTGCTGCATGAGCTCCTGGTCCGGGATCGCCTCGATCGGCAGCCCAGGCATCGCCTCACCGAGCCCCGCTGACACCTCAGCCAGGACCTGGGGGTCATCGAAGTGCGTGCAGGCAAGCACGATCGCCCGGGCTCGCTTCTCGGGGTCCGCGCTCTTGAAGATCCCGGAGCCCACGAATACACCGTCACAGCCCAGCATTCGCATCAGCGCCGCATCGGCTGGGGTAGCGATCCCACCAGCGGCGAAGTTGACCACAGGGAGACGGCCTTCGGCCTGAACGAGCTCGAGGATCTCCGCCGGTGCCCCGAGTTCCTTGCCGTAGCTCACGAGCTCGGCTCGCGACATCCCGGCGAGTCGCTTGATCTGGTCATTGAGCAGGCGCATGTGGCGCACGGCCTCGATCACGTTCCCCGTGCCGGCCTCACCTTTCGTGCGGATCATCGCCGCACCTTCGGCGATCCGCCGCGCAGCCTCACCCAGATCACGGCAGCCACAGACAAACGGAACCTTGAACAGCCACTTGTCGATGTGATGAAATGGATCAGCTGGGGTCAGAACCTCGCTTTCGTCGATGAAGTCCACCCCCAGGGCCTCCAAGATCCGAGCTTCAGCGAAGTGCCCGATGCGGGCCTTGGCCATGACCGGGATCGAGACAGCGGCCTGGATCTCCTTGATCCTCATGGGATCGGCCATCCGCGCTACACCGCCCTGGGCGCGAATGTCCGCCGGAACACGCTCGAGGGCCATCACCGCCACGGCGCCCGCCTCCTCGGCAATGCGGGCCTGGTCGGCAGTGGTGACGTCCATGATCACTCCACCCTTGAACATCTCTGCGAATCCGGTCTTGACTCGGTACGTGCCCTTGTCCATCGTTCTCACCCCGGTAGGACAGTCTCAAGTCCTGAGTCGGGAGTCCCACCTGCCCAACCAGACCATGTGCGGCTTGTTGGCTTGGGACTGTCTTCTTGAGCCGGCGGGAGGAATCGAACCCCCGACCCGCCGCTTACGAAGCGGCTGCTCTGCCTGCTGAGCTACGCCGGCCGGTGAGAGTAGCTTACCGGAAGCCGCACGGGGCGCAAGGAAAAGCGGCCGGCGGGGCTGTGCCGCCGGCCGTCGTCTGGAGCATCCTCGCCGACGCCGACCGCAGGCGGGGCTAACGACGGACTCGCCAGGACCCCCCTCGCAGTCCTCCAATCATCCAGTCACCTGAGAGCTCGTTCGCTCCCGGGTTGTAGGTCCCGACAAGGGTCACAACTGTCGTCGTGCGCCACCACTGGAACTGGAACTGGAACTGCCCAGCGGCATAGGATCCGCTCCCAGACGAGCTCAGCCCGCCTCCATACGCTGTCCCAGTGACGTTTGTGCCCACGTGGGTCAACTGGAGTGAGAACTGCATTGAATCACCGCGGTTGTCGTAGATCGTCCCACTCCACATCCCGCTCAAGTTCCCGCTGGGGCTGTCGCCCGTGACGGTCACCGTCCACTGAGCGGAGGCCGTCTTGCCGCAGTTGTCGGTGACCGTCACCATCACCACCTGCGAGCCGGGGGACGTGAACGTCGCCGTGGCCATGGCACCCTGGCCCATCGCGCCCATCCAGACGTAGGTGTACGTTCCACCGCCGCCCGTGGCCTGGGCCATGAACGTGACCGACTGGCCTACCGTTGCGGTGCTCGGGCCCATGATCGTGACCGTGGGGTTCCCACTGAACAGGCAGCATCCCGTGAGAAGCCCTGCTCCCACTACCACACCGATCGCTGCTGCGACTCGCTTCCCACCCATCCTCTCCTCCTTCAGCATCCTGCACCGGGGCCCCGTGCCCACGCCGCGACTGCACGGACGGCCGCTCGACTTCCAGTTGGCAGTATAGCCACCACCCGAGGACGGGGGAAGGGGACGTCCGGCCCTAGCGCCGGCGCCCCCAGCACCACTCCACTCACAGGTGGGTGGTCCGACGGAGGTCCACCAGGTCTCGCGGCAGGAGGACGAGCGCCGGGTCGAGCGCGTGCTTCCCCAGCCCCACGACCACCTCGCTGGGGACCTCTCGCTCCACACCCTCGCCCGGGTGGCCAACTTCTCGCCCTACCACTTCCACCGGGGGTTCCGTGCCATCGTCGGGGAGCCCGTGGGAACGTTCGTCCGCAGGCTGCGCGTCCTCACCGCCGCCCACCACCTCGCGGAGGATCGGGCGCGCCCGATCACGGCGAACGCCCGGGCGTGCGGGGTCCTCCGGGTCCCCGGCCTCCCGCCGGCACCGAGAAGCGTGGATCGACGCCTGCGAGCCTCCCATGCGGAGAAGTTCATCCGCGACGCCTGCGGGCCGATTCGCGCCTGTGACCGACGGACCGTCCATCCCCCTATTCCCTAGCCCGTTCCCGAAACCCACCAGCCACGAGGGTTGACTGACAGCGGACCACCGAGCGCGACCTCTGTCGCGGAAACCGAAGGTCCACTGCGCAGCCCAAGGCTCCGCGGGCCGCTTGGCGCGGCGATCGAGTGCAGACGGTCAGGCGCCGAGTCCGATGAACCTCACTACGTCTCGACGCCAGTCCCCCAAGGGAAGGAGCGGGGTGGTCGGGGCCGAGGCGAGCCAACCCTGCACTCAGCGCGTCAAAGACGTCGAGGTACGGCACGCGAGCGTGAGGAGCTTCGTGGCCCAGGTTGCGGGTGCCAGATCGCCGTGGGTTTCAATCCACGCCCCCGTGCGGGGGGCGACTACCTCGCCTTCATAGTTCAATCTCCCCGACCGAAGTTTCAATCCACGCCCCCGTGCGGGGGGCGACCTCCGTGATGAGGAGTGGCCGGAGATGGTCGCGTTCGAGTTTCAATCCACGCCCCCGTGCGGGGGGCGACCACGGCCTCTGCGAGGATCTCTGCGATCCTCGTAGTTTCAATCCACGCCCCCGTGCGGGGGGCGACTGGCGAGTACTTGTACGGTGGATCGGACGCATAAGTTTCAATCCACGCCCCCGTGCGGGGGGCGACCCGCACGGTCGCAAGTGCCGATAAGTCCCGACCCGTTTCAATCCACGCCCCCGTGCGGGGGGCGACACGGGAACGTCGCCAAGCTCTGCCAGAAGCCCTGAGTTTCAATCCACGCCCCCGTGCGGGGGGCGACTCTAGTTGTCATGATGCCTCCTGCAGGCCTTCGAGTTTCAATCCACGCCCCCGTGCGGGGGGCGACCATGCCCCGACCGACGGAGCGGGCACAACTAGAGTAGTTTCAATCCACGCCCCCGTGCGGGGGGCGACCCGGCCGAGTACCCCAAGCCACCGAGGGGGAGGTGTTTCAATCCACGCCCCCGTGCGGGGGGCGACGATCGAGAGCCTACGTGGCCACTTGGCTGCGTTGGTTTCAATCCACGCCCCCGTGCGGGGGGCGACTGTGGGAGCTGTTGGCAGATGTGCGGACGCTCAACGTTTCAATCCACGCCCCCGTGCGGGGGGCGACGCGACCTCCTGGCCTACTTCCGCAGGCTGCACGAGGTTTCAATCCACGCCCCCGTGCGGGGGGCGACGGGCGGCGCTCGTGCCTTCGGTGTAGCGCTCTACGTTTCAATCCACGCCCCCGTGCGGGGGGCGACCAACGAACCCCTGCAGTTCGGGATAGTGGGTCAGGGTTTCAATCCACGCCCCCGTGCGGGGGGCGACCGTCGGGCAATACATCTGGTTCAGCCGCTCCGGCGTTTCAATCCACGCCCCCGTGCGGGGGGCGACTCGAAGTCAAAGGCTACTGGAGCCGGGAGTCAAAGTTTCAATCCACGCCCCCGTGCGGGGGGCGACCAACTGTGTCCGTTGTAAGCTCGTCAAGCCAAATGTTTCAATCCACGCCCCCGTGCGGGGGGCGACCGTTACAACTCACGCGCTCCGAGCAGCGGTTTCTCGTTTCAATCCACGCCCCCGTGCGGGGGGCGACGTCCGGGGGCGGCGGGGAGCTACTTCCCTCCCGGGTTTCAATCCACGCCCCCGTGCGGGGGGCGACCTGCCGCCACTGGTCCGCCTCATCGAAGAACGCTGTTTCAATCCACGCCCCCGTGCGGGGGGCGACCAGATCTTGCAGGAATAACCGAAGCTCATCCCGGTTTCAATCCACGCCCCCGTGCGGGGGGCGACGGGGTGCACGTGATCACGTTTGCGGAGAGGGTGAGTTTCAATCCACGCCCCCGTGCGGGGGGCGACTAGACTAAAACCGAGGAAGATCCACTTAGGATGGTTTCAATCCACGCCCCCGTGCGGGGGGCGACTTGCTCCGTAGTCTGCACCGCTCCTTTGTGTGGGTTTCAATCCACGCCCCCGTGCGGGGGGCGACATCGGTTTCTTGAGGGGTCGCGGCGGAAGCCGCGTTTCAATCCACGCCCCCGTGCGGGGGGCGACCATCGGTCCGCACGTCCACGTAGCCAAGAAAGTCGTTTCAATCCACGCCCCCGTGCGGGGGGCGACCCTGTCATGCTCATCCCGCACCCGCTCCGTCTCAAAGTTTCAATCCACGCCCCCGTGCGGGGGGCGACTCGGGCCTTACCGGCTTCACAAGGCATCCTAGCTGTTTCAATCCACGCCCCCGTGCGGGGGGCGACCCGGACGGTTGAAAAGCAGGTGTCAAAGTATATTGTTTCAATCCACGCCCCCGTGCGGGGGGCGACCACATCCCGAAGTTGAACGTTCCCCACGGGATGGAGTTTCAATCCACGCCCCCGTGCGGGGGGCGACCAGGGCCACCCCGCCGTAGTCCGTCCCGCCCGAGGTTTCAATCCACGCCCCCGTGCGGGGGGCGACCTTGGCCAAGGCGCGCAAGAATACCCAGCAGCCGGAGTTTCAATCCACGCCCCCGTGCGGGGGGCGACAAGGCAGATGAGCAGGGCAAGTGGTGGTATAACCAGTTTCAATCCACGCCCCCGTGCGGGGGGCGACCTAAGCGTGGACGGTCACGTTGCGACTGCGAGCAAGGTTTCAATCCACGCCCCCGTGCGGGGGGCGACGAGATCATGGGCGGGGAAGATGAGGTCGCGGGAGTTTCAATCCACGCCCCCGTGCGGGGGGCGACGCGATCTTCTGGCCGGAATGGGCCGCGGGTTACGGTTTCAATCCACGCCCCCGTGCGGGGGGCGACACTCTCGGCTGCTCTCCCTGAGCCCCTGGGGCAGAGTTTCAATCCACGCCCCCGTGCGGGGGGCGACCTCCTCCGCCCAAGAAATCATGGGCGGGGAAGATGTTTCAATCCACGCCCCCGTGCGGGGGGCGACGCCATTATAGGCAGGGCTAGCCGTGTGTCAAGGGGTTTCAATCCACGCCCCCGTGCGGGGGGCGACCCGCCAGCTCGCAGCGGAGGTGAGCTAGGATGCCTGTTTCAATCCACGCCCCCGTGCGGGGGGCGACTCCGGGCCAGCAGCCGCTCGCGAGCGGCCTGCCGGTTTCAATCCACGCCCCCGTGCGGGGGGCGACCACGCCCCACCCAGGGGAGGAGGTCAGGCGGGAGGTTTCAATCCACGCCCCCGTGCGGGGGGCGACCGGTGCGCTGCTGTGGCGAAGACCGGTGCTCTATGGGTTTCAATCCACGCCCCCGTGCGGGGGGCGACTACGCTTCATTCATCCCGGCCACGGCCCCTCCTAGTTTCAATCCACGCCCCCGTGCGGGGGGCGACCCCCGGCCTCGGGTGTGGCAGCCCGCCCGTGGGAGTTTCAATCCACGCCCCCGTGCGGGGGGCGACCAGGTTGCCATTCAGCCCTCCTAGATCTTCCCGAGTTTCAATCCACGCCCCCGTGCGGGGGGCGACCTTGTTGTCCTTGAACCCATTCACAAAGTCGGCAAGTTTCAATCCACGCCCCCGTGCGGGGGGCGACCCCAGCTTTCCTCCCACCAGGCCCGAGCCTCTACGTTTCAATCCACGCCCCCGTGCGGGGGGCGACGACCTCCCCGCCCTGGGTGGAGCGTCCTCCCGCCTGTTTCAATCCACGCCCCCGTGCGGGGGGCGACAGGTCCAGCTCGCCCGTCAGTACGGGTACGAGCTCGTTTCAATCCACGCCCCCGTGCGGGGGGCGACTGCTTCTCCCACAACACAGACTTGGCCAGCGCTGGATGAGCGCGCTGCGCGAAGCCCCTTGCCACGCGCCCCCTCCAGTTCGCTCTTCACTTGTCAAAGATCATGCAATCCATTCAAGGAAAGAACTTCCGCGCTCCGCGATCCTCCCCGTTGCACCGTGTGAGCTTCTGGTTCGCGCACATGCCACTAAGCGATCAGACTACCTTCTGGATCGTATGCAGCCGTGGCGCCAACATGCTCGACTCTTCTCTTCCAGTTCTTTCCCAGGAAGTAGAACCGAAGGCTATCCTCGTCTCCACAGATCTCTTCAGTGAGCGTTTGCTTCAGGTTTGCCCATTGGGCGGGTTCCACCAGGCACTCAAAGACTGAGAACTGCACGCGCTGACCGTAGTTCTGGCATGCCTTGGCGACGCGTCTGAGCCGTCGGCGACCTTGGGGCGTTTGCGTGTTCACATCATACGCCACTACCACAAGCACCTGCGATCACCTCCAGATGTACGGCGGGTAACCGTCGAGATCCCCGCGCAGATGGCGCGCCAACAACAGCGCCTGTGCGTACGGCAGCAGCCCGACCGCAACTCTTTCGCCTAGGAACGGATGCGTGATCTCTTCGGTCTTCCGTTTCTGCCACGAAACCAGCACCTGCTTTCGTGTCTTGTCATCCATCACCACCGCGCCAGTCTCGGTCTTTGTGAATCCGGACGCCCTTACCTTTCGAAGGTTCACCAGCGTCAGCGCCAGGCGGTCGGCCAAGATCGGCCGCAGCTCCTCCATCAGGTCGAGCGCAAGGCTTGGCCTTCCCGGCCGATCGCGATGCAGAAACCCAACCGCCGGGTCAAGCCCAACGGACTCCAGCGCCGCAGTCACGTCGTGAGCCAACAAGGCGTACAGGAACGACAGCAGTGCGTTCATGCTGCTCAACGGGGGACGCCGACTGCGTTCTCGAAACTGGAAGTCACTCTTCTGGGCGACGATTAGGTGATTGAACACGCTGAAGTAGGTCTGAGCAGCGTCACCCTCTTGGCCCCGCACGCTGGCTAGCGACCCTGCTTGCTGAAGGGCGCCCGCAATTCGGCCCAGTTCGGCGGCTGCTTTGGTCAACGCTTGAGTATCGGTTGTGGTCGCGTGGTCTCGTACGGCACGAAGGACAACCGTGCGGCAGTTGGCAACCTTGGCAGTAACAATGTTGCGGGCGATTGCGGCTGCTGCTTGAAGGTCGTCAGCTCGTCGGTATTGCTCTCGCCTGAGCAGCACGTTGCCCGAGATAGGCCCCTGGACGCGGCCCAAGAACCGGCCGTGCTCGCTGTGGAATGAGATAAGCACGTTCCGCTCCCCACAGAGTCCGATTAGAGGGGGACTGCACGAGACCTGCCCGAAACAGACGATACCGGAGAGGGTGTGTATGGGAACACGCAGCTTCGTCTCCTTCTCGACGCGAACGCACACGGTCTCACCCTCGCGACACAGGTAGGCGCCCTGGGTAGTCACGAACAAGGTGTTCAGAAGACGCTTCATTTCCCCTCGCCCTCTCCGTCTTCCACACGGGGAGCTAGGAGATCGGGCGACGTCATGCGCGCGAGGTAGGCGCCCACGCTTCGGGAAGAGGCGGCCTGCCTGGGCAGGCACAAATCGAGGAGCGAACACTGCTGACACTTGTTCTTCACATACACTGCTTCGGGCGTTTCGCCTTGCTTGAACAGCTCGTGCAGCCGCGCGGCCGCTTCCTCGGTCTGCCGACGCAGCCCCTCGTCGAAGACGACTTCCTGACGCCTCGCCGTCTTTCCGTAGAAGAGTGCGCCTGCAGGGACCCCCACGCCGAGCATCTCCTCTAGGCAGAGCGCCTGCGCGCAGAGTTGAATCTCGTAGCTCCGTTCCGGCCTAAGCCGACCACGTTTGTACTCCACTGGGTACGGTTGCCAGCATTCTTCCAACCCGTCGAGCTGGACGCCATCGGATTTGCCGGGTTGCAGACGATGGAACTCGACCACGTCGGCCTTGCCCGAAAGACCGAGACGCGACGAACGCAGCAGAAGCCCGCGGGTGATCCTTGTGTCACCGCGCGACTCCGTGCGCCCATCGTGCGTTCGGGCATGCAGGTTCTGCCCTTCAACAGTGGCGACGTTCTCGTCCCACATCCCCTCAAGGTGAATCAACGCAGCCCGGCGCACACAGAATACGAAGTGCTGTAGCGCCGACAGCGGAAGCAGGTCCTCTTCGTTGTACACCAGCCCTCCTTGGGTGCTGGTCCCCATCGGAAGACGTAGCCCAACCCCGACTATTTCCCCTCGGGTGGGGGGTAGCCCTTGGCCCCGGCCACAAGAAAGCTTACCTCGACCCCTTTGGGCAGGTTTTCGCTGTCGAAGCGCACGTCGTAGTCCTCGAACCTGCGCGGAGTCTTGACGCCTGGCTTCCTGCTAATCTCTACCAGGTCGAACAGGCGGTGGGCAGGGGCACAGCCGAGCTTCGCCTGGCGCCTGCGCTGCTCGAGATCTGTGTCCGTTCCGACATGCTTGAACACGAACACCTCGCGCGTCGACATCAGACCCTTGCTGGCCGATCGGTCGTGCTCGTACATGTTCAGGAGTGCCTCCCAAAATAGCGCGAGGTCGTCATCGGAGAAACCTGTGCCCTCGGCCAGGTGAGCGCTGATGAACCCTTTGCCAACGTACAGGCCGTAGGGAATGAGCGCTTTCCGTCCCATCGTGCGCAGCCCGTCTTCGGGCCGCTCGGCCTCCCACTTTGCGTAGTCCTCGGTACCAGAGGTCTTGGGTAGTTTGTCATCGGTCGTGGCAACCCGTGTGACGGATACGTCCAGAGGTAGGATCGGGTCGACCGACCGAGCAAATGAGAACTGGACTGGTCCGCGAACTTGCCCAGCGTTCGGGCCAGTGCTGAGGACCGCACCGAAGGTGCGGACGTCGTAGTATCTGCTGCACAGCCAAGCGCGAGCCTTCCCAACCTTCTCCTTATTAGCACCCTTCTTACCTGGCAATCCGCCTGTTTCCTCATGCGCCTCTGCAATCAAACGGTTGAGAGCAGTGGCCTGCTGCACAAAGATGGCGTCCTGCCCTCGTTTGATTTGCACATAGTTGCGAACGCGGCGCTTGAGCGCGACGTCGGATACGAGGCCGTGCATGTCCTGCGGGTCCACACGGGGGGCGTTGCCCATATCCGGGTCGCCGTTAGGGTTGCCGTTCTCGCAGTCGAACAGGAACAGGAACTCGTAGCGGTTCTTGATCGGCTCTTTCATCGCAGTCCTCCTCTAGTTGCTTCCGTCGGACCTCTTGGTCCGCAAGTCCACCCACTGCTGGTAGTAGCCGAGCGCGAACAAGCTCTGCTCTTCGAGACTCAACGTCTGGGGCACTCCGTCGCCCAGGCGCGCCGAGATGCTCGCGAGCTTCTCTTCATACCAGTGCGCAAGGCCCGGCTCGAGCTTGTTCAGGTGGAATTGGCCACCGCGGACAAGCCGCCCGAGCACGAGCGCCGGTGTAGCGGACGCGGCGGCGTAGTAGCGCTGGACGATCCCTGCGCCAACGTCTCCGAGCGCGGCCTGCTGAAGCTTCGCCAGCACAGCCATCATCCGACCGCAGTGGTAAGCTGGAGCCGGATGCTCTTCATTCAGGTTGGGCTTCATCTTGCCTCCGTCTTCTCGTGAACTCCTGATGTGGTATGCTTTCATCAGGCCCATCCGGGCGTGGTTGAACGGCTTATTCCCAATAACGGCCTCCTTGACCCGGGCAAGGGCGTGGGCCAACGCAGCTAGTGGTATGGGCTCGCAGCGCACCGCCACCCGCCACATCTTGGCCATGAAAGGCGGCGCCACGTCGTTCAGGTCTCGGGCAGTAGCGCCAATGACGTCCAGGAACCTCGGGTCCCGGGCGATTCTTCCGTCGCAGCTGATGATGCTAACGTCCTCGAACCAACGCCGTATGTTCTCGGCCAGTTCTTTGAACTCGCCTTCCATCCAGTCGCGCACCATCACCCTGCCGCGCGCCCCGGACAGGGTCAGCGCGTAGTATCGGTTCCCAGCTAGATCCGCGCGCTGTCCGGACGCGATGCTGTCGAGCAGGTCGCGGGCGCGTTGCCGGGCATGGCGTTCTTCTCCCTCGGGCGGGTCCTGCAGCCATGAGAAGAGATCTTCTTCGGGTTTAACCCTATAATGGAACCAATGCACGACCAGTGCGCCGGCCAGCTCATAACTGCTCTTGCAGATGAGGGCGTTGAGGGCAGTTGAGTACGCCGTCGCCGCTTCTTTGGAGACTGCTGCGTTGGTTGACTGATCGAGGCCGTAAGACTGGAACGCTGGCTTGTCGAACCCAACCAGAACATCGCCTGACCGCTGCCCCCCGAGCCGGGCCAGCCCTTTGATCTTCGGATGCGTCGGGAGAGGGACGACACGGTCTCCCGTGGCGAAGCAGACCATGTGGCCGGCGGCAGCCCCTTGGGCGCGCCGGTCGGCGGTCAGCTCCGCCAACTTGCCGCGCCACCAATCGTGCCAACGGTCGGACTCGATCGGGAAAGCGTTCCCAAGCTTGAACGTCACGCTCTCCGTTGGCCGCGCTCCCAGCGCGATGAACCGTTCCCGCACGCGCTCTAGCTCGGCTTGACTCTCCAGCAAACGAACCAGCCCAGCCAGCTCGGGCATGGCTTGGCCCGCCTCCCGTAGCAGCTGCACGAAGTAGTCGTGCTTCGCACGGCCCTTGGCGTCTTCGGGGGCAACGCCCAACAGAACAACGTTCGCGGCGGTGTCGATGAGAAACTCGCTCTTCCCGCCCGACTGCTTGACGCTGCGGTCCATGACTGGGCATACGGGGAAGGCCTGCCCGCAGTTCCGCTTGGCATCCGTGTCGCCCAGCTCGAGCACTTCGCGAAACGTTCCACGCTCGTCGCAGACAATAGCCCAGCGAACATCTTTGGGGCCAAATCCGGGCTCCACCGCACCTGCGCGTTTGGCCAGAACCTCAAGCATCGGTATCTCCTTGCTGTGCCTTGATCACTGCGTCACTCTCATAGGGCGGGATGCTCAGCAGACCGTCGCGGACACTGGCGCGGAACAAACTGATGCTCCGTACACCGTCCGGGTCCTCCCGGCGAGATGTATCGAGCGACCCGTGGGGCCGGGACAGGTCGAACACGTCGTAGAGCATCAGTCCGATGTCCAGGTCAAGGGGCTGGCGTTGCGGCGGCTGGGCATCAATGTCCACCAGATCAAAGTAAGCGGGGAATTCCCGACATCCGAAGTACGGTTGATGGATGCACTTCCCACCTGCAGCCCGCCGCCTGAACTGCTCCTCCATCGCCTGGAGACGGTCCTCGAAGCCCGGCCAGGGCCGGATCTCGGCGTGCAGCCGGTAGTGCACGTTGCAAAGCGCCATCGTCTGCCTTTGCGTTCGGCCCTTCATGTCAGTGCCGAGCTCCACATCCGTGCCGTCGGCCCAGATCGGCTCGGGTGGAGACCTGCCGGTCATCCACTGTTGGACGTTTGTTGTGCTGACCTTGTCCTTGACCTCGTTCCGGCGCAAGGAGATGTACCGCACCGGGGCGAGCACCTCGATCGCTGTGACCTGCCAGCGGAACTCAGTGCGTTTGCAGTAGATGGCGTCGTAGATGCCGCGCACGGCGGATGGAGTCGGCACGGGATAACTGAAGCGCTCGACCTTGAGCTCGGGGCGAGTGAAACAGGCGAACTCGCCCCACACATCCAGCGCCTGATCCTTGGGTCTCATCATCCCTCCTTTCTTGATTCCCGTCCCCTAGCCATTCAAGAAGTCCATTGACTGGGGCGGGCACAGGCCTGTCTTTCCGTTGTAGTGCTCAGGGCGCAGGTATACATACCAGTCGTCCACTTCACGATCCCGGCCGGACCGCACGGGCTCCAGCCAGTCCCAGGTGGCTTCCTTGCTCTTGGCTCGGTACAGGCCAACGGTGTGCGGCCGAGCTTGCCGGATCCACCTGCGGCTGATGCCCTCGCGTCGCGCAGCGGAGGCAAGCTCGTCGTAGGTGCGTAGGTCGTAGGGCACGAGAACGTTGACGGTGCCGTCGGGTATGACGTGGTAGTGTTCGGCTACTTGGGCGAAGTCCCGTCGGGTTATGGCGTCCAGGAGTTCCTCGTTCCGGTCCTGGAGTCGGGCAAAGGCATAGAGCTCGCGGTAGTACTCGGCGTACAAGTCCGGGTCGTCGATGTCCAGCGTGCGACTTGCGGCAACGAGTCGGGCGACGCTCGCTGCCTGACGGTATCCGCCTTCGGGGTATCTATCGTCCTCAGGAACAAACACGCGCATCCTCCCGATGGGATGGCGTCCGTTTCGGTTACACCGGCCCGCAACCTGCACAATGGCATCCAGTGGTCCCCATGCACGGAACGCAATCGGGAAGTCCACATCCACCCCAGCCTCAACGCACTGAGTGGAGATCAAGCGACAAGAGGATCCAGCTTCCAGGCGGCGCCGGACTTCATTGAGCACGGCCCAGCGATGGGCTGGGCACATGTTCGTCGAGAGGTGGAACAGGTCGGCGTCATCGCCAAGGCAATGACAGAGCTTCTCGAAGAGCAGGAGAGCGTGCCGCTTCAGATTGACCACGCACAACGCCTGGCGGCACTCGTCGTCGGCCAGACTATCTGCAAGCTTATCCCACGAGACGGGCGTGTCCGGGTCGGGCCACTCGACCTTCGTCCGACGAAGGCGGGCGAATAGCCTGAGGTTGGTTGGCACGATTTCGGTCGGCTGCCAACCCTGGGAACACCACTTCCTCACGTGCGCGTCAAGGTGGCTGAACGCAGGCTGGGTTGCTGTCGCGAATACGACCGAAGCTCCGTATCGCCCACTGAGTCGCGACAGCGCCGCAAGTGTAGGAATAGCGAGGTTTGTAGGCAGGGTCTGGACCTCGTCGAACAGGATGACACTCCTGGCGAGGCGGTGCAGCTTGCGGCAGGCCGAAGGGCGGTTTGCGAACAGGGATTCCAACATCTGAACGCTGGTGGTTAGCACAATCGGTGCGTCCCAGTCCTCGCTCAGCTCCCGCTCGCGATCCTCACCAGTGCCCTCTCCTTGGTCGTGGCCACGGGTGCCAGCGAGGCTGTGATGCTCGAGGACGTAACCTGGGCCGAGGTCACGCTCCAAGATAGAGCGAAACACGGCTGCAGTCTGGTCAATGATGCTCAAGTAGGGGATGACCATCACAATCCGACGCAGATTGTGGACCGCTGCATGCTTCAATGCGAAAGCGAGCATGGCCAGTGTCTTGCCCGAACCCGTCGGTGCCGTGAGCGTGAACTGGCCCACCGGCTTCTCGCCCGCAGCAAGGCAAGCGCTGAGGAGATCAGAACGGAGTTTGCTGACAGCCGCGGCTGCGTCGGACCCCGCCGCCAGCTGGGTGGTATGTGTGAGCAGGAGTTCGAGTGCCCGTGCGGGGTCCAGTGGCGGGCCAGGTCTGCGACGAGTGTCCTCTCCCTCGTTGAAGTGAGCTTCAGTCACCAAGAAGTCAGCGTCCACAAGAGCAGAGAAGAGCATTCGAACGTCGAGCATCGCGGAGACAGCCTTCTCGCTGTGGTCGTAAAGAGAGGTTCTAAGAGGAGGTAGAGTGAGGCCCTCCGCACGGAACCGCTCGATCAGGAGATCCGTTCTAGTCTCGGACAGTTGCCGCTGCGCATGTAAGGCTGGGTCCCACTTATCAGGGTTCATGCTCGCGAGGTTGTCCCTGTCAGCCCGCTGGAGGCCAACGTGGTGGCCCTGAATCGCGAGTGCTGAAGCTATCCCGAGTTCCTTGTACTTCTCCAGAGCGGCCCAAGCACCCGGAGACCAGTGGTCAATGCCCTGCACCTCGCCGCGCAGTCGCTTCTGGAAGAGATCTCCGTACTTCCCAAGATCGTGTAGGAGTCCCGCCAGGGCGGCCTCTTCTTCTGCCCCGAATTCTCTGGCGAACTCCGCTGCTCGCTCTGCGACAGCAGAAAGGTGCGCCCGCAGCGGGTCCGTCCTCCCAGCGTGGTTCCGAGAGTGAGCAATGAACGGTCCCTGTCCCGTGCTTCCGGCAGTTCCTGCAGAGCAAGTCATTGCTTCCTTCTGCGTATCAACCTCTGAGTCGGGTCTGCCACAGTATATGGCGCGTCTCGTTGTCCGGGCAAACGGAGCGAGCTGGGTGGCGCGGTGAGAGAGACCTCACGTTCCGCTACAGTTACCAAGGCATGGAAGGAATCGAACTCCGCAAGGCGCTCGAGGAGTCACGATTGTTCGTGGGAGCGCGGCTGTCGAAGGTCCATCAGGTAGGCGAGGTGTTCTTCCTGCGGTTCTACGGGCCCAGCGGGGCCCTCGTTCTCGACCCAAGGGGCAAGGCCTTCCACCGAACGGCCCTCCGCCCGCTTGTTCCTCCCTCACCCCCGCCGTTCTGCATGCGTCTCCGTTCGCTGGCCGGGCAGCCCCTGCTTTCCCTCGATCAGGCCGGGTTCGATCGTGTGGTACGGCTGAGGTTCCCGCAGGCGGATCTCATCCTCGACCTTCGCCCTCGCCAGGGTGACCTGTTCTTCGTCCCCCGCGACGGGGAGACCGTTTCGCTTCGCGGGGGCCACCTTCATGCCGCGGACTTCGCGGCAAGCTCGGACCCCTCCGTGGGGCTTGGCCCCGCACTCCGCCGCGCAGCCGCGGCTCACCTCGGGCGAGCGCCGCGGGAGGAGGAATCAGCATCGTTTGCGGCGAACCTTCTCGACCGAACCCCGACGGGCTTTGTGTACGACGAGAACGACCGGCCGGTGGCGAGCTTCTTCCCCCGGCCCGATCTGGGAGAGCCCCGCCTCACGTTTCCCGCGTTCTGGCAGGCGCTGGACCATCTGCTCGACCGTCGGATCGGGGCGGACCTGGCCCACAGCCAACTCGCTCAGGTAGAACGAGCGATCGGGCGCCGGGAACGCGCGCTCGCCGCGCTGGCTGCGGCCGAGGCTGAGGCCCAGGGCTGGCCGGAGGTCCAGGGGATGGCAGACCTCCTGCTGACCCGAATCGCGGACATCCCGCGGGGTGCCTCCGCGGCAACTGTGGAAGGGTTCGACGGCCAGCCCGTGACGCTCTCTCTGAACCCCGCGTTGTCTGTTGCCGCCCAGGCAACCGCGTTGTACGCCAAGGCCAAGAAGCTGCGACGGCGCTTGGAGGAGATCCCGGTCCGCCGGCGGGCGTTGGAGACCGAGCTTCGGCGCCTGCGCGATCTGCAGGGACTGCTCACGCGCCAGCCGGATTTGGCGGGCTACGTAGAGGACGAGGCCCAGACCCTCACCGCATCTAGCCCCGGACGCGCCACGACAGTCCCGCGTTCAAGGGTGCTGACGATGGGCGGCTTCTCAGTCGAGATCGGGCGCTCGGCACGGGAGAACGATCGCCTCGTGCGGTCTGCCCGAGCTTGCGACCTCTGGCTCCACGCCCGCGGTGTTCCCGGGGCCCACGTTGTCATCCACACCGGCGGTCGGCCGGTGCCGCGGGAGGTTCTCCAACGGGCAGCTGAGCTGGCCGCGTGGCACTCCCGGGCGCGGGGTGAGCGGAAGGTTCCGATCAGCTACACTGAAGCCCGCTATGTGCGCAGACCGAGAGGAGCGGCTCCAGGCATGGTGACCCTGCAGCAGGAGCAGGTCATCGTCGTTCCGGGCGACAAGGGACCGTGACGGACCTTATCTACGGTCTACTGGCCGTGGGGGCTCTCCTGGCGTGTGTGATTCCCCACGAGGTGGCCCATGGCTACGTGGCGTGGAAACTGGGGGACCCCACCGCCAAGGCGGCGGGACGCCTCACGCTCAACCCGATCCAGCACCTCGATCCCATCGGCTCACTCATCTTGCCTCTTGGGCTCCTCCTTCTGCGACGGTACGCGGGGTTCCCGATCGTGTTTGGGTGGGCGAAGCCCGTTCCGATCAACCCGTACTACTTCCGCGACACGTGGGGCGGGATGTTGTACGTCAGCCTCGCCGGCCCGGGAACCAACGTGGCAATGGGCCTGCTTGCTGCAGGGATCGGCCGCGCACTGGTGGCGCTTGGGGTGACGAACGCCTATGTGCTAGCGTTCTTTGCGCTGGTCGTCCTTCTCTCGTTCGTCCTCGCTCTGTTCAATCTCGTCCCCGTGCCTCCCCTGGACGGATCGAAGATCCTTGCCTATTTCCTCCCTGTGCGGTGGCGGATCGCGCTGTTGCGCTGGGAGCAGTTCGGATTCGTGATCGTGGTTGCCCTTCTGCTGCTTGGGGTTCTTCAGGGCGTCTTCATGGGTGCTGAGGCGATCACGTTCCGGCTGGTAGGCATTCGTTGGGCCCTGCTGTCCCGGCTGTGGGGCTAGCCGGCTATAATCGCGGCGCCGTGACAGAACAGGGATTCCATGTTGAACGCGCGGGGAGCGAAGTCGTGCTCTCGGTCGAGGTTCCGGCCGAGGCGATTCGGAAGAAAGAACAGGATCTGCTCGCGCTTGCCCGTGCGCGCCTGAACGTCCCGGGATTCCGTCCTGGGCGGGCTCCTGAGCACCTCGTCCGTCGCCAGTACGGGGAGGACGAGTTCATCCACGATCTGAAGGACGACCTGATCCAGGAATGGTTGACCCGCGCGCTGAGCGAGTTGGGACTCCATCCCGTGTCGACCCCCACCGTCGAGACGACGGCATTCGACAGCGGAAGACGCCTCGCATTCCGGGCGAGGTTCGCGGTCCTCCCCGAGGTGACGATTCCGGATGAGCTGGCCGTGGACGTTCCTGAGCCCCCTGCCGCGTCGATCACCGATGAGGAAGTCGAGGGCGTGCTCGCTGGGTTGAGGCGCGACGTTGCCGTACTCGAACCCCGCGGCGGCCCTGCCCAGGAAGGCGACGTGGTCCGTCTGGAGCGCGCAGGGCGGGACTGGGAGGGAGAAGCAACTGCGACGCGGCCGATCGGGAAGCAGCTCCTGGGAGCTACAGCGGGAGCGCGAGTTGTGCTCACCGATGAGAGCGGGCAGTCGGAGGCGTTCGCCGTCACCGGGGTCTACCGGGTTGTCCTGCCCACGCCTGACGAGACAGCCAGGCACTACGGACACAGCTCGTGGGATGCATTCGCCGCTGCGGTCCGCGAGGAGCTCCACCGCGTGGCGGAAGCACGCCGGAAGACCGCGTGGAGACTGGCAGCGCTCGACGCCGCAGCCGATGCCCTCCAGGTGGAGGTGCCGCCTTCGCTCCTCGCAGAATCCGTGGCGGACGAGATGAGGGAGCTGCGGCTTGGTCCTGGTCAGAAACCGCAACTGGAGGGGGCAGTTCGCCGCAAGCTGCGCCGGGAGATCGTCGCCCAGCGCCTGGCCGAGGCAAAGGGCCTCCGCCCCGATGAAGATGAGGTACGGAGACGCACCGAGGGACGCGACCGCGATGAAGCTGCCGTGCGAGCTTCGCTCCTCCTGGAGCAGGCCGCTGACTGGATCATTGCCCACGCGAGGAGGAACGGATGACCACCGAAGACGGGATGAAACTGCAGCGGTTCACCGAGCAGGAACGCCTGATGTCGTACTACGATCAGGTGCTGGCTCGTCTGTTCGCCGACCGGATCATCTTTCTGTCCGGAACCATCATCACCGGCGCTCCGGGCCGGGTCATGCAGTACGTCGGCGCCGAATGGATCGTGTCCCAACTGCTGAGCCTTGAGGCGGAGGACCCGGACAAGGACATCCAGCTCTACATCAACAGCCCCGGCGGCGACGTGTCGGCAGCGCTGGCGATCTACGACACGATGCAGACCACGAAGTGCGCTGTGCGCACGATCTGCGTGGGCGTGGCCGCGTCCGCGGCGGCCCTCATCCTCGCCGGAGGGGCGAAGGGCAAGCGGTTCTCCCTCCCCAACTCGAAGATTCTCATTCACCAGCCGTGGGTGTCGGGCGTCGGCGGGCAGGCCGTCGACCTGAAGATCTACGCCGACGAGATCATGAAAACCCGCGACCGGGTGAACGAGATCCTCGCCAAACACACCGGCCAGCCCAAGGAAAAGATCGAGAAGGACACGGACCGGGACTTCTGGATGAGCGCCGAGGAAGCGAAGGCGTACGGGATCGTCGACGAGATCATCCAGCCCCGCCGGTAGTCAAGAGCCGGTCCCAGCTCGCGGATGACGGCTTACGAACTCCGGACACCGGTCTGCGGACAACGGACCACGGACCACGGATCACGGGCGTATGGAGAACTCCCACGCGCACCACGCGCCCGCGGGCCGCTCGGGAGGGCAGCCGCGGCACTGGACTGCGATCCGCTCGTCGACTGCCCGGGCGAACGCGCCGTACTCGACCAGGCCCACCGCGCGGCACGGGAAGGGGGGCCGGCGATCGCGGTTCCGCGCCTCGTGGACCCGGCACGCCTTCATCTCCAGGACGAGCGTGCCCCGCTCCGTCCAGCGGATCTCCTGATCGTTCAGCCGCGCGTAGAGCCGGAAGCGGAGCGCCTCGGCCAACGCGGGCAGCCCCCCGCCGGGGGCGATCCCCCGGCGCTTCATGATCCGGCGGGCCTCGAGCGGGGAGAACTTCTCCCACACCGCGCGGTCGAGCTCGATCGCCGTGTCGAGGCCGAACCGCTCCTCGACCGCCAGGAACCAGAGGCCATCCATGGCGAGCCAGTTCTTGGCCCCATCCTCGACGAGGCCGACCAGCGCCTCGGGCGGGAGATCCTCAAGCGCGGACCGATCCGGCATCGGGTCACCACCGTCCTTCTCGGACCAGGGACGCAAGGTCGGGCTCAGACTGGGCAAGCGCGCAGGCCGTGGCCCAGCGGGCGGACAGGTTCAGGGCAGCGACCTCGCTTCCCACGCGGGCGAGGGCGGGGACGACGTGGAGGGGAACGGGCACCTCCACCACCGCGGGACCAACGACCTCCTCCCCTGTCCACAGATCGACCCACGCCCCGGGCGGGACGTGGACCGCCACCGACCCCGCCCCCGGCTCCCACACCGGGCGCACGAGGAGGTCGGGCCCGAACAGGTACGTCTCCCACACGTCCACGTACTCCGGCCGCTCGGGATAGACGAACACAAGCGGGCGGGCGATCGGCGTACCCCGCGCGTGGGCCGCCACCGCCTGGGCGTAGGTGTAGGGTCGGAGGTCGTCGTGGAGCCGCGCGTAGAGGATCCAGATCGCCACGAGTTCCTCATCGTAGAGGGGCGCGAACCCGTACCCACGAGCGTCCACCCGGGCGCGGACGCCGTCCGGGGCCCAGCTCCACGGGGCGAGGTTCGCCGTCGGCCCGACCTCCATCAGGGGACAGAACGCGGAGAACCCCAGCCACCGGGCCAAGACCTCCCGCAACGGCCGGCCCGTATACCCGCCCGTGTCCGAGCCCCAGATCGGGAAGTTGGTCGCCGCCGCCCGCTGGAGGGCGATCACCGAGTTCCGCAACCCCCACGCGCTCGGTGCCGGGTCCCCGCCCCACGCCACGGCGTAGGACGACGTGCCGACCCACCCTGCGCGCACGAAGAGGAGGGCGTTCGCCGGGTCCGGAAGCGCCCCGTACGCGGCCTGCGCGAACCACAGGGGGTAGGCGTTGTGCCCCGCGCGGTAGCTCGTCCCATCGGCGAAGGCGCCCGCGAGCAGGATCCCGTCCGGGGTGTCCTCGTCCCCTCGGTCGAGCTTGAACCCGGCGACCCCGAGGTCGAGGAGGGGAACGAGGAGCCTCTGCCACCACGCCGTGGCCGCTGGCGAGGTGAAGTCAACGAGCGCCGCCCGGGGCGGGTAGGGAACCCGCTTCCGCACGTGGTGCCCCAGGGCGATCGCCTCCCGGCGGAGGTCGTCGAGCACCCACGGCCCAAGCCACAGGATCGGCTGAACCCCCCGCTCCCTGAACCAAGCGATCATCGCCGGGGCGTTCGGGAACCGCTCGGGATCGAAGGAGAGATCTCCATAGCCCATCGTGCCACCTGCCCACGGCCGGTCGAGGACGTACACCGAGCACGGGATCCCCAGGGCGTCCATCATCAGGATGTCCTCGACAACCATCGCGTTGAACGGGCTCGTGTTCGGCGTCCCATCGAAGAACGTCGGGTGGTTCCACACCTCGTCCCGCCACCGCCACGGCCCGAACGCCCACTCCGGGGGGAGGACGGTTGTCCCCACCGTCCGGCTGTACCGCTCCACCACCTCGAGGGGCGTCTCCCCAGCGAAGACCCGGAACACGAGTTCCGGGCCCTCGTACTCGATCGTGACCTGGCTGGGCATGGCGCGTCCCCGCCCGTCCCGGCCGAACCGGTAGGTCCCCGGCCACGAGCTCTCCACATAGAGCCCCCACCCGCGGGAGGAGACGAAGAACGGGCTGTAGAGGGCGTGGGTGGGGAGGACGTACAGCCAAACCTGTTGACCGCGGAGGTTGAACCCCGCCATGCGGGGCGGGAAGAACTCATGGAGGATCCCCGGGGCCGGGCGCTCGGTGAGCCCGTAGAACCCCTCGTCCGCGGTGACCTCCAGGGCGACCCCCAGCCGCTCCCAACGCGCCTTGTCGTCGACGACGAACCGGACCTGGATCGCGCCCTGTTCGACCGACCTCAGCTCCACGCGCGCCGTGCGGCCGTCAGAGGTGCGATAGATGAGTCGGGTCCCGTCTTCGTCTTCGACCACGTGGGGGACGCCCACGAGGTACACCCGGCCCGCCCACCCGTTGAGGTAGAGGGCTGAGCGTGAACTGTCCGCGAGCGCGACGACCGCGCTCTCTCCGTGGGCGAAGTCGATTCGGAGCGGGGTGGGCCGGACGGCGACACTGAGCGGTCGCCCGACCGCTTCCCCTCCCAGGAAGGCCAACACCACCAGCCCCCATCCGAACCACCCCGCGACCCGCATCGCCCCCCAGCGTCCCCCCACGACGGCGGGCTGTCAACCCCCTGCGCCGGCCGGAGGGGCGGCTACAATCCCCGCCAAGGGAGGCCCAATGAACCGACCAGTCACCGGGGTCGACCGCGCCGGAGGAGCCGTGGGAACCCCCATCGTCCGGCCCGATGCCGAGGCCAAGGTGCGGGGCGAGGCGCGGTACGCGGACGACCTCGCGTTCGCGGGGATGGTCCACGTGAAGGCGATCCGCTCCGAGCGTCCCCATGCCCGGATCCGGGGCCTCGACCTCTCGAAGGCGGAAGCCGCCCCGGGCGTGGTGGGGGCCGTCACCGCGCGGGACGTCCCCGGAGAGAACGTCGTCCCGGTCATCCACCGCGACATGCCGGTCCTCTCCGATGGGATCGTCCGCTACGTGGGAGAACCGGTCGCCCTCGTGGCGGCGGAGACGCGGGAGGAGGCGGAGGCCGCGGCAGCCCGAGCACGAGTTGACTACGAGGACCTCCCCGCCGTGTTCGACCCCCGGGGGGCGCTCGGCCCGGGCGCGCCCCAGGTCGCCCGCCCCACCGCTGCCGCTGCGGGCAACGTGTTCGACCGCATGGTGGTCCGCAAAGGCGACGTCAGGAAGGGCTTTGCGGTGGCGGACGTGGTCGTGGAGGGGGAGTACGAGGTCGGGTACCAGGAGCACGCGTACCTGGAGCCGCAGGGGGTGATCGCCGTCCCCGAGGACAGGGGGATGACCGTGTACGGGACCCTCCAGTGCCCGTTCTACGTTCAGAACGCGGTGGCGTGCGCCTTGGGCCTACCCCTGGCCCGGGTCCGAATCGTCCAGACCGCCACCGGCGGCGGGTTCGGGGGGAAGGAGGACGTGCCGAGCCACCTCGCGGCCCTGGCCGCGGTGGTCGCCTGCAAGCTTCGCCGGCCGGCCAAGCTCGTTCTCGACCGAGCCGAGGACATCGCCACCACCTCCAAACGCCACCCCGGAATCATCCGGTACCGGACGGGCGCCAAGCGGGACGGGACGCTGACCGCGGTCGAGATCGAGTTCTACTACAACGCCGGCGCGTACCAGACCCTGTCGAGTGCCGTCCTCTGGCGGGGGCTCGTGCACGCCGCGGGGCCGTACCGGATCCCCCACGTGAAGGTGGACGCCTACTCCGTGGCCACGAATACCGTCCCCTGCGGAGCGTTCCGTGGGTTCGGGTCCCCCCAGGTCATCTTCGCCCACGAGTCGCAGATGGACGAGCTCGCTCGGAAGCTGGGGATGGATCCCCTCGCGCTCCGGGAGAAGAACGCCCTCCGGGAGGGCGACCGCACGTGCACGGACCAGGTCCTGACCGAGTCGGTGGGGCTCGGGGCGTGCATCGCGAAGGCATGGGAGCTCGCCCGGTGGGAGGAGGCGCAGGCCGAGGTGACGGCGTTCAACGCGCGGGAGCGGTTCCGGCGCCGGGGCCTCGGGGTCTCGACCGTGATGTACGGGGTGGGGATGGGGGCCAAGGCGCCGCTCCTCGACAAGGCGGGAGCGTACCTGAAGATCGAGGCCGACGGGTCGGTGAGCCTCGCTGTGGGGACGACCGAGATGGGCCAGGGAGCAATCGCCGTCCTCTCCCAGATCGCTGCCGACGGCCTCGGTCTCCCCGTCGGCCTCGTCCAGGTGGCCCCCGTGGACTCGTCGCGGGTGCCCGACTCTGGGCCCACCGTGGCCTCGCGCACGACGACCGTCCAGGGGATGGCGGTCCTCGACGCGGCGACGAAGCTGCGGGCGCGGATCGAGGACGCGGTGCGGGAGATGTTCCGGTGCCCCTCGTTTACGCTTGAGGGCCGCCTGTTCTGCATCCCGGGGGATCCCCCCCGGGAGGTGGACATCGCCGAGGTCGCGCGGTGGATGTGGGTCCACAACTGGGACATGGGAGCCACAGGGTGGGCCGAGGGACGCCCCGTGGACTGGGACCCCGCCACCGGGCTCGGGAACGCGTACTTTGTGTACGCGTTCGCCTGCCACGTCGCCCTCGTGGAGGTCGACCTCCTCACCGGGGAGGCCCACGTGGAGCGGTTCTGGGCCGTGCACGACTCGGGAAAGATCGTCAACCCCGCCACTGCCCGGGGGCAGGTGGTGGGCGGGATCGCCCAGGGGATCGGGTACGCCCTCACCGAGGAGCTCGCCGCGCGCGACGGCCGGATCCTCTCCCCGTCGTTCACCGCCTACCACATCCCGACGTCGCTCGACATGCCGGCCGAGGTGGCGGTGGAGTTCGTCGAGGCCCCCTACTCGGGCGGGCCGTTCGGGGCCAAGGGTCTGGGCGAGGTCCCGCTCATGGCGTCCCACGCCGCGGTGGCGAACGCCGTCTCCGCTGCGACGGGGAACCGCCTGCGCGCCTACCCGGCGATCCCCGAACGCGTGCTCAACTTGGTGGCGAAGAACGCTTGACCCCTCAGGCTGCAGTTCCTGCAGTGCTTCCAGGCGTCGACCGTTCGGGCAGCCTCGTGTTGCTGGAGAGCTTGCCGAGCACGCCGCGCCCCCGCGGAGGCAGCGCTCTCTTCTCGGTGGGTCCAGCCCTGACAACCTCGATCCCTTCAGGAACGCGCTGTTTCCCTCCCCAGGGTCTGCGCTGCGACCGCGGCGCCCGCGGCGGTGACGCGGCACGATGGGGATGAACGCCGCACACCGCGGGCGGCCCACAGCGCGGCGGCCGGCCGTGTGGCCGCTCTCGCTGGGCCACGGGCTGAACGACGGGTACGGGGCGTTCCTCTCGGCCCTTCTTCCTCTTCTCATCTCGCGGTTCGGGATGTCCCTCGCGGCCGCGGGGCTCCTCTCCTCGTTCCGATCGGCGGTGGCCTCGTTCGGCCAGCTCCCCCTGGGGGCGCTCGCCGACCGCGCCGGGGCGCGGTGGCTCGTCGTCTTGGGCCCGGCCGTCACCTGCACCGCGATGAGCCTCCTTGGGGTTCTCCCCACGTACTGGGCCGTGGCGGTGGCCCTTGTCGCGGCGGGCCTGGGCACGGCCGCGTTTCATCCGGCTGGCGCCTCTCTCGTCGCGGGGGGCGACGGCCGCCGGGGGATGTCGATGGCCCTCTTCTCGGCCGGAGGGACGTTGGGAGCAGCGCTCGGGCCGCTCCTGATCGCCGGCGTAGCGGGGAACCTCGGGCTCTCGTTCACCCCGGTGCTCCTCCTCCCGGCATGGGCGTTCGTGCTCCTGCTGGTCCGCGTCGTGCCACGGGAGGCACGACGAGAGAAGCGCGACCGCCCTCGCCTCCGCAGCCACCCCCACGCGGGCCAGGTCGTGCGGCTGTGGAGCATCGGGGTCCTGCGGGAGTTCGTGAGCATGTCCTACTACACGTTCCTCGCCGTCCTGTGGACCCGACGGGGGGCGTCGCTGACCGTGGCCAGCCTCGCCCTCACCGTGTACTCGTTGTCCGGGGTCGTGGGTGACCTCGTGGGCGGGCGGCTTTCCGACCGGTTCGGACGGAAGACGATCATCGTGGGCTCGGTCGCCTCGGCGCTGCCGCTGTTCTACCTGTTCCTGCTCACCGACGGGTGGCTGTCGTTCCTGTTCCTCGCCTTGGCTGGGGCGGTGCTCATCGCCTCGATCCCGGTGTCCGTCGTGTTCGGGCAGGAGCTCGTGCCCGAGCAACGGGGCCTCGTGTCGGGCGTCTTGCTGGGCCTCGCGTGGGGTGTGGGCTCGCTCCTCATTGGGCTTGTGGGCTACCTGGGAGATCAGCTGGGCCTCGAGGTTGCCCTGGGGCTGCTCACCGTTCTGCTCGTCCCGGCCACGCTCCTCGCGGCGGGCTTGAGGGAACCGGAGCGAGAGGGAAAGGGCGTAGCGGGCGACGGGTGACGGGTCAGCGAAGTGTTTCCTCCGGCGGCACGGGGACCCGCGGAACCTATCCCCGTCGTATCCTCACAGGAGCTGTCAGGTGAGCTCGTCGAACAGGGTGAAGCGACGGTCTTCAGCGGCGGGCGCGGGGACGGTTTCCGGCTCCTCCGGAGGGAGCCCGCCTGGCAGTTCCTCCACGTCCTCCCTGCAGAACGCGACGTACGGGCAGTAGCGACACTGGTCGAACTCCCAGTCCCGCTTCTCCTCGGAACCCGGAACGGGCGGGAGCTTCCCCGCGACGAAGATCGTGCCGTGCAGGCGCTCGAAGGATCGGAGGACGCGTCCGACCTCGTCCCCGTCGAGGGGCACCACGAACTCCCGTAGCTCCTGGGTCGCCTTGTTCTCGGCGAGCACGATCCCCTGAGGGATCCCGAAGTAGTGCAGGTAGAGCTGAAGCTGGAGGTAGTGGTCGCGGCGCGGCCCGGAGGCCATTTGATTGAAGCTGTACGGATGGGCGGTCTTGATCTCGACGACGTAGTTCCTGCCGTCGAGGGACACGATCACGTCACACCGGCCGTGGAACAGGTTCCCCGGGGGGATTGGCGCCTCCGCAGCCACGACGATCCCCATCCCGTACAGGGCTTGGACGAGGCGCTTGTGAGCGTCGTCGCCCACCGCGAGCTTGCGTGCGGTGAGGCCATCGAGCGGTGGGCGGGGGAAGCCCTTGATCGAGTAGTAGATCTGGCGCGGGCACTTGCCGACCTCGCTCACGTAGAAGTAGTCCCGGGGTCGGGTCCGCTCCTCGCGCTGGAAGTACTGATCAAGTCGATCAACAAGCATCGCAGCTCAGTCTACTCGACGCCGGTTCGGACAGCAACGCCGTTCTCGGGTTCAGAGCGAGTCGAGGACGTCCAGGACGTCGAGCTCGACCACCCGTGCCGAGACCCCGAGGAGGGCGGCGAGGTTGGGCTGGGTGGCGCCTTCGTCGCCCGAGACGAGCTCCTTCACGTACAACCCCCCCCCGCAGAGAATCTCCAGCTCGGCCTCGGTCGGGGACACGAGCCGCCCGCAGGCCTCGTGCACCTGTCGCCGACGAACGAGGTCCGCGCGGCGGTGGCGCACACGCACCGGGGTCCTCTGGTCGACCTCCCCCACGAGCGCTCCCAGCGCTCGCGCGAACGCCTCCTCGCCCACCGGCTCTCCGAACTCGACCCGGGCCCGGTACCGCTTGTCGGCGTGCTCCTCCTTCAGCTGGGCCACGAGATCGGGCGAACCCGGCCGGAGAGCATCGACCTCAACGCGCCCCTCTGCTGCCGCGTTCACCGCGCGGGCCACTGCGTCCAGGTCGACTGTGCGGACCCGGGGTTCCTTGACCTCGACCACAAACGGTCGGCCTCGCCCGAGCATCCGCGCGTCGATGTCTTCCCGGCCCGCGCCGTGGAGGTGCCCCCCCGTTCCTCCCGTAGCGGCGAGAAACGCGGGGAGCACAAGTTCCTCGACCGAGGTCGGGTACTGCTTCCCCGTCCCCCCGCAGCTCGCGCAACCCCGGCCCCGGCAGCTCCGGCACGGCCAGTGGGTCTGGGGGATCCCCCGCGCGAGTTTCCGGTACCGGCCGTAGAAGAACACGGGCGCCACGGTGAGCGCGATTGCCCCCGTCTCGAGGTCCACCGTGAACTGGACGTCGGGACGCGCGAAGTCCACCGTCGCCGTCCGCCCCTGTGCAGCCAATACGCGCTCGAACGCTTTGCCGAGCTCCCGGTTCGCGTCGCGCTTGAACGGCTCAGCCCATGGCGAGGGGAACTCTTGATCGAGGAACTCCTCCACGGCCTCCTGGCGCGGCGAAAGGCGCACCCCGAACAGGAATGTCCTGAACTCGAACTCTGCCCCAAGCTCCGCGGCTCGTCGGGCATGATTGGTCAGAGAAGCCCATATGCCTTCGCAAACCCAGCACCGTTGTTCCGGACGGGACGTTCCCCCACCTCCGGCCGCCCGGAGCGACTGACCCCGTTCTAGATTCGGAATCCCGGTCCCGAGTTGGGCGAACCGCCGCCCCAGGCACCGATCGCAGATCGGCCCCGCTTGTACCAGTTCCGCGGCGAGCACGATAGGATCCACGTGTCGATTATAGGCAAGGGGGAGCGGTATATACTGGGCTGTCCCGGTCCGGAACCCGGAACAGGGCAAAGGAGGACCCATGCAGACGGCAAGTGCGATGGCAGTAGCAGTGCTAACAGCGATCCTCGCTTGGATTCCCTACGTACGGACCACGCCGGAGTACGACCACGTGGTGGAGATCGTTGGCGGAAGGCCGGAGGAGACACGGACCACAGACCCCGCGGAACTGGCGGCTCTGCTCCAAGGGCGCAGCGTTCTCCTCATCCCCGAGCAACAGGAGACGACCGAGGACGTCCTCGTGGCACTGGGTGCCGAGATGAGCAGCGTCATCCGGGCCTTCCTCGCGCGAGGAGGTCGTATCGTTGGGATGAGCTACAGCAAGGGAGCGGAGGACATCCTCCGTGGGGCTGGGCTGTGGGATGTCAATGACGGCTACGATGTCACAGGGGCAGACCTGGCAGTGGCAGTGCCTGGGCATCCGTTGACCGCCGGCGTGTCCCTCGCGTTCCAGGGGCCAGACGGCAGCACGGACTTCTCTGGCCTCCCCGACGACTCCGTGATCCTGGTGTGGGACACGTTCGATAGGGCCCCCGTCGTGTTCACGTGGAAGACGGGCGGCGGTGCGGTTCACATGCTCGGGTTCGATCTCTTCGAGTACACGCCGGACACGGCCCAGCTTCTGCGCAACGCGCTCGGGTTCGCGACCGGGTCTTTGAGCGGGCCGACGGGTGATAGCGAGGTGGTCCATGACCTCGGGGTGCCCGAGATCGAGGAGATCCTGGTCGATCTCCGACTGACCTTCGACCGGCGGACGGACTCCTACGGCGACCCGGTGTGGGTTCTCTACCTGGATGGTCTTGCCGCGGTTCTGTCGGTGGACGACGCAGTGGAAGAGACTCCAGGTCGGTTCAGGTACCTAGGCCTCTACGCGGGCTGGACCACTGGAGGCCGCGTGCCCTGTGAGACCGTGAACGCTTGGAACAGGCTCACGCGGGGATCACGAGCCTTTGTCGACAATGAGGGCGACGTGGCACTGGAGACAGACCTGTACGTCGGGGATGGTGTGACCATGGCGAGCGCACGTGCGTTCGTAGAGCGGTTTGCCCGCTTGGCCCGGGTGTTCGCAGACTACCTGGCTGAGGAGTAGAGAGGGCCAGGGCGGGGTGCCCGCCCTGGCCCCTCCCGTGCCTAGAGTCGCCCCCCCATCGTGAGGGCGAGGATCGCCTTCTGAGTGTGAAGGCGGTTCTCAGCCTGGTCGTACATCCAGGAGAGCCCGGGGTCGTCACACAGCTCGACGTCCGCCTCGTTCCCACGGTCGATGGGCATCACGTGCATGAGGTACCCCGGCTTGGCGAGCTTCTGCCGCCCTCGGGTGTACTTCCAATCCCTGAACTTCTCCGCGTTCTTGATCTCGGCTTCCTTCCCGATCTCGTAGCGGCGGAGGCTCATCCACCCCCGGGGGAAGACCACCGTCGCCCCCTTCAGCGCGTCGTCGAGGTCGGCCGTGACCTCGAACTTGCCCCCGCTCTCCTGGGCGTACCTCTTGCTCAGGGCAACGACGTCCGGGTCGAGCTCGTAGCCCTTGGGATGGGCGACCGTCACGTCCATCCCAAACCGGGTAGCGATGACGAGGTCCTCCTGAACGGATCCCAGGGACCGCGCCCACGGCGAGTAGGCCCACATCACGGTGTACTTGACCCCCCGGAGGTCGGTCCCCAGCTTCTCCCGCATCGTGTAGAGGTCGGTCAGGGCCTGGCAGGGGTGCCAGATGTTCGAGGCCATGTTCACGACCGGAATCTCGGCGTGCTGGGCGAACCGGTACATGATCTCCGTGTCCTCCCCGTAGCGAGAGACCTTATCCTCCAGAAGCCGGATCCCGATTCCGTGGGCGTAGCGGGCCATCACTTTCGCCGTGTCCCCAATCGTCTCCCCTGCGCCCGGCTTGTCCTCCAGGGACAGCCGCAGGTCGGCGGCGGCCACGAACTGGGCGTGCCCGCCGAGCTGGGTCATTGCGCTCTCGAACGAGAGCCGGGTCCGGGTGGAGGTGTTGAAGAACAGCATGAGAAACGTCTTGTCCTTGAGCGCGGGGTGGGGGAGGCCGGCATAGTACATCCCCTTCAGCTGGTCGCTCACCTTGAGAACGATCTCCAGCTCCTCCTTTGTCCAGTCCTTGGTGCTGATGAGGTCCTTCCCTGCCAGATCAAACCAACTCATCGCTCCTCCTTACTCCGTCATCCGTGGTCCGAGATCCGACCGACCAGTCAGCCCGTCGTCAACGGACCTCGGGAGACGCTCCACGGCTCACGATCTTACAGAATCAACGCCATCAGGCCTTTCTGGGCGTGGAGGCGGTTCGCCGCCTGTTCGATGATCACGGAGTGCGGACCGTCCATGACCTCGTCCGTGACCTCCATCCCCCGGTCGGCAGGAAGGCAGTGCATGTAGATGGCGTCGTTCGTGAGCTCCATCTTCTCCTTCGTGGTGATCCAGTGCTTGTTCGCCTCGAAGATCGCCTTCGCCTTCTCCGGGTCCATGGGCGTCTTTCCGTCCGTGGGCTGGCTCGTCCACGCCTTGGGGTACACCGCCACCGCGCCTTTGAACGCCTCGTCCATGTCGTGGACGATCTTGAACGCCCCGCCGTTCTTCCTGACGTTCTTCTTCGTGAACTCGAGGACCTTCGGGTCGAGCTCGAGGCCCTTGGGATGGGCGAGGGTGATGTCCATTCCGAAGAAACTGGCCCCGATGATGGCCGACTGGGGAACCGCGAGCGGCTTCTCCACTGACCCGGAGTACGCCCAGCTCATGACAAACTTCTTCCCCCGGAGGTCGCCCAGCTTCTCTTGCATGACCATGACGTCCGCGAGGGCCTGGCACGGGTGGTACATGTCGTCCTCCATGTTGATCACGGGGACCCGCGACCAACGCGCAAACTCGCGGATGAGGAGGTTGCCCTTCCCGTACCTCCATCCGGTGTGCTTGCCGTAGATGCGGATGGCGATCCCGTGGCCCATCTCGGCCAACACCCGTGCCACGTCGGAGATCCGTTCCGTAGAGTAGGCCTTCTCTTCGCCAGGCAGGGCCGGAGTGTACACCGCGTCCGGCTCAAGGAAGTGGGCGTGCCCGCCGAGCTGCGTCATCCCAGCCTCAAACGAGTTCCGCGTCCGCAGCGAGCGGTTGTAGAACAGCATGAACAGGGTTTTGTCCTCGAGGAGCCGGTGGGGTTCCCCGCGGATCCACTTCCGCTTGATGTCGTGTGCCGTGTCCAGAATCGTTTCCACTTCCTCGCGATCGAACTCCATCAAGGTGATGAAGTCCCGCCCCCTTAGATCGGTTGCTGCCATGTGATCCTCCTTTCGAATCCGTCATTCGTCATGCGTTGTCCGTGATCCGTCTTCTGGTAACCGTCGTCGGCGATCCGGGCGCCGCTTGCCGCTCTCCGTCTCCCGGGGTCCAGTGTGTTGTTGGGTTCGGGCCCACCCCGCTCTCCGATCGCGGACCACGGACCTAGCGTACAACTTGGGTTCCCGCCCCGCCCTCGGCCGCCTCCAGTGCTTGGGACAGGGATGCGATTACCGCCCGCTCCCCGCCTGCCTCTACGAACCGCACGGCGGCCCTGACCTTGGGCTCCATCGAGCCCTTCGCGAAGTGCCCCTCCTGAGCGTACCCCTTGGCCTCCGCCAACGTCATCCGGTCGAGGGTCTTCTCGCCTGGCTTCTTGTAGTTGAGCCGAACTTTGTCGACGTCCGTCAGGATGAGCAGCACCGCGGCCCCCACGTCCTGGGCAAGGCGCTCGCCCGCGAGATCCTTGTCGATCACCGCTTCGACGCCCTTGTAGGTCCCGTCTTCCTGGATCACCGGAATCCCACCGCCCCCAGAAGCGATCACGATCGCCCGGTTCTCGACGAGGAACCGGATCGCGTCCCGCTCCACGATCGCCTTGGGGTCGGGCGAGGGCACCACGCGGCGCCAGCCGCGGCCGGCGTCCTCGACCACGTGCCACCCCTTCTCGGCCTGGAGTCGCTTCGCTTCTTCTGCCGAGTAGAACGCACCCACCGGCTTCGTCGGGTGCTGGAACGCGGGGTCCGCCTTGTCCACCAAGACCTGGGTCACCACGGTGGCCACCGGGATGTCTCCGCGCCCCTCGCGGGCGAGCACGTTGTGGAACGCCTGCTGGATCATGTACCCGATGAACCCCTGAGACTCAGCGCCACATACATCCATGGGCATCGGCGGCACGACCGCCTTCGCCGCCTCGTGCTGGAGGAGGATGTTCCCCACCTGGGGGCCGTTCCCGTGGGTGATGACGAGGCGCCACTTCCCCGACAGAACCATCGCCGCCAGCTGTTCGACTGTGCGATGGACGTTCCCGTACTGCTCCTCGAACGTTCCCTTCTGACCCGGCTGGAGGATCGCGTTCCCCCCCAGCGCCACCACAATCGTCTTCTTCGTCACCTGAGCACACTCCTTGCGTGTTCTGTCTAGGCTGCCGCCTCGTCACCGTGGACGAGTCTCCACATCCGGTCCCAGTGGGCGCGCATCGCGGCGCGGGCCTGAGCCGGGCGTCGCGCACGCACCGCCGCCGCCACCGCCCCGTGCAGACCCGCGACCTCGCCGATGCTTCCCGCGTCCTTGAGGTAGTACTCCCGGGTGAACTCCCGGTACAGCCGCTCGTCCATCGTGTTCACCAGCGGGAGGAGCACCCGCGCGAGAAGCGCGTTCCCCGCCGCCTCGATCAGGGTGAGGTGGAATCGCTTATCCGCGGAGAAATAGGCCTCAAACGACCGTGGGTGAGCAAGCGTCTGAAGCTCGTCGCAGATCTCCTCCAGCGCCTTGGCGTGCGCATCCGTGCGCTTCCTCGCCGCCAGCTCGGCAAGCGGGGGCTCCAGGATCGTTCGCGCCTCCATGATCTCCAGGCAGCTCTCCTCGCTTTCGAGAAGCACGAGGGCTTGGTGAACGAGGGGGTCTGTGGGCGGGCGAACGAAGTTCCCGATGCCCACCCGCGGTTCGATCAGTCCCACCGCGGCCAGCCCGGACAACGCCTCGCGGACCGTGGGCCGGCTCACCCCCATCATCTGGGCCAGCTCAGCCTCCGAGGGAAGCTTCGTCTCAGGGGGAAACGAACCGCGGCGGATGGCCTCCAGGATCTGCTCGGCCACCTCTGTAGAGGCCTTCGTGGGTCGAACCTTGCGGAACTCCATGGCGCTTGTCAACCTGTCAGACAGTATGCTAGCATTATCGCCGAGACCGGTCAACCAGAGGAGGACCATGATCGACCTTACCATAGATGAAAAGGGCCGTCGTCGGGCAGCTGCTCAGGCCCGCAAGCGCGACATCCTGATCCCCACACTCGCCGAAATGCGCGATCCGAACACGATTCGGCCCGAGATCCGGGACGAGCTGCGGAGGATTGGCCTGTGGGACGTCCACCCCCGCAACCTGTTCCGGATCACGTGGAAGAACGAGCCAACCAAGCACGGTGGCGGGTTCGGGGGCGTGAACTACCTTGAGTTCCCGCCCGCGCTGACCGGGGTCCGGGCGCGGGTGATCGCGCTCGTCGGGAAGTGGTTCCCGACCGGGGCTCACAAGGTGGGAGCCACATTCGGGTGCCTCGTCCCACGGCTCGTGACGGGGCAGTTCGATCCCACAGCACACAAGGCGGCGTGGCCGTCCACGGGGAACTACTGCCGGGGCGGGGCGTACAACTCCGCCCTCCTCGGGTGCGACTCGATCGCGATCCTCCCCGAGGGGATGAGCCGGGAGCGGTTCGAGTGGCTGCGGAAGATCGCCGGGGAAGTCATCGCCACCCCGGGGAGCGAGTCGAACGTGTGGGAGATCTTCCAGAAGTGCAAGGAGCTCCAGGCGACCCGGCCCGACGTCGTGATCTTCAACCAGTTCGACGAACCGGGAAACCACCTCTGGCACTACGCCGTCACCGGGCCAGCGATGGAGGAGGTCCTCGCCTCCAAGCTCGGGGAGGGCAGCCGCTACGCCGGGGTCTGCCTCACCTCGGGCTCGGCGGGCACCCTCGGGTGCGGGGATTACCTCAAGGACCGGTACCCTCAAAGCAAGATCGCGGTGGGGGAGTCCCTGCAGTGTCCGACCCTCCTCCAGGCGGGGTTCGGGAGCCACCGCATCGAGGGAATCGGGGACAAACACGTCCCGTGGATCCACAATGTGCGCAACACCGACCTCGTGATCGCGATCGATGACGAGGCCCCGATGCGGCTGATCCGCCTGTTCAACGAGCCTGAGGGGCGGAACCACCTCTTGGGGCAGGGCGTGCCGGCCTCGCTCGTGGACTCGCTCGACCTCGTGGGGATCTCCGGCGCGGCGAACATCCTCATGGCCGTGAAGTTCGCCCACTACTACGAGCTCACCGAGCGCGATGTCGTCCTGACCGTGCTCACGGACTCGATGGAGCTCTACGGGAGCCGGATCGAGGAGCTTCGCCAGGAACGGGGGCCGTACAGCGCGACCCAGGCTGCGGTGGATCACGAGCGGTACCTCCTCGGGGCGACGACGGACCACATCCACGAGCTCACCCACCCCGAGCGGAAGCGGGTCCACAACCTGAAGTACTTCACGTGGGTCGAACAGATGGGGAAGGCGGTGGAGGAGCTCGACGCCCAATGGTACGACTGGCCGGACTACTGGGACCGGATCCACGGCCAGGCGGACGCGATCGACGAGGTGATCCGGGAGTTCAACCGCCTCGTGACGGAGGGGTAGCGTGGCGGGACAGCTTCTCGCCCGGGCAGCGGACCTCGTCGCGCGCGGCGGGCGGGCGGTGCTCGTAACCCTTGTCGCCGTGGACGGACCCGCTCCGCGGCTTCCCGGGGCGCGGATGCTCGTGTTTCCCGACGGGAAGACCGAGGGGACAGTCGGGGGTGGGTCCCTGGAGGCGCACGCGATTGGGCGCGCGCAGGGGCTCCTCGCGAGCGACGGCACCGCGCTGGAGACGGTCGACTTCACGGACCGGGGCCTGAAGTGTGGGGGAGGGAAGGCGACCCTGTTCTACGAGGTCCTCGCCCCGGAGGCCGAGCTCGTGGTCCTCGGGGCAGGCCACGTCGGCCGGGCGCTGGCTCGGCTCGCCGGCGAGGTGGCGGCGTTCCCGGTCAAGGTGTACGACGGCCGACCGCCCTGCGGAGACCCCGAACCGGAGGTGAACCCCATCCCTGGCTACCGGGAGATCCCTCCGCTCGGCGAGAGCGCGTACGTTGTCATCTGCACGGACTCCCACGCCACCGACCTCGAGGTCGCGCGGGCCGTCCTCCGCCAGGTCCCGGGCCCGGCCTACGTGGGGATGCTCGGGTCACGGGCGAAGTCGGCCGAGATCCGAGCCCAGCTCGAACAGGACGGGATCCCCCCGCAGCGGCTGGGGGCCCTCCGCTGCCCGGTGGGGCTCCCGCTCGGGGGAAGGTCGCCGGGGCTCGTGGCCCTCTCCATCCTCGCCGAGGTGGTGGCGTTCCACCATGGCCGGCTGGCCGAAGCCCGAGGCCGGTTGGGGGGGAACGCACCCTGAGCAGCGACCTCCTCGCGGCCCTCCTCGCCGCCCGCGAGAGGAAAGAGCGGGCCCTCCTCGTCACGGGGCCGATCGGCGCTGGGAAGACCACGGCGATCCTCTCCTTGGCGGGGGAGCTCCGGCGCCAGGGCCTCGGCGTGGCCGGCGTGGCCTCGCCGCGGGTGCTCCGAGGCGGTGAGACCGTGGGGTACCAGGTGCGGAACCTCGCCACCGGGGAGGAGCGTTCCCTGTGCTCCCTCGATCCGCCGGGGATCCCGTTCCGCCGGTTCTTCTTCTCTCCGGACGGCCTCGCGTTCGCGAACGCCGCGCTCGAACGCGCTTCCCAGGAAGCTGACGTGGTCGTGGTGGACGAGGTGGGCCCGCTCGAGCTCGCGGGCGAGGGGTTCACTCCCGGCCTGCGGGTGGCCCTCGCCTCGGGTGCGTTTCTCGTCCTCACCGTGCGGCCCTCCCTCGTCGACAGGGTCCGCACCCAGGCCGGGCTGGCCGAAGCCGCGGTCGTGGACCTCGACATCTCACACCCGCCCCCGCGCACCCGCGACGGGACGCGCGCCCTGTTTGACGCGATGGCCGCCACATACGATCGAGGGGACGGACAAGCCGGTCCGCTGGCAGGTTCCGCCGAGTCCATCGCCCGATCCGCAGCCCTCGTCCAGGTTCAAGCGGGCGAGCGCCTGCTCGACATCGGGGTCGGCACCGGCGCGTTCGCGGAGCGCGTCGCCCGGTTGGGGGCTGAGGTGTGGGGCGTAGATCTCTCGCCGCAGATGCTTGCCCGGTGCCGGGAGGTCCACCCCGACTACCACCTGTGCGAAGGCCACTTTCTCTCCCTCCCCGTCCCGGACGGGTCGTTCCACGCCATCATCTCCAGCTTCGCCTTCCACCACCTGGCCCCTCCTGAGTACGCACCGGCGTTCGAGGAGATCCTGCGCGTCCTTGTGGCGGGCAGACGGTTCGTCCTCCTCGACATCCTGTTCGCCTCAGAAGCGGACCGCGACGCCGCGCGTGCCGGCCTGGGTGACCTGTGGGATGAGGAGGAGATCTACCCTCTCATCCCCGAGGTTGTGGAGGCCGCGACGAGCGCCGGGGCGCGCGACGTCACCGCGCATCGGGTGGGTGCGCTGCATTGGGCGATCACCGGAACGAAGCCCCGCGGACCGTGACCCGTGATCCGTCAGCCGTCTTCCGCAGCCCTTAGTCCGTGATCCGTGAATCGAGGACTGGCAGGGGAGGCGGGCGCGGGTATCCTCCCCGCCAAGTCCGAAGGAGGCCTCATGGAAGAGGAAGCGGAGCGCAAGCTGTGGGAGATCGTCGAGGAGAGCGAGATCGTGCTGCTCATCACCGAAAGCGAGGGTTACCCGCGAATGCGGCCGATGACGGTCGTCGCCTACGAGGAAGACGGTAGCATCTGGTTCGCCACGAGCAAGTCGTCACGCAAGGTGGAGGAGGTCGCGCGCAACCCGCGCGCGTCGGCGTGCTTTCTCAACCTGGAGGGGGGATCCCACGCCCAGGTGTTCGGCGAGGTCGAGATCGTGGACGACCCAGAGCTCAAAAAGGAGCTGTGGGACGAGGAGTGGGGCGAGTACTGGGAGGGGCCAACCGATCCCGACTACGCCCTCCTCGCGCTGCGGGGAACCCGCGCTGAGTACTACCTCCTCGACGACGACGAGCTGTGGGTGGTCGAGTTCGGGGACTGACCTCCGTAGCCGGACCGGGTACACCTCAGGCGGCTGACCTACGTCGGCCGCTTCGTCCTGTTGACGCCGATGCCCGGCGTGGTAGCGTCCAGATACATGACGCATATGTAGATGTGACGGAACATCCCCAAGGTTGCTGCGACCGCCCTCGCGATGGGTACGACTGCTGCCCCCCCGGCTGAGCACGGGTTCGCGGGTTCACCCACTGTTGGCTTCTCCTCCCACCGGCGCGGGCCCCGGCCACGGCTACGAGCTTCTGGAGCGGAGCGGCGAACCCGGGTACGGCGCGGGTGTCGGTCCGGGCTCCCTCTACCGCACCCTGCGCGGGATGGAGGAAGAGGGGTTGGTCGAGTCGTCGAGGGACACTGCGGGAGGTGGCCCTGCCCGGCGGATGTAGGCGATCACCGACCTGGGATGGGACTACCTCCAGACCTGGTCGATGCACACCGGGCCACCCGCGATCGACTGGATCAGTGGTTGGCCGAGCGCGAGACCCTGACGGGCAGGGAAGGAGGTGAGAGAGATGCACGAACACCACCACCACGCTAGGGCGTATGCGTTCAGCGCCACCTGCTGCTGCGGCGCACCCGCGCACGACCTGGGGTGCGGCTGCAACGAGCCCGGGCCGTTCGCCCACCGCGGAGGCGGGTGTTGCGACACAGGCACCGAGATCCGCTTCCACCGACGGTTTGTGAGCCGTGAGGAGAAGATCGCCAGGCTCGAAGCCTGCCTCGCCGACCTCCAGGCCGAGGCGCAGGCCGCTCAGGAGAGGCTGACCCGGCTCCACCAGTCGGAGCAAGCTTCACCGGTCTGACGGCGGGCGGAACTGCTCCCCGCCTTCGGACCTCCCACCGATGCCCAGCGGTACAGACAAGATACAGAAGGCCCTGAACCGAAGGAGCGCCTTGGCCGAACTGACCCTGCTCTTCCTCAACCTGGGCACCGAGGGCCTGTTCTTCCCCAAGGTAGGAGCGCTCCTCTTCGAGAGCGAGATGATGCTCTTCGCGTTCATCGAGCGCGAGGTGGTGGGCGGTGGCCGGCTCACCGGACGCCAGCGCCGCGGGCCCGGTCACGCCGGGACCGGTCCTGTCATCGGCCACGTTCATCGGGGGGCCCCTCGCCGGGCCAGCCGGGGTGGCCCTCACCACCGGCGCCGCGCTCCTCCCCGCGTTCGTGATCGTCGCCTTCCTCGGCCCGCTTCTCCCCCGCCTCCAAAGCTGGCAGGGCGTCCGCAAGTTCCTGAACGGCGTCTCAGCGGCCGTGGTCGAGGTGATCCTCGCCGTCACCGTCCGCCTCGCCCTCGGCGTTCCGTGGGACGTCGGAACGGCGCTGCTGCTAGCAACGAGTGGGGGCCTCGTGCTCCTCGCCCGGTGGCCAGCGTGGGCGGTGGTGATGACCGGTCTGGGCGGGGGTGGATGGAGGTACCTGATCGGACAGAGAAAGGGGGCGGCTCGATGGCCGCCCCCTCGGTATCGCTCTACCGCAGGACGCGCGGGTTATCGCGCCGTCGTGTGCGGGCACACTTCTGGCAGTACACCGGCCGATCGGTCTTGGGCTCAAAAGGCAGCTCCTCGATCTTGGTGCCGCAGTCCGCGCAGGTGAGCCCCAAATGGCTCACGTTGTACATCTTGCGCCGCTCGAACGTCATGTCGCCTCCTTACCGTGGGCCGATAGAGAACTCCTCGAACCGACGATGCCGAGAGTGTACACGGTCTGCACCGCCCTGCCAGGACGTCCGTCTCCTTCCGGACCCAGAAGCCCACCGCCCACGCGTGGCGCGGTCCCGCGGGACGCCGTCGGGGTACGATCACGGCACAGCGCGCACCGAAGGAGGAACGCGATGCAGGTATTGGTGCTTTACTACACGCGAACCGGAAACACGAGGAAGCTCGCCGAGGCCGTGGCGGAGGGAGTGCGCACGGTCCCCGGCTGCGAGGCGATCGTTCGCACGCCCGATACAGTGACGATCGACGAGTTTCGGGGGAGCCACGGCGTGGTCGTGGGCTCCCCCGTCTACTTCGGGGGGATGGCAGCCGAGCTGAAGAAGGTGCTCGACGACTTCCTCACGGTCCGCCGACACATGGAGGGCAAGGTCGGCGCGGCGTTCGCCACATCTGCCCACCCCAGCGGTGGAAAGGAGACGACGATCCTCGCCATCCACCAGGCCCTGCTCATCTACGGGATGATCGTGATGGGTGACCCTCTCGACGCTGGTGGGCACTACGGTGTCGCTTGCGCTGGGGCGCCCGACGAGGCGACGCTTGGCCACGCCCGGAAGCTGGGGGCCCGCGTCGCACGGATCGCCCAGAAGCTCTTCACGTGACGGGCACCCGCGCACGGGTTGCTCCGCCTGCCGTCCGTTCATCTACTCCTGCGGATCGGGGCGCGTCTGGGGCCCTTCCTGCCAGGTAGCAGAACCCCATCTGCCTGCACGGCCGGCCGTCGACCCTTGGCCTGAGGCCGGCGGCTTGGGACCTTCGGGACAGCGACCGCAGGTTTCCCCTGTCGCGGTCGAGGCCGCGGGCCCGGCGGTCGGACCCATCGTGTCCCCCGTCACCCGTCCCTTGAGGCCTGCCGTCGCCAACCCCGGATCGCCGTCGTGTGCGTCCGGGGTGTGAGCACTCGGAAGCCCGGCCGGGACCCTATAGGATGAGCCTGCGCAACCCGAGGTCCAAGAGGAAGCCGCAGGCAGCAGCCCACAGCAAGGCTCGGCCGATCGGACGCCAGTCACGCCCCGTCCCAGGCGGGGGGGGCAAGATCTCGTCCCGCACGACCTCCCCGCCCGTGATGCGTGCGATCTGGCGCAGCGCGTCGTGGTCCGGCCCGAACGCCGCAAGCTCCACGGGGTACGGCACCATCATCGCAAAAGCTCCGCCGTACTCCCCGCCCGGCTCGCTCACGGTGAGCAAGTACGCGCCAGCCGCGGGCGCAGCAAGGGTGGCCTCGTACCGACCTGGCTCGGTCTGATCGAACAGGAGTGGCCATGCGCTGCCAGCGCCAACGAGTTGTCCCTCAAACTGGAGCCCATTCGCCCACCGCCCGCCTCGGGTCGCCTCGAGTGCCACACGCAGGGTCGAGCCGGCGATCTCCCAGTCCACACGCACCGTCTGCCTCTCCCCCCACAGGTGCCCGAGGAGGTGTCCCCACAGCTCGCCCAGCTGGGGCGACCCGAGCCACTCCCCGGTCCATACCCCGGACAGGTCGGTGTTGAGCACGGCAACCTGCCCCAGTCCGACCCGCCACCGAGCGAGAATCGGGTCTCCAGCCGGGGACAGGAGGACGACCTCCGCGGTGGGCTTCGGGAAGGTCAGCGTGTATCCCGCCAACGGGGGCAGCGCTCCGGAGAGGGGGAAGGCACCGCCACCAGGACCGGGAAGGACCGCGGTCTCCTTCTCCAGGAACCGCGGCCGGGCTACGCGCTCGGTCTCCTGTACGAGCACGGGCCGGAGGTCGGTCATCGAGGCGAGCAGGTACGACCGCCCTTCTCCCATCGAGCTCAGTTCGTCCAGGATGGACATGTCGGCATCGGCGCCGATGGCGATCGTGGTCACACCGATTCCCACCCGTGCCACCTCCTCCCGTAGCCAGGCCAGGGTCTCTTCGTTACGGAAGCTCTTCCCATCGGAGATCACGATCACATGGCGCACCCGGGCGTCGAGCGGAGCGAGTGCCCTCACCGCCAGCTCGAGGGCGGGGAAGACATCCGTCCCACCGTCTGCGGTCAGGCTCCGCAGGGCCTCGAACAGCGCGTCCCGCACCTCCGACACAAGCCCCGGCCGGACCAGCCAGTATGGGTAGCGGTCGAACGCGATGGCCGCCACGAGGTCCTCGCGTGGCATCGCCTCCACCGCTGCGGCGGCAGCCTCCTTGAGGAGGTCGATCTTCACCGCGTCGCCGGCTGTTCCTGACATCGATCCGGAGCGATCCAGCACGAACACCACCGCCGCCGTGGCCTCCTGAACCCGTTCGGGCACCGTGTAGGTGACCGGAAGGAGGTCCTCCACGGGACCGAGGTAGCCCGCCACGGCCCGGCGACCCTGGATGACGAGAAGCCCCCCGCCTGCGGACACGTACGACCGCAGCGCGTCGACGGCGCGGGCACCAAGGAACCCCAGCGGGTGGTCGTCGAGGATCACCAGCCCCACCCCCACGAGGTCCTCCGTACCGAGGGTCGCCGCCCGGCGGAACGGGACCCCTGCTGCGGCGAGGAGACCGTCGGTGGCGCTGGGGGCGTGCCCCACGACAACGACCGGCGCGGGCTCCCCCACGACCACCCCCCACGCAAGAACGTTGTTCTCCGGGATCTGATCACCGACAGCTCGCACCTCGACGCGATAGGTCCAGAAGCCGGAGCTGGGCGGTCGATCTGCCACGGACAGCCGCGTTCGCCCCGCCGGGAGGTCGACGGATACGCTCTGGACTTCCTCGCTCCCCCGGAAGAGGTGGACGGTAGCGGGCGTGGGCTTGGACGCCTCGACGATCACGTCCAGGGCGACGACGCCCAACGGAACCTCGCGCGGGCCGCGAAGCTCGGCGACGCGCACAAGGTCGGTCCGGCCGACGGGGAACACGTGGACCGGCACCCCGCGATCGCGAGCTCGGGCAGCAGCGGCGAGCACGTCACCGGAGGTAGCGCGGCCGTCGGAGAGGAGCACGAGCTGGGTCGCCCCCGTGGGGGCGAGGGCCACCGCCAGGTCCACGGCTGCCCCGATGTCCGTCCCGGATATGGGAACTGCTCCGCCGGGGATCTCGCCCAACCCAGGCCAGCGCGTGACCTGGGGTGTTTCGGCGAACGTGATGATCCCGACCTCGCCTCCCCGGGATGTCACGGGATCCACGAACTGGGCGAGGGCGGCGGCGGCCTCGTCACCTACGCTCGCCGATCGATCGACGAGGAACACCACCGTCTCCCGACGCCGCTGAACTGCAACCTCGGGTCCGGCCAGGGCCACCGCAAGCACAAGAAGGGTCGCCGCTCGACCGAGGAGCGCCCGTCGCCGAAGGGACAACACAACCACCACGAACGCAGGCGCGAGCCCCGCCAGCGCCCATGGGCTGAGGAAGCGCACTACGCCCCCCTCCGGAGGGCGAGCCCCCACTCGGCGACGAGAACGACAAACGCGGCCACGGCCAGCCACGGCCAGGCAGCAAGGTCGGCAACGACGGTGGACCAGGGGGCGTCCCTCGCCGGAACCGCCCGCCCCGGCAGCGACTCCTCGTACGGGACGTTAACGGCGACGGTGTCCCGCCGAGCGCCCCGGACCTCGAACAGCCCTGGCCGGTCGGGGGTCCAGACCCCGCTCACGGGGCCGCTCGGGGTTACAACCTCGGCCCCCGGCGGCAGCTCGATGGCCTCGCCCACGACAAGCGTCGGTCGAGAGCGCACCGGGAGGAGCCAGCGGAGGATGTTCCCGAGGAGGATCGGGAAGTCCACCACCACGGGTAGGTTGGACCGCGTGAGATCGAGCGCGAGAAGCGCCCTCCGGCCGCCGGGGTGCTCCCACCGGGCGAGTGCTGGCCGGTCGCCGGCCCACAGATCGACCACCGCGTCGACGGGGAGCTCCACGGTGTGGACAGCAGTCGCGCGGAAGTCCTCCGCGACGACATGGCGAAGAATGGGCGACGCCTCACCGCGGAGTGGTCCCGCCGCCTGCGCTGGGCCCACGCTGGCCTCGGGCGAGCCCGCTGCGACGAGGAGGGTCGGTCCTGAGGGAGAGACGGGGAGCTCGGCACGCACCGCGACGGTCAGATCCCATGGCCCCGTGGTCACCCGTTCCGCGGGTAGCGCCGCCTGGAGTGCAGCCCACAAGTAGCGGTCGTCCTCGCCGAGCCACCGCACCCGCACCGTGGTCGCGCCCTCGAAGGCATGGTAGCGGACGTTGTCCCACGGGAAGTCGTCCTGCGGGCGGAGTTCAGCACGGAGCGTGGCCGGAACGATGCCGAGCTGAAATACGAACAGGTCCTCGGAACCGGGTGCAAGAAGCCGCGACCCCAAGTAGGTTGCTGCGCCCGTGTGGACGGCAACCTGAACGTCGTGGTAGCGCTCTGTGTCGTTCCGCACCCTCACCACGGCCTCGTACCCGGTTCCATCAGGAGTGGCGCGGGCGCCGAAGGCGACGATTGCCAGGTTGTCCCGCGGGGCGAGAGGCACGATCTCAATCCCCGGATCGGCCGGTGGGTCGTCAGTGACGACCACGGTCCGCCCGAACCCGCTCGGAACGAGAGCAAGGACCTGGCCCAGAGGCGGCCGACCGCCGAGGGTGGGACGAAACGCCCCCAGCAGGGCGAGGGCTTCGTCACGGTGGTCCGTGGGCGGCACGAGGACCTGCGGCGGATCGGCCCACACCACAACTGCCCACGGACCGGCAGAGCCGGAGATCAGCTCCCGCACGTGGGCGAGTGCCTCCTCGACGCGTCCCGCCGCCGTCATCGATGCCGAGCCGTCAAGAACGATCGCGGTCGCCCCGGCGGACCGCGGGACACGGATCACGGGGTGAGCAAGGGCAGAAGCGAACAAACCCACCGCGACGAGCTGGAGGAGGAGCAGGAGATCGAACCGGGCAAGCACTCGCTCCAGGCGGGTCGCCCGGTCGGGCGGGACCCGTTCCCACAGGAACAGGGCCGACACGGGCTGTTCACGCTCCCTCCGACGGAGGAGGTACAGGACAAGCACCCCCAGGCCCGACGCAGCCCACGCCCACGCCCACGGGAGAAGGAAACTCATCGCCTCCACCCCGCGATGACCGCCAACGCCGCCTCAACCGGCGACAGGTCGCTGCGGAACAGGAAGTACGGCGAACGCAGCTCCCGGCAGAGGTCGGCCAGCCCTTCGTTCCATCTCCGGAGCGCGTCGCGATAGGCTCGCACCGCGCCCGCACCGAGGACGAGCGAGCGGCCGCGTCGGGTCTCCACGTCGAGGAGCCTCACCTCTCCCAGCCGGGGAGGGTCAAGGTCGATCGCCGATAGGACTTGGATTGCAGCCACAGAGTGGCGGCCGCGGCGAAGGGCGAGCAGCCCGTCTCGGTAGCCGGTCGGGGACAAGAAGTCGGAGATGACCGCGCACAGCCCAGGCTCAGGCCCTGTCTCGGCCCACGCGACCAGGGCTCCCGGGAGATCCGTCTCGCCCTGACTCGGGAGGTCGCGCAGGGACTGGAAGAGGGCCGACAGGGCGCCCCTTCCTCGACGGGGCGCGGCCACCTGGGTAATGCGATCGCGGAACGGATGGAGGACGAACCGGTCCTGGCCGCGGTAGGCCACGAACGCGAGGGCAGCGGCGAGCCGACGCGCGAACGCTGCCTTGCCCCCCTCGCCCATCGAACGACTCGCATCGAGGAACAGGTAGAGCGGTGCCTCCACCTCGTGGGTGAACGTCTTCGTCGCCAGGCGCCGGTGCCGGGCGTAGACGGCCCAATCGATGAGACGGAAGTCGTCCCCCGGCTCGTAGGGTCGGTGATCCGCGAACTCGACCGACGCACCCCGTCGCCGGGCAAGGTGGCCGCCGGGCAGCGCCCCGCCAGGTTGGCGCAGGGTCAACCGCGCCCGCGCCAGGGCCTGGAGCTCCGCCGGCGACAGAAGAGCATCGTTCATGGTGCGCGGACTGCCTTCGCCGCCTCGTCCACGAGCTGGCCGGGGGACACCCCATCGGCATCCGCCCGGAAGTTGGGGATGATCCGGTGCACGAGCGCCGGGCGCAGTGCGGCGCGGATGTCGTCCACGCCCACGTGGTGCCGACCAGCGAGGAACGCGCGGGCCTTCGCCCCCAAGATCAAGGCCAGGCTGCCCCGCGGGCTCGCCCCGTACTGGACGTACCGCTTCACCATCTCCGGAGCCCCCGGGTGGCTGGGGTGAGTGGACAGCACGAGCTGGGCTGCGTACTCCATGAGCGGCCTCGGGACGGGATACTCCGCCACGACCGCCTGGGCCCGGCGCACGGATTCCTCCGAGAGCACAGGCTCGGGAAGCGTGATTCCCTGCCCCTCCGTGTTCCGTCGCACGATCTCCACGAGCTCGTCCTCCCTGGGGAACCCGACCTCGGCCTTGAACAGGAACCGATCCACCTGGGCCTCGGGGAGGGGGTACGTCCCCTCCATCTCGATCGGGTTCTGGGTGGCGAGTACCGTGAACGGAACCGGCAGCGGGTGAGTCTCGGTGCCGATCGTGACCTGCCCCTCCTGCATCGCCTCGAGGAGGGCGGACTGGGTCTTCGGGGTGGCCCGGTTGACCTCGTCGGCAAGGACAACGTGTGCGAACACCGGCCCGCGCAGGAATCGGAACCCATCGCCGGAGAACACGTTCGTCCCCGAGATGTCCGCTGGCATCAGATCGGGGGTGAACTGGATGCGCGAGAACGAGAGCCCGAGTGCCCGCGCCAGAGCGCGGACAAGGAGCGTCTTGCCCAGGCCAGGCACTCCCTCGAGAAGGACGTGCCCGCGGGACAGGATGGCCCACAGCACAACCTCCACCACCGCGTCCTGTCCCACGACGACGCGCGCGATCCCTGCCCGCAGCGCTCCGAATGCGTCCCGAGCTTCGCTCAGATCTCTCTCCGTGATCACGGGTTCCCTCCAATGAGTTCGAAGTACCGCCGGACGAGGTCGCGCAGGTCTCCGGGTAGGCCCCGGGTACGCAGGACCACCTCCACCTCCTGGGGCGACAGCGCTCCACTATCCGGCAGCGAGCGCGGCGGCGGTTCACCGGGAATCCCTGGGACGATGTACGCCCGCAGCGGACCTTCTCCCCCCCGAACCACGTCCGGATCCTCCTCGCCTGGGGCCGGTCTCCAGTCTCCCAGCGGACCCGGCTCGAGAGGAACCCCGCGGGCCAGGCCGGGGAACGGGAAGTCATCCTCCCCTGCCATGACCGGGTCGTGCCCCTCCACGTCGCTTGGGTTCGTGAGCTCGCCGAAGCCCGGCTCGAGGTCGCCGGGGCCGGTCGTCGTGGTGCCTGGGCCTGGCGTCGGCTGCGGGCTCGCGTCGGATGCGGTCCCCGAACCGGCGTCACCGCGGTCCGTCGCCCGCTCGACCGCCTCCAGGACGGCCTCGACCGCCCGCGCAGCCTCGCGGGCTGGCCCCTCGCCTTCCTGACCGAGGAGGGTCTCCAGCCGCTCCCGGAGATCAGGCCGGGCCACTTCCCGTGCCAGGGGGGCCAGCTCGGCCCGTTCGGCCGGCGACATCCCCCCGGCCGCGGCGGCCGCGATTCGCTCAGCAAGCTGGCGCAGCAGTCCCTCCTCCGCGGCCAAGCGGGCCGCCACCTCGTCGCCCGACAGCCCGCCCAGCTCGGGCTCCTCCAGTCCCAGCACCGCCGCGAGGAGATCCTGGTACGGCGAGTACGCCGGGATCTCGGCAGCCGACGGATAGAGGGAGAGGGCCTCCGCCGGCTGCGGCGACGCCGTTGCCGCAGTTGGCGCAGGGGGGAGCACCGTCCCCACGAGGGCGTCCTCCGTCAGCTCCGGTCCGGTGGGGGCCGACGCGCCGCCCGGAAGCGGGGTGAACAGCACGACCATCCCTAGCCCCAGGGCAGCGCACAAGATCGCGCACTCGAGCGGGCCCGCGACGAGCCGCCACCCCCGCGGCCGTGCTGCGACGATCTCTGCGGCCAGCGGGGTGACGAGAGCGGCCAGACCGCGGCGCACGACGAGGTCGAGCGCCGCCAACCGCTCGCCCACCCCCAGTCGCCGCCCCGCGCGAAGGAGTCGTCGCTCTCCCGCAACGGGCCAGATCGCTCCCGCCACGACCGACGCGGGGACCGCCCCGAGGACCACGGCCGGTACCGGTGCACCAACCACGCGCCCCCCCAGCGTCGCCGCCAGGAGGACCACCACCGCTCCGCCACCGGCTCGGAGCCCGTTGCGGACCCGGATCCACGTTCTCACCCGCGCCAGGATCGCTTGCTCGCCCATCGCCACACTCCGAGGGCTCCCAGGTCCAGCCCCCCGTACAGGATGAGCCCGCCCCATCCAGCCACCGATCCTACCCAGATCCCCTCCACCGTCGGGAACGGGCTGAGGGGGAGCCCACCGAGGGCGGGCACCACCGTGACCACGAGGAGGCTACCGTACTTGAGTGCGAACCGAAGCCCTTCCCAGGGTACAACGGCTCCCAACCCGTACCCAACCAGTGCCCAGAATAGGCCGTACAGAACCAGAAAACCCAGCAGGGCGGCGAACCCCGGCCACGGCAGGCCGCTCTCGACCCGGTGGATGAGGAGGAACGGCAACACGAGCGAAAGGCCGATTCCCACCAATCCTGCCAACCGCAGGCCCCGCCGCAGTCCGACCTGAACTCCGTATCCACGCTCCGCTTCTCCGATCTGGAGACCGAGGAACCCCAGGAGGACTGCCACTGCGTGGTACAGGAACGGCCCCCGCATGAGGGCAACGAACGTCGCGGCGCCACCCTCTGGCCAGAGGACGGCGGCGATGAACGCTGCTCCAACGAGAATCGCAAACCCGTGGTACGGGTTGACGAGGTTCTCCGACAGCCTACCCACTGCGCACCCACCTCAGGCGGTAGACGGACCACGCCACGCCTCCGCTCCGATCGGCCGCCGAGTCCACGATGAGTCGGTCTCCTTCCCGCAGAACGGACTCCACCGCAGTCAGAAGCGGGGCGAACCCGCGTTCGGCCCGCGCTCGTGGGGTACCGGGGCCGACGGCCACCTCCTTCCCCTCGCCGAACCACGCAGAGCCGTATCGCTCCAGGATGAGCGTTTGGCCCGGATCGATGCGGACCACGGTGCGCGGCCCCTCCCCCCCCCACACCCAGAGGATCTGCCGACTGACCCGTTCGGATCCGGGGCTCACCCGTTCAACCCACCACCCCGGGATCTCCAGTGTCCCGGCCCGGTGTTGCGTAATAGTGAGCGTATCATAACTAAACCGAACAACGTTAGATGCTGATAAAGCGTACTGTACGATTGTTGTTGTGTGCGGGGAACCCACCCACACCGGGTAAACCAGACCAAAGCCCACTGAAACGGCGACGACGACCGCCATCCCCCACGGTGCTGACCGCCGGGAGAGAGGAGCCAAAGCGTACCCCACGGCGATGAGGTACACGGCCGTCCAGCCGAGGAGGAGCCCCACGGGAGCTGGCCGCGGTCTGTGGTCACGGAGCGCCTCCCGCAGGTCGCTGTCGCGGACCGTTCCCGCGACGGCGGGCACGGGCACCCCGCTCACCGTTCCCCCCCCGAACGCGACCCACGCCCGGAGCGCGTCCCGGGCGGCAGCCGACAGGACCACGCCCGGGGCCACCTCGACCGCCGCGAACGGACTGAGGAGGAGCGGCTCGTCCGGAAGATCGTCCGCAGCGAGGGCAACAACCGGCCCTGGGGTTGACTGGGTCAGGGTTCCCACCACCGCGACCGGCTTCTCGAGCATGGGACGCAGCGGGAGCTCGACCCGTGCCAACGGACCGCCGTCCGACTCCAGGACAACCGTAGCCGGTTCCGACCCCACCTCCACCGGCCACGGGAACACCACCCGCATTCGCGCCCCGGGCGCCACCAGGAGCGGGACTTCGAGCCGCTGCACCACGTGGCCTCGCCACCCCGACCCAACCCGCTGTTCCACGCGCAGCGTTGCGGACAGGACCGTGGAAGCTGCGTTGTCAACCGTGACCACGAGGGGGTTGACCACTCCCACCACCGCCACCCCCTGCCACCCCAGCTCGCCCCCCAACCGCACCTGGCCCCACCCAACCCCCGACACGGGCCCCATACCCAGTGCGGCCACGACGAGGATCGCCCACCGGTTCGCCGCGAGTCGCCCGCCGGTGACCCGTCTCATTGCGGAAGCCCGTTCACCGCTTCCAGAGCATCGGCGGACAGCACGTCGGCGTAGACCTGGGTCGTGCGGATCGAGGCGTGGCCGAGTTGCTTCTGCACGAGCCGCAGGTTGAACTTGGACGCCCGGTAGAGCATCGAGGCGTAGGTGTGGCGGCACGAGTGGATCGTGAACCGGGACGGGAGGTCTGCGGCCCGTGCCAGCCGCTTGAACATGAGGTACACCGCCTGCCGCGTGAGGGCGCCCCCGCGCGGAGATACGAACAGGAGGTCGTCTGGCCCGACCCCTTCCCCAACCGTCGCCTTCCAGTCGATGTACTCTCGGAGGTGGTCCCGCAGAGCCTGCCCGATGTCCACCCCCCGCTCCTTCCCCCCCTTCCCGCGCCGGACGATGATCGCCGAGTGCCCGGGTTCGAGGAGGAGGTCACCGATGCGCAGAGCTGTGATCTCGGACACCCGCAGCCCGGCGTCAAGCGCCACGTGGAGGATCGCCCAGTCCCGCACCGCGGTCTTGTGCCCGTTTCGCCGCGCGGCGTCCGCCTCCCGCCGGGCATGCGCCTTCAACCGGCGGACCTGATCCGGGGCGAGGAAGTCCTCCTGCGTCAGCTCGAGGGGCATCGTCGGGACCCGGCAACCCCTGCCGTGGACTTTACATTAGGCACGCCATACTTTACAGAAGGGCGGACCGGCTGTCAAATCGTGATCCGATGGCCGTTGTCAGGGACCGGCGAGTTGACAAAAGGCCCCTTTTGTCAAGTGCCCTCCCCAGCGCCCCGCAAACCGCCTCCGGCCGCCCGGTCCCCCTCCGATCCGTCCCCCCGGCAGCGGAGGCCAACCGGGGGCCCCTCAGTCGAGGGCATAGCGGCCGACGATCTTCTTCTCCTCGCCCTCGATCTCCGCCGACACCTCGATGTACTCCCGCAGCCCAGAGGTCTGCAGCTTCTCCTTGAGCAGGGTGTCGAGCTGGAAGATGCCGGCGGAGTTCGTCATCCGCACGTGGATGTGGACGGGCTTATCCGTCCCGGGCTTGATCTCCACCTTCTCGATCGCGAGCGCGGACACGCTGTGAATCGTCGGCTCCCCGACCCGGAACGGGATCCGCGCCCGGCCCTTCTCCATGTCGAGGGCGTCGGCCACCTTGAGGATCCCCCCCTCCACGGTCAGCGGACGAACGGACGCCCGGTGCGCCCAGATCGCGTGCATCGTTTCAGCGAGGATCACCGTCCGGACTGGCTCCTCGTAAATCCCCTCCAGAAGCTCGTCAAGGAGGGTCGGGGCAAGGATCACCGAGAACAGCTCGTGGTCGGCGCGGTGGATGGCGTGACCCACGTCGTGGAGCGCTGCGCCGAGGAGGACCACCACCTGGGCGTCCTCGTAGCCAAGGCCGTGGTCCGTCACCCCGAGCTTCACCCCCGCCCCGTGGAGCAGCTCCAAAAGCCGCAGCGCGATCCGGATCACGATCCGAACGTGGGTCGGGCCGTGGTCGTTGATCTTCAGCCGGTCGATCGCCGTGATGTTCGAGCAGGTGGAGAGCATGCGCAGCCGCGGCGAGCGGGCGATGGCGTCCTTCACCTGGGCGAGCTTCGTCTGTGCGGTCATGCCGCCATTGTCCCTACCGCCAGCGCTCCCACCAGGCCCCCGTCATCCGCTCCGGACCGGCCCGCGCTTCGAGCGCCCCCACCCGCGCCGCGAGGTCCCGTACCTCGGCCGCCAAGTGTTCGACCAGCGCCCGCCAGCCACCGGTTTCCGCCGATTGAGCGGGTTTCGCCTGTGACGGGGCGATACGGGGCGAAGGTTCTCCTCGGCTTCTGTCCTCCTCCTCTGATTTATATCGCATGATGTTGGCCGCTTCCGTCAAGGTATGCCCGGTTTCGCACAGCGCCTGGAGGTCCCGCAGTAGGCGCAGCCCGTCCTCGGTGACGAGGAGCTGGTTGTTGGGCCCCCGCCGGATCGAGCCCACGAGGAGCCCCCGAATGGCCTCGATGCGGTTCCGAACCTGGTTTTCCGTCGACAGACCGAGGAGGGCGGTCAGTTCGGGTACGGTGTACATGTCTGGCCTCCTTTGTCCCCTTCGGGCGAGCCTAGCCGAGCCCCACGGGCGTGGCAACCTTGATGGCGGGGAAGTAGCCTTGCCCCGCATGCCGATCCGACGGTTGGATGAAACGGTGATCCGCAAGATCGCGGCCGGGGAAGTGGTCGAGCGCCCGAGCTCGGTCGCCAAGGAACTCGTGGAGAACGCGCTCGACGCGGGATCTCGTCGAATCGAACTCGCCATCGAGGCGGGGGGGGTCGCCCTCCTTCGGGTCGACGACAACGGCGTCGGGATGGGCCCCGATGAGATGCGGCTCGCGATCGAACGGCACACCACGAGCAAACTCGTCACGGAGGAGGATCTCCGCCACGTTCGGACCCTCGGGTTTCGCGGGGAGGCGCTCGCTGCGATCTGCGCGGTGGCGCGAGTCCGGATCCTCTCGCGGCCCGCAGGGGTGGACCTGGGTCACGAGATCCGCATTGAGGAAGGGGTCGTGGCCGAAGAGCGACCCGCTCCCCGCCCGGTGGGAACCACCGTTGAGGTGCGCGACTTGTTCTGGAACGTCCCTGCCCGCCGCGGATTCCTCGACTCCCCCGCTGCGGAGGGGCGTCACCTCCTGTCCGCCCTGCGGCGGATCGTCCTCGCCCAGCCGGAGGTGGCGTTCGCGGCTTGCTCCGATGGGCGGGAGGTCCTCGACGTTCCCGCCGCCCCTGGACCCCAGGCGCGGATCGGACAGATCTACGGTACATCCTTCTCTGCCCGCCTGATCCCGGTCGAGCTGGACGAACCGGGGGTTCGACTCCGGGCCTGGTTCGCCCCCCCCGAACTCGCCCGTCCGACACGCGTCGATCAGCATCTGTTCCTGTCAGGGCGCGCAGTGCGGCCGGGGTTGCTCTCGGTGGGGATCGCGCAGGTCTACAACCGGTATCTCCCACGGGGCCAGCACGCCGCGTTCTTCCTCTATCTCGATGTCGACCCAGAACTCGTCGACGTGAACGTCCATCCCCGCAAGGAGGAGGTCCGGTTCCGGTCGGACCGTTCCGTGATGGACCTCGTCCGCCGGGCTGCCGTGCGGGCCCTCGGCGGGGGGGTGGCCATCGGCGGCTGGAGCGCAGGGCCGCCCCGATCCTATGCCCCTCCCCCCCGAGCCGCTGCTGCCGATATGGAGCGCCCGCTGGTTCGTGAGCCATCGCCCGTGGTCTCCCCCCGCCGCTCGTGGCGCGTCGTCGGGCAGGCCCAGGCGAGCTACATCCTCGTCGAGGAGGTGGACGGTCTCGAGATCGTCGACCAGCACGCCGCCCACGAGCGGGTCCTGTTCGAGCAGTACGTCCATCAGACCGCACTACCGACGCAGGAGTTCCTCGTCCCCGTGCAGGTCGAGGTTCCGTTCGATCGCGCCGAGGCGCTGCGCAGGGCACTGCCCGAACTCGCGCAGATCGGGGTTCACCTGGAACCGTTCGGGGCACAGGCGTTTCTCCTGCGGGGATGGCCGGCGCCGCTCGCCGACCGTCAGTCGCGCCTGGGGTTCCAAGAACCGCTCGCCGCTGTGGGCGAGCGCCTTCTGGAGGGGGAGGCCCCCCTGGTTGAGCTGTGGCGCGAGGTGGCATGCGCGGCGGCCATCCGCGCGGGCGAACCGCTCACACCCGAGGAACAGGAGGCGTTGATCCAGTCCTGGAAGGCAACGGACGAACCGGCACGCTGCCCCCACGGCCGTCCGGTCGTCGTCCGCGTGGCATGGGACGACCTCGCCCACCGGTTGGGGCGGTAGGCAGCGGGCCGACGGCTACTCCCGGCGGATCGCGACCGACAGCGTGTACGGGAACTGCACCCCAGCGGTTCGGCAGGCGATGATGAGTTGCCAGGCCCCCGCGACGTGAGCTCGGTACTCGAGGCCTAACCAGGAGCTCCCCTCGATCTCGCCCACCTTGCGCCCACTGGGGTCGAGGAGGTAGAGCGCACAGGGCGAGCCGGTCTCAATCCGGACTGCCAGGATCTCGCCCGCGTGGAGGTTGACCCGGTACAGGCCCTTCCCCTGCGGAACAGCGTATGGACCAGCCCAGCCCAGGGTTCCCCGGTAGGTCCCCGGGGCGAGGAACGGCGCCCCGTCGGGCGTCTCTGAAGCGGGTAGCGTGCGCACGAACGACGTGGCTGACCCTGCCGCTGCCGCCCACCCGGCCACTTCATCGGAGCTCCCCCCCCGTCCGTCGGGGAACACGGTTGCCACCATGGGAGCCGTGCTTCCTGGCCCAACGGAGACACGCACCGAGGCTGGGTGCACACCCATGGCGATCGCACCTTGGCCCCCGTCCAGCCGGACCGTCAACCGGGACCCCAAGCCGATCTCCCGCCGGGACAGAAAGAGCTGGCCGAAGTACATCCCGTAGCCCGGGTTCGCCTGCACGCGGTTGAGCCGTGCCACCCACAGCCGCTTCGCCGACGCGGTTCCGATCTGGAACCGCACCTCGATCTGTGAGGGCCCGTCCCCGCTCGGGGTGGCAAGGCAGACGAACGCCTCGACCGCCACGTGCGGCTCCCCCCCCGACGGGAGCGTGAAGAAGTCCCATTGCGCGTGGCACCGGGAATCAAGCCAGAACCAATCAGCGTAACTCTGCCCCGTAGTCCAGAAGCCGTCCGCGGCAAGGGTGGCCCCACATCCGATCCATCCCCACGCCACGATCCACACCCCCGCCAGTGCCAGCCAGCCTCGCTCCACCCTGCAGTTCCCATCCATGGCCTGTCCAGTCTCCGTGGAAAGAGGGTGACATCCAACACCCGGGGCGCCTCCACACGTGGAGCCCGGTTACCGCAGCGGGGGTAGGTCGTCCTCGTCGACGGAGGTCAGCGGTGTGCCCCGTCGCGGTCAGCTATCCCCACACGACCACCGCCAGTCCGACGACGGCGCAGTACACGGCGAACGGCCACAGTATCCCGGCGCGGACGACCCGCAGGAGGAGCCGGATCGCGACCAGCCCGCTGAGCAGCGCGCAGCCGCCGGCGAGGGCCAACCCGCCGACGTCGAAGCCAGGCGCGGCCGCAGTGTCGAGCAGGGCGAGGATGCATGCACCGGCGATCGCGGGGACGGCAAGCAGAAAGGAGAAACGCGCTGCACGAGAGGGGTGAAGCCCCCGCCCGATTCCCATCGCCACGGTCGCTCCGGACCGTGAGATGCCGGGCAGGAGGGCCACCGCCTGGGCCACGCCAACCGCTACCGCGTCGCAGGCTGTCACGTCCTCCCTGCCCGCCCGCCCCACGTGCCGGACGCGCCGATCCGCGAGCGCCAACGTGAGCGCGGTCACGACAAGCATCGCCCCCACGAACACGGGAGCACCGAACGCTCGCGTGATCGCTCCCCGAGCCAGCAGCCCTGCGGCCACCACCGGCACTGTTCCCACCACGAGCTGCCCCACTGACTGCCGCTCCTCGCCCCGTCGCCAGAGCCCGACCGCCAGGCGGCTCAGGTCGCGGCGAAAGTAGACGAGAAGCGCGCACAACGTCCCGAGATGCACCACGGCCTCGAGGGAGGCCCCGGGTGACTCCACCCCGAGTACGGTCCGGGCCAACACGAGGTGGCCCGAACTACTTACGGGAAGGAACTCGGTCAGCCCCTGCAGCAGCCCGAGGAGTGCGTAGCGGATCACGGCCCCTTGCCCCCGGTAGGGAGAATCCGATGGTCAGGGCGCTGCTTGTGCAGGAGGAGACACACGCTCCGCACTTGACGCAGTCACCTGAGTTGATCTCGTGATGAGGTGTGATCCCCATCGGGCAAGCGCGGGCGCACAGACCGCACTCCGTGCATCGGTCGGCGCGCATCCGGAGCCCAAACAGGCTCGCCCGGTTGAAGAGGGACAGGAGCGCCCCCATCGGACACAGGTACCGGCACCAGAAACGAGCCACGAGGATCATCCCCACCCCGACCGCTGCCAGGGTCCCCATGTGGATGAGAAACGGGGTGTTCACCTCCGCTACCCCCAGGGCAAGGTACGGGAGAGACGCCGTCAACGATGCGGCTGGACACAGCTTACAGAACCAGGTGTCGGCGAGCTGCCACGCGGCAACGCCCGTCGCCAAGAGAACGACGAGCTTCAGCGGGGACAACGCGCGCACGAACCGCGACTTGCGGAACGAGAGAAGGTCGTTCACCGTCCCGAACGGACAGAACCAACCGCACCACCCCCGGCCCAACAGGAGCCCGTACGCGGCGACTGTCCCCAAGAAGTAGAACGGCACCGTTCCCGAGATGATGAGGTTCTGCATCAGCCCGATGGGACAGACGGTGATGGCAAGCGGACAGGCGTAGCAGTGGAGGCCCGGGAAGATGAGGTGGGTCATCCCGATGCCCGTGATTCCGAACACCCCGAGGAGGATCCCCAGCGATTGGGTTCCCCGACGAACCGTGCGCAGCTTCATTTCACGGAACCTCCGCGAGCGCGACCAAGATCCGTGCCAGAAGACTGCTCGTCCCAAACAGGACACGCCCGGTCTCCTCGACGAGGATCGCCGGCACAATGACCCGTCCCGACTGGATGACCCCCGCGGCCTCGGCACGCGTTCTGTCCCGCTCCGCGTCGACCAGCTCGTAGGCAATCGCGGGGTTGAGCCGTGCCAGTTCAGCAACGAGGGCTTTGGCATACGGGCACGACTTGCACCAAGGCGTGTGGAACACCACGAGACGCGCCGACCCTGCGAACTGGCGGACCGCTTCCAGCTCCTGAGGAGACAGGATCGGCGCTTCGGCGCGGACCTCCTCGATTCCCACACAAGCCGTGCAGAGCACGCTCCCGATTCGCCATGCCTGGGTGGCTTGGCCGCGGAACAGCCCCACCGTCAGGGCTCCGGCCGCTAGACCGATGAGGACGATTCCGACCGCGGTGAGCGCACGTCCCCGCAGAAACATGGCCACCACGAGCCCAACCCCGATCGCCACCAACAGCCACCACGTGGGAAGTCCTGCCCGGGCGCGCGTCTCCCCGAACGCGAACGCCAGCGGCACCGTATCCTTGATCTGGAAGCAGGAATCCCCGATGCAGTAGTGGTAGAGGACCTCGAGCGACCCGGCGCTGACGGGCGCTCCGCTCTCACCAAGCGCGATCGTCAACCGGACCGTACGTTCTGCGAAACCAGGAATCGACGGCACCTCGACCGTCGGAGAGGTCGCCTGGGGCGGGAGACCGAGCACAGCGAACGTCACCTCTTCGGCCTCGTAGGGGGACGAGTTGATCACCTGCACCGCGATGACGTCCTCCACTCCAGGAACCAGCCCGATTTCGCCCGGGACCTTGACGTCAAGGATCGGGCGGGGAGGGGCCGTCGCCCCCAAGACGGGTGTGGGGGGACGCGGCTCGTCGACACGGGGAGACGACAACAGCTCATCCACCCGTTGCGCGAGCTCTTCGCCGTGCACATCCCGGTAGCGGATCGTGCCGCTCCGGTCGAGGAGGTACGAAGTGGGGATCTGGTACACCCGGTACAGCTGCGCAAGCGAGTTGTCCCAGCTCTTGCCCTCAAACGCCACCGGCCACTGGATGTCCCGCGTCGCGAGCACGGTGCGCAGATCGCGCTCGTTCGTGTCCAGGCTGACAGCAACGATCTCGAAGCCGTCCCCCCGGCGGGCCGCGTACAGATCAACAAGGGCAGGAAGCTCGTTCATGCACGGGCCGCACCACGTCGCCCAGAAGTCCACGAGCACGACCTTCCCCCGCAGCGCAGACAGGGCCACAGGCCGGCCGTCGAGGAACGCATCGAAACGCAGGTCGGGAGCTGGGTATCCAGGGAGGAGCGGCGGTTTGGGGTCAACGTACGCCGCAGGCGCCAGCCTCACCCAGGCGCCGCCGGGGTCGATCTGCGACAAGCGGTAGCTCTTTCCCCCCAGGGTGAACGGTTCGCCCAGCGCGAACCGCTCATGGCCGTCGGGGTCACCATGGATCGTCCCATCGCCATCGACGTCCACCGCGTAGAAGTCGCCCTTCGTTCCGTAGACACCATCGAGGTCCCCGTCCACAACAACGATCGTTGCCCGAACACCGTCGACGGCGACTTCTCCCCACCGCGGGGCGCCGCCAACGAGGTACACGTACCCCCGCCCCTCTGGCCAGACCACGGTCAGTGGGTACGGGAACGGCTGCCCGCCGGCGGGGGTCGCCATCAGCTCGACCTGCCACTCCACGTACCCTGGAGCGCGTGTGGGGACCACCATCTCGTCCGGGGTGATGCGCCGATCACGGTTGATGTCCACCCACAGGTCAGCCTGGCCATCGGCTCTCACCCCGACGAGGAACGTGTAGCGCGCCGTGCCGAGTGTGATCTCACCCCACTGGGAGAGGATCACCGGGGGACCCTCGAACGCCACCTCTTGCGCCGGCGTGGCCCGCAGGCGTAGGGGGAGCAGCGCTTGAGCCCAGTCGCCGACTGCGTCCGCCGGGGTCACGGTCAGGAGGATCTCCTGGGCCCACGCTCCGATCGACACGCATGCGATGAGGATCGTCAGTAGTCGGTTCATCATCCTTCCTTTCCATCCCCCGCCGCGGCGCGCAGCCGGTCAGCGACGATCTCCCGGCCCATAACCGCCAGCACATCGTACAGCCCTGGCCCGACCCGCGATCCCGTCACCACGATGCGGACCGCTGGCGCGAGCGTCTTCAGAGGAACCCCCAGCTCGTCGCCAACCTGGCGCAGCAACCCCTCGAACGCTTGTGCCGTGGCATTCCCCAGTGCCTCCACCCGTGCCGCCACCTCGCGCAGCGCTGCCTTGACCTCCGGGGTGAGGAGGGCGTGCGCCTCGTCAGGGAGGGGGATCGGCCCCGGCAGGTAGGGCCGCGCCCGATCGGCCATCTCAACGAGGGTCCGTCCCCGTTCGCGGAGGAGAACGGCCGCCCGCGCGAGCTTGTCCAAGCCCGTAGCGTCAACCACCGCCTGGTCCGCCACCCCCCGGGCCACGATGCGCGCCGCAAGGAGCGTGGCCAGCCGTTGTGGATCGAGCCTTCGCAGCCACTCGTGATTGAGCCAGAGAAGCTTCTCGTCGTCGAAGACTGCCGGCGAGGTGTTGACCCCGGGGAGGTCGAACAGGGCAACGAGCTCCTCTCGCGAGAACACCTCCTGGTCTCCATGGGACCACCCCAGCCGCGCCAGAAAGTTGACCAGCGCCTCCGGGAGAACGCCTCGCTCATCGTAGTCGAGCACCGACCCTGCCCCATGGCGTTTGGAGAGCTTCGCCCGGTCCGGCCCAAGGATGAGGGGAACGTGGGCGAACAGGGGGGGAGCCCATCCTAGCGCTTGGTAGATCAGGAGCTGCTTGGGCGAGTTGTTGAGGTGTTCCGCACCGCGGATGACGTGGGTGATCTCCATGTCGTGGTCATCGACCACGCACGCAAAGTTGTAGGTGGGAGTTCCATCCGACCGGAGGATGACCAGGTCCTTCAGCTCTGCGTGCTGCACGGTGACCTCGCCAGCAAGGAGATCGGGCACGACCGTGGCCCCCTCCCGAGGAACCCGGAACCATAGAGCACCCTCTGACTCGTATGCTGCTCCGCGTTCTAGTAGCTCGGCCGCAACCTCGCGGTGGCGGTCGAACCGGTCCGTCTGTCGGTACAGCTCATCCCAGTCCAATCCCAGCCAGCGAAGCGAGGCGAAGATCTGCGCGATGGCCTCATCCGTTGACCGGGTGCGGTCGGTGTCCTCGATGCGCAGGATGAACGTCCCGTGGTGATGGCGGGCATAGAGCCAGTTGAACAGGGCTGTCCGGCCGCCCCCCACGTGGAGATACCCGGTGGGACTGGGCGCGAATCGCGTGCGTACCGAAGCCATAGGCTCCATTCTATCCCCCATGGGGGGAGGGCCCAAGGACCTTTGCCTCCTGGACCGCGGCCGGCTACCATGCCTCGAACGCATCGCAAAGGGGGGTACTCATGGCAGTCGCAGCTTACGTTCTGGTCCGCTGTCGTGGAGCGACGGAAGGGAGGATCGCAGAGATAATCCGCACCAAACCACACGTGAAGCGCGTGGACACTGTGTTTGGTGACTACGACATCATCGCCTACCTGGAGTTCGAGGAACTGCCGTCCAGCTTCTCAGTAGCGGAGCTCCACGGCATCGTGACGGAGGAGATCCGGAAGGTGGAGGGTGTGTCGTCCACGAGCACCCACATCGTCACGAAGAACTACCCGTAGGCTCGGCGCGATGGACCGCGGCACACCCTCAGGGAGCCCTCCGTGAAGATCGTCGTTGTGGGAGGAACCGGGAAGATCGGTGCCGCTGTGGCGTGGGATCTCGTCCGTGAGGAGGTGGTCGAGGCCATCGGTTTGGTCGGTCGGGACACTCGCCGCCTTCACGCTGTTCAGCGCTGGTTGGGGAGCTCCAAGGTCCACCTCCACAGCGCCGACGTGGCACGGGATGACGTGGGAGCGATCCTGGAGCAGTACGACGTGGCGGTGATCGCCCTTCCCGACCGCCGCACGAGCTACCGCATCGCTGAGGAGGGCATCCGGCGGGGAACCCACCTCGTGGACATGCTCGAGGAGTACCACCGCCGCCCGGATGCCCACGAGACCGAGGGACTCGAGCTTCCGTCGCAGCTGACCCCGGCCGAGTACGGGGAGTGGCTCCACGAGGAAGCTTGCAGGAACGAGGTCACGTTCTTGGATGGCATGGGATTCGCGCCGGGGCTGTCCAACGTCACCGTCGGAGAGGGGATGCGCAAGCTCGACCGCGCCGAGCGCGCCGTCGCTCGGGTTGGCGGGATCCCCGAGAGGTCCGCCGCCGCCCGGCACCCGTTGCGGTACATGGTTACCTGGGCGTTCGACCACGTCCTCCGCGAGTACGTGATCCGCGTTCCAGTGATTCGGGACGGACGGGTAGTGGAGGTAGACGCCCTCTCCGAGCGGGAGGCGTTCCGGTTCCGCCAGTTCGGAGTAGACGAAGAACTGGAATGCGCGATCACTCCGGGGATGCCGTCGTTCATCTACACCCGGCCCACCCTCCAAGCGTTTGCCGAGAAGACGATCCGGTGGCCGGGTCACTACGCGGCGATCGACACCCTGAGGGACTGCGGCTTGCTCGACCTCGAGCCGGTCTTGGTGGACGGGCGCCCGGTCGTTCCCCGGGCCCTTCTCGCCGCTCTTCTCGCCCCGCGACTCCTTCCCCGTGACGGGGACGGCGACGTGTGCGTGATGTGGAACACGGTCGAGGGAGAGAGGGGAGGGCGGGGGGTGCGGTATGACTACTACCTCTGGGATGAAGCGGACCGGGTCAACGGCATCTCATCGATGGCTCGTGTGACCGGATTCACCGCGGCAATCGGCGCACGGCTGGTTGGAGAAAGGAAGATCGCCACGCCGGGGATCGTCGCTCCCGAAGACGCGTTCAACGGGGATCTCTACCCACAGCTCATCTCTGCGCTGGCCGATCGACAGATCCTCGTGCGAGAGGTGGAGTCATGAGGAGGTCGCAATGACGAAGAGGGATTTCGTGACGATTGCGGATTGGCGGGCTGACGAGCTCCGAGAGCTTCTGGAGCTCGCGCTTCACCTGAAGCGGGAGCACCGGGCGGGGATCTCCCACGAGGAGATCCTCCGGGGGAAGACCCTCGCCATGGTTTTCCAGAAGCCGTCGCTGCGGACGCGCGTTTCGTTTGAGGTGGGGATGACCCAGCTGGGCGGCCACGCCCTGTACCTTGGGCCAGACGACATCAAACTGGGAAAGCGGGAAACCACCGAGGACATCGCGCTCAACCTCTCGCGTTACGTAGACGGGGTCATGGCGCGCGTGTTTGGGCATGAGATCGTGGAGGAGCTGGCCCGCTACGCGACCGTTCCGGTGATCAATGGCCTCTCCGACCTCCATCACCCGTGCCAGGCTCTCGGCGACATGCTCACGATTCTTGAGAGACGGGGCGAGCTCCGGGGGACTGCGCTGTCGTTCATCGGTGACGGGAACAACGTTGCCCACTCGTTGATCGAGGCTGCGGGCCGCTTGGGGCTGCGGTTCCGGATCGCCTGCCCTGAGGGGCACGAGCCCAATGCGGAAGTCGTTCGTGCCGCTCGCGCGGGAGGGGCGATGGTGGAGATCACCCATGACCCGAGGGCAGCCGCGCGCGGCGCAGACGTCCTCTACACCGACGTCTGGGCGAGCATGGGCCAAGAAGAGGAGGCCGCGGCCCGCAGGGCCCGCTTCCGTGGGTTCACAGTGGACGTCGAGCTCGTCGAGGCAGCGAACCCCGGATGCCTCGTCATGCACTGCCTGCCCGCCCACTACGGCGAGGAAATCACCTACGAGGCGTCTCGGCTTCCGAACTCGGTGTTGTTCGATCAGGCCGAGAACCGTCTCCATGCACAGAAGGCGATCCTGGCGCGCTTGCTCTCCTGAGTCGGCCTCCCTTGGAGGGCACCGTTGCCCGGGACAAACCCGCTCGCTGGCAGCAGGGGCAGTAGTCCGTGCGCACTGCGTCGTACAGGATCTCGGCGATCGGAGCGCCGCACTCGGGACAAGGGAGCCCCTTCCTCCCGTGGACGCGCATGAAGTCCCTGATCTCCCGCTCGAACAGCGCCCCGCCCGCGCGCACCGCGATTTCGCCCACCGCCCACCGGAGGGTCTCCCCGATCGCCTCCCACAGACGGTCGATCTCCTCCTCAGCCAACGTGTGGGTGTACCGAACAGGAGACAGTTTGGCCCGGAACAGAATCTCGTCCGCATAGGCATCGCCGATCCCGGCAATGAGCGTCTGGTCGGTAAGCAGCGCCTTGAGGGGGCGGCGGGTACCCGAGATCACTCCCCGGAGCGCAGCAGCGGTGAACGCGTCGCTCAACGGCTCGTGGCCCAGCTTCTGCAAGGGAGCAGCGCTGGACAGGCTGGTGACCACCCAGACCCCGGCCGGTCTGGCCGACCTGCCCTCGATCAGGCGCAGATCAGATCCGTCGTCGAAGATGAGCTGGAGGGCGGTCGCGGACGTCGAGGGCGACCCTCGGCGCTCGTGCCACAACCACACCCGCGGCGTCAGATGGAGCAGGAGATGGACCGCGGAAGAGAACGACAACACCAGGTACAACCCGCGGCGCGCAATCCCCGAAAGCTCCCACCCCACAAGGTGCTCGCCCAGCTCGGCGGGCTGGGGAAGATAGGGGCGACTGACCTCGGCCCCCCGGACCGTGTGACCCACGATCCGGGGAGCGAGGATCGCCTTGATGACCTCGAGCTCAGGAAGCTCGGGCACCTACTTCCCGAACATGAACAGGAACGGGAACAACCACGGGAAGCAGCACGGATCGCAGCATGGGTCGCCACACGACGTGCAGCTCGGAGCCCGTGAGACCTTCAGGTACGGGTCGCAGAACGAAATCCCGCACGGTCTGGAGAACGGCGCGCAGACAAAGAAGCAGCAGTCCGCCCTCTTGTTCTCGATCTTGACGTGGATCGAGACCGCCCTATCCGTGGTCGTGACAACGATCTTGTAGAACCCCGGGGCAACCTGCGTTCCCGCAAGGTCCTTCTGGTCCCACACGATCTTCGTCCCCGCACTCACCGGGACCGGATACGCATACTGGAAGACAACCCCGCCGCCGAACGCTTCTACCGACCAGCCCGTGATCATCGTCGCCGACTGGCACGGGTTGCAGCAGAACAGACCCCACGGGATGACCAGCTCCACGAGGATCGGCTCTCCCGCCCAGAACGTGATGTAACACGGGGGCTCCGGAGGGGGAGGGGGTGCACAGGGATCACACCACGTCTGTCCCCATGCCAGCGCCCCGCCGAGGACCACCAACACCAGTGTCCACAACCTCGCCCGCCTCATCTCTCAACCACCTCCACCTCATTCTACACCGTGGGCGTGCCCCGGGTTCCCAGGTCTTCAGGGGAAGGTGCCGAGACCAGGTTCGCGGGCACCTTGCCCGCCAACACCGCGAGGACAGCATCGCAGGCCAGATCAGCCATTCTCCTCCGTGTGGTAACCGTCGCAGAACCGACATGGGGGGTGAGGATGACGTTGCGCATCCCAAGGAGGTCTGGATGGACCCGCGGCTCGTCCTCGAACACGTCAAGACCGGCGCCTCGGATCGTACCCGCGCGGAGGGCGGCCACCAGGGCAGCCTCGTCTACCACCGGCCCGCGCGCAATGTTCACGAGGATCGCGTCCTGTCGCATCAACCCCAGCTCCCGCTCCCCAATCATGTGCCTCGTCTCGCGGGTCAGCGGGACGCAGAGAACGACGAAGTCACTGCGCGACAGAAGCTCATCCAGCGCGAGGGGCTGTGCCCCCGTCTCCTCCTCGGCCGCGGGTTTGGACGACCGGGACGTGTAGAAAACCTGCATCCCGAACCCGCGTCCCCGCCGCGCCACTGCCTGCCCGATCCGACCGAACCCCACCACGCCGAGCGTCCTCCCGCTGACGTCCGCCCCGAGATGCGGAGGGAGAAACGCCCAACCCGGGAACCCGTGACTACGAAGGTCCTGGTCAGCCTCCACGATGCGGCGGGCCACGCCGAGAAGGAGGGCCCACCCCAGGTCGGCCGTTGCCTCCGTGAGCACATCGGGCGTGTTGGTCACCGCTACTCCCCGTCGCGCGGCGGCCCCGACGTCGATGTTGTCCACTCCTGCCCCGAGATTGGCCACAACCCGCAACCGAGGCGCGGCGTTCAAGAGCTCTGCACGCACAGGGAGGGAGAGCGGGCAGATCAGCGCCTCGGCCTGCGCCAGCTCCGCGGCCGACGGGCGGCCCTCGCACACGTCCACGTCGTGCCCCGCTCGGCGAAGGCGCTCCAGTACCTCCGCGAACATCGCTGTTGCAATCAGGACCCGTGCCATGGTCAGATCGCCGCAGTCTACCCCACGATCCGGAGCAGAAACAGGGTCAGGGACAGGGTGCCCAGCGATAGGAGCGTGGACAGGAGGAGAACTGCAGCTGCCAGGTCTGGTCTGCGGTCGTACTGCGCCGCCAACAGATACGCGTTCACGGCGGTGGGGACGCTTCCCTCAACAACGAGGCTTCCGCGGACGGCGCCGGTCACGGGGAGAACAGCGGCCAGAACCCAGCCCAGACCAGCTCCACCCACCAGCCGGACCAGCGACAGCCCCAACGCGGGCTTCACCACGCGACCCACCCGGATCTGGGCCAGCTCGACACCGAGCAGGAGGAGAAACAGCGGGATCGCCCCGTTGGCTAGAAGCCCTGTCGCCCGCGACAGAACATCTGGAAACCCCATCCCGCGCACGAGCAACGCCCCCCCCACCGCATACAGCCAGGGCATGCGGACCAGCTCCGTCAACGCACTCCGCCAGCGAAACGCACCCTCCCAACAGGCCACGGCGCTCCCCAGGGTCGCCAGGAGCACGGTGTTCGCAGCGAGGAACACCACACCCACATCCACACCCGGCGGCCCGTAGACGAACAGGAGGATCGGAAGCCCGAGGTTTCCGCAGTTCCCAAAGGTGAGGACCAGTGAGACCGCTGCCTGGACGTCTCGGTCGCCGGGGAAGAAACGCCTCCCCACCCCCCAGGACAGGACGAACATCCCCACCATGTGGAGGACGGCAAAGAGCACAACCACGCCTGCCGCGGGCAGCTCAGCCGTGCGCAACGACTCGAAGATGAGCGCTGGGGAGAGGACCCAGAAGGCCACTTGAGCAAGTGGGCGCGAAGCAACGCGCCCCGACCGGCCAAGGAGCCACCCCGCCCCGACGACGAGGAACGTGGGGAACAGGGCAGCGATCATGGGGGAACGGTACGCGGTCGCGGGCACGCCGTCACCCTCCCCGTCATGGCTACAATCGTCCCGTGCCAGCATGAAGATCGCGATCACCGGTCATCCGCGGGTCGGGAAGTCCACCCTCGTGCTCCGTGCGGTCGAACAGGCACCGGTCTCCTGCGGCGGCATGGTTACAGCAGAGATCACCAAGTGTGGCCGCCGCGTCGGGTTCTCGGTGCGGGACCTGGCAACGGGTCACGTGGGGGTGCTTGCGCACCTTCACCTCGCGGACGGGCCCTCGTTCGGTCGATATCGGCTGAACCTTCCTGATCTCGACGCGATTGGAGCCGGCGCCATCGAACGGGCGATCGAGGACGCGGACCTCGTCGTCGTGGACGAGGTGGGCCCGATGGAACTCGCCTCCCCGAGGTTCGTCCGTGCCGTCGAGCGAGTCCTCGAGGAAGCGCCTCACTTCCTCATCACGGTCCACCGGAGCTCCAACCACGCCCTTGCGTACGCGGTTCGCCACGCCGCCGATGAGCTGTTCCGCCTGACCCGACAGAACCGCGACCACGTGCTGGCCGAAGTCCAGCGCTATCTCACCGAAGCGTAGCAGGTCCAGGCGGTCCGTCCCGGGAGAACCCGAGCGCTGCCCGCCCGCCCTCGCGGCGCGCTACGCCGCGGGCGGGGCGATGCCACACAGGCTAGCGATCTCGTCTGCAACGTCAAACGACGCGTTCGGGAACGCGATCGCTCGTGCCCGCTCTGATCGTCGCTCCAGTTCCCCTGGCATGGAGACCCACGAGTGAAGAAGCGCAGCGGCTTCAGCAGGGGTCGAGGCAGCCTCACCCGCGCCCGATTCAACAACGAACGGGGTGTTCGGCCGCTCCTGTGCCATCCCCCCAATGAGGATCATGGGCAGACCGGAAATCGCGGCCTCTCCGATCACGCCCGGTCCGGGCTTCCCGATGAACACGTCGGCAGCCCGCATCATCGCCTCGATGTTCGTGACAAACCCGTGAACCTGAACGGGAATCCGCCACGGGTAACGTCTCAACCGCTCCGCGAGTGCCTGGTTCCGTCCTGCCACCACAACGAGTTCCACGGGGACCCCCCGCTCATCGATCGCCCGCGCGACGCGCTCGATACCGCCCATGCCCTCTCCTCCCCCCACGAGAAGCGCAATCCGGCGATCCGCTGCCCATCCCAGGTCTCTGCGCGCCTCGGCCTTGTCCTTCCGATAGAGCGAGAACTTGGGGTGAGCAGGATGTCCCACCACCCGCAGGCGCTCCGCCCGTACTCCCAGCTGGATGCCGCGGGCATACGCTGACCCGCAGGGCACCAGACACCGATCCACCTCCGGGTGGTACCACCCACTGTGCGGGTTGGCGAGGTCCGTGACCACGGTGACGATCGGAAACTCGCGGGACGCCATTCGCCGGAGGGCCACGGCAAGCTCGTTGAACGCTGGGTGGAGAACGACCACGATGTCCCACGCCCGTGACCGCCGGGCTGCTCGTCGAGTTCGTGGAACCGCAAGCCGCGGGAGTTGCCGCCGTCCGACGCGGGTCGCAATGAGACGGTCCGTGACACTCACGAACAGGTTCCAGGAAGGCTCGTGGTACCGTACCCACAGAGGGTAGATCTCCGGTGCGCGGTTCCAGGGAAAGTACCCGCAAGCTCGGAACGCATCGAAGTAGTCGCAGACAAACCGGTCGGGGTAGCGCAGGGAGAGGGCGGCCTCAATGGCCCGGCCGGCGGAACGGTGGCCGCCGCCCGTGTCCGACATGAACAGGCCCACCTGGATCATGCCCGGCCCCCCGCAGTCGGCGCGAGGTGACAGCCCACCGCGGACGCGCCCCCATCCCGCGTTGCGCCGTCATGAGCGGACGAGGTCCGTCTCCAGGTCGGACCTTCGATCCCGTAGAACCGCTGGTAGAAGCGCCCAAACCACTCCTCAACCGCCCGCATCAGGCGGTCCACCTCCTCCGACTCCGGCCAACCCACACGAGGAACCAACGGCTCGCCGAAGTGGACTTCGACAGACCCTCTCCGCCGGGTCTCACGCACCAGGCGGAGCGCGGCCTTCCCCCAGCGCTCGTTCTCCGACCCCGCCCGGTACAGGTAGGCATTCGCCACTCCCACGGGCACGATGGGGACCGCGGCACGGTAGGCAATCCGCGCCACCCCAGGGTAGAGCCGACGCTCCCAGTACCGATGCCCCTCGGGGAACACCATCACGCTGCCGCCAGATCGGAGGTGACGAACCACGGCCGCTTCGGTATCCCGGTTCAGTAGCTTCTTACGCGCTGGGTCGGCCGACACCGCGTACCGCCACGCCGCCTTGAACAGGAGCCGCAGCACCAGGGGACGATCGTCGCAGTTGAACACGGCACGCATCCGCCACTGCCGCGCCGCGCGCGCGACGAACAGCACATCAAAGCCCCCCACGTGGGTCACCGCGAGAAGGCAGGGACGCGGGGGAGGCTGGCCCACGCCCCGCGAGCGAGCCACGAGGGGGAGGAGTCCGATCGCCGTCACGTACAGCCCCCGTATCAGCTCCTGCGGGACGGTGAGGAACGCCCCCCACAACCTCGTGAGGGCCGCATGAACGCCGCCCTGCCGGCTACGCTTTGTTCGGGCCACGGTCCTCCCTCGCATGATTGCTCCAGTAACGCTCCCCGGGAATCCGGTCCCGGTGGGTCGCCACGTCCAGCCAGTACCCACCAGCCTCGAGGAAGCCGTGGATGAGGTTTCTCCGCACGAAGCGGCGGTTCGACGTGTAACAGGCCATCGTCGGGACGAACCGGACCCGCCCCAGCCTTGCGAGTGCCAGAACAAGCCGGAAGTCGGGCGACGCGCGGTCCATGAACGGGAGGTATCCGCCTACCTCAAGATACGCGGCTCTCCGCATTCCGAGGTTGGCCGCCCCCGCGAGACGGACTCCGCCGACCCGGGACAACCCCGCAAGCACGCAGTACCCCCCGGCCTGAAGGATCTGCAGCGGCCGCCTACTCTCACGGAACCCCATCGGACCGTACGCCGCGACGACATCGGGTCCCCGCAGGGCAGCCGCCATCCGTGCCAACCAGCGACGGGGATAGATCGTGTCAGCATCGGCAGCTGCAATCAGCTCGCCCTGGGCGGCGAGGAACCCGCGGTGCATCGCCCGCAACACCCCGCGCTCCGGCTCAACCAACACCTGATCGGCGAACCGGGCCGCGATTTCGGGGCTGCAGTCGGTACTCCCGTTGTCAACCACGATGAGCTCGAACTCCGTGAAGGTCTGGGCACGCAACGAGCGCAGCGTCGCCTCAAGAAGCTGCTCCTCGTTCAGAACCGGAACCACGACCGTGAACGCCGGTCGGTTCGTCACCTCGTGCGGGCCGTCCGTCATCGTACGACGATCGACACGAGCTTGCCGGGAACGGCGACGACCCGTTCCACCTCGTGACCCTGAATGCGTTCCTGGACCTCGTCGGTGGCGAGAGCGGCAGCTCGAAGCGTGACGGCGTCCGCCGCGACAGACGCGGCCAGGCGAAGTCTTGCCCGCACCTTCCCGTTGATCTGGACCGGGATCTCCACTTCGTCCCCCGCAACCGCAGCCGGGTCGTAGTCCGGCCACGGTACCTCGAGAACAGGGATCCCCTCCCCCAACCTCTGCCACAGCTCCTCGGCGAGAAAGGGGGTGAACGGAGAGAGCAGGAGTACCACCCGGCTCAGCGTGTGTCGCACCAGTCGGAGGTCGGGCTGCGGGCCTTCAATGTAGCTCGAGACAGCGTTGACGAGTTCCATGATCGCCGCGATCGCTGTGTTCAGACCGAGCCGTTCCGCGAACTCCTCAGTCACCTTCTTCACTGTCGCATGGAGCTTCTGCCATAGGGCGCGCTCCGCTGAGCCGAAACCCGACGGATCGGGGTCGCCGCGAACTTCGGCGAGCCGGGGCAGTTCTCCGACCACCAGGTTCCAGACCCGGTTCAGGAATCGCCATGCTCCACGGATTCCGTCCTCCGACCACTCGATGTCCCGGTCCGGCGGGCCCATGAACAGGGTGTACAACCGTTCGGTGTCCGCCCCATAGCGGGCGATGATGTCTGCGGGTTCGACAACGTTGCGCTTCGACTTCGACATCGAGAAGTAGGAGGTTGTCACCTGGCCTCCACACTTCGTGCACCGCAGGTTGTCCACTTCCTTCGGGTAGAGCCAGCCGTGCTGAGGGCACTTGTAGGCGGTGTGGCACACCATCCCTTGAGTGAATAGCCTCCGGAACGGCTCGTCAAAGGCAACATACCCCATATCGTGAAGGGCCATCGTGACGAACCGCGAGTACAGAAGGTGCAGAATGGCATGCTCCACGCCACCCACGTACTGGTCTACAGGGAGCCACTGGTTCACGTCAGCGGAAACGAAGGGCGCGTTCTGTTCGTGAGGGGAGACGAAGCGCAGGAAGTACCACGACGAGTCCACGAACGTGTCCATGGTGTCCGTGTCCCGCCTTGCAGCATCCCCACACCGGGGGCAGACGGTGTCCGCGTACCCTCGGATGTCCGCCAGGCCCATCTTGCCGATGAACGAGACCTCGGGCAGGCGAACCGGCAGCTCGTCCTCGGGAACCGGGACAACCCCGCACCGCGCGCAGTAGACGATCGGGATCGGCGCCCCCCAGTACCGCTGGCGCGAGATCAGCCAATCCCGCAACCGGTACGTAACGGTCCGCCGACCGTAGTCATGGTCCTCCAGGTAGGCGAGGGTGCGCTCCATGGCTTCCGAAGCCGGCGTGCCGCTGAGGGGTCCAGAGCTCACCATCGTACCCGGACCTTCGTAGGCGCGGGTCATCGTCCGCGAATCGGGGAGGGCCCCCCCGGGAGGGGCGATCACAACCCGTATCGGGAGGCCGAACTTCCGCGCGAACTCGAGATCGCGCTGATCGTGAGCGGGAACGGCCATCACCGCACCCGTACCGTACCCGGGAAGCACATAGTCGGCGATCCAGACAGGAATTGGTTCTCCTGTGACCGGGTTCTGAACGCGACTTCCGGTGAACACCCCCGTCTTCTGCCGCTCTGTGGACAGCCGCTCGACCTCCGTGGCCCGACTTGCCGCGCGGCGGTACAGCTCCACCTCCGCACGTCTCTCGGGCACGGTCAGTTCATCCACCCGCGGGTGCTCCGGGGCAAGCACGACGAATGTCGCCCCCCACAGAGTGTCTGGGCGCGTCGTGAACACGGGAATCGGGTCGCCGCGCTCGCAACGGAAGGCGATCGTGGCACCCTCGGAGCGACCGATCCAGTTCTCCTGCATCTTCTTGACGTGATCAGGCCAGTCCAGGTCCGCCAGTCCGCTGAGGAGCCGCTCGGCGTATGCGGTGATCCGGAAGAACCACTGATCGAGCGTCCTCGGCTCCGGTGCCGACCCGCACCGCTCGCACTCACCACCGACCACCTGTTCGTTGGCGAGCACGGTTTTGCAGCTGGGGCAGTAGTTCACATCGGCCCGCTTCTTGTAGGCGAGCCCGTGCTCATACAGCTTCAGAAACAGCCACTGTGTCCACCGGTAGTACTCGGGAAGGCACGTCGTGACCTCACGGTCCCAGTCGTACTCGATGCCCCACGCCTCAAACTGCTTCTTAGCGTAGGCAATGTTGGCCAGCGTCCAATCCCGGGGGTGGATCCCCCGCTCGATCGCTGCGTTCTCGGCCGGGAGGCCGAACGCATCCCATCCCATGGGATTGAGAACGTTGTACCCACGCATGAGGAGAAACCGAACGATCGCATCGCCGATAATGTAGTTCCGCCCATGCCCGACATGGAGGTAGCCCGACGGGTACGGGAACATGTTCAGGTAGTAGAACTTCTTCCGTCCGCCGGCCGCCGTGCGGGCTCGAAAGTACCCCTTCTCCCGCCAGAAACCCCTCCAGCGGTCCTCGATCGCCCGCGGGTCGTACGGAGCGGGCCTCACAGTAGACCTCCCACTGCCAACCGTTCCGCCGCATCCAGCACGTGCTGCACGACATCCGGAGCGTCCATCTCGCAGTACAGGCGGAGGATAGGCTCCGTGCCCGAGGCACGGAACAGCACCCATCCGCGATCGAGACGCAGCTTCAGTCCGTCGAGGGTCTCCACCCGCACCACCCGCTGCCCAGCGAGTCGCTCCGGCGGCGTCTGGGTGAGCCGTTCGACCACCTCGAGCCGCGTCGTCAGCTCAAGATCGCGCCGCGCATAGTGATGCGGCCCAACAAGCGCGAACAGATCCTCGACCAGCGCCGCGAGGGACTTCCCCGTCGCGGCCAGGAGCTCAAGGAGAAGCAGATTGGACAGGACCCCGTCCCGCTCGGGAATGTGCCACCCATACCCGTATCCCCCTGACTCCTCACCCGCAAACGCGGCCCTCCGCATCACGAGGTCAGCCACAGCCCACTTGAACCCGACCTGGATCTCCCGCCACGGCACACCGGCGTGGTCCGCCAGTTTGCCGATCATGTCCGAGAGGGCAAACGACTTCAGCACCATTCCGTCGAGCTTGCGGTGGCGGATGAGGTGCCACAGAACGAGGGCTGCGGTGCGGTGGGTGTCAAGGAACTGCCCGTGCTCATCCATCGCCGCTGCTCGGTCCCCGTCTCCATCCGTGATCAGCCCGGCCACGAGCCGGCCCCGCGCCCGCCCGCGAAGCGAGCGGATCACCGCCTTGAGCGGCACCACGTTCTCCGGCAATGGTTCGGGCTTCTTGCCCCCAAACAGCGGGTCCAAGGTCGACCGCACAGCGAGATGGGGAATCCGCACCCCCCGGAGGAGATCTGCCAAGTACCCCTGAGCAGATCCGTACATCGCGTCGACAACCACGTACAGCGGGGCGCGAGCCAGCTCGCGCATGTCAACAGCCTCCCGCAGCCGAGCGAGGTATGCCTCCTTGATCGCTACCGTCTCCAACGGCTGTGCACCGACCTCGGGAGGACGAGGCGGGAGGTGGGATTCGATGAGCGCTGTGATCTCCGGAGTCGCCGATCCGCCGTACTCGGGCTTGACCTTGACCCCGCTCCACTGGGGCGGGTTGTGGGACGCCGTGATCATCACTCCCCCCGCCAGTCCCTGTTCGACCACCGCCAGCGACAAGGCCGGGGTCGGAACCGGCGCGTCTGTGATGCGGACGGGAATCCCTGCGCGGGCAATGACCCGACCCAGGTGGTGAGCGAACTCGGCCGCCAGGAACCGAGTGTCATAGCCCACGATCACACCCGACGCCCCGGGCCGGTGGGGAACCCCCCACTCCCGGTACGGAGCGAGATCCCGCCGCCGTGGGTCGTGGAGGCACGCTGCGATTGCCGCACCGACCCGTGCGACGTTCGTGTAGGTGAAGTCGTCGGCGATCAGCCCTCGCCAACCGTCGGTTCCGAACTTGACGCTATCGCTTGCGGCCATGTCGCCCCTTTCGCGATGATGGACGTTCCAGATCGACCCGTACCACATGGGCGGGCATCTTGATCCCATCTGCCTGAAGAAGGTCGGCGATCAGGTCCATCGGGAGTGCGGTCTCGAACCACAAATCACGAATCGAGACGATCCCGTTCCGAACCATGACACGCTCCAGTGCCCTCTCGATCGCGCGCCGATACCCGTCCGCCATGCGGGACAGGTCCTGTTCCAAGGCTTCCATGCCCAGCGGTCAGTACCGCCACTCCACGGTGTACCGCACCTCCGCGCTCCCGCCAGCCGGAACGGAGACCCTGAACAAGATGCGCTGAGCATCCAGACGCTCATAGGGCAAGCTGTGCTGGGTGACGATCCACGTTCCGGACAGACTCTCCACCACCTCGACCTCGACGGGCGTGTCCTTCGCCGAACGAAGGGTGATACGGTACGTGTCGCGGTAGAAGTTGTCCGCAATCCGCACCCGCGCTTCCTGAACCCGCTCCCCCGTCAGGTCAAACGCTGCCCCGATCGCAAGGTCCACGTCGCTTCCCACAGGGGTGTGACCGAGGGTCGCCGCACCCACGAACAGCGCACCCTTCATGTCGTACACCCGCACCTCCCCTCCAGGAAGGGGGCCGAGGGCGTTCGTGAATCGGACCCTCACCTCGACTGGGCCGCCGGAGAATCGGTACGCCCGCGCGAACATCACCTCACCAGCCAAGAGCGGGGCAACGGCAACGCCCGCCGTGAGGTCCACCGGTGTGGGGAACGTGTAGCGGTGGTACTCGAACGCCGCTCCGACGTCGAACTCGGCGAACGCGGCCAGCGCCCGCGTGCCATAGCCCACAGGGGCAGTACCGGTCGGGCGGTACACGTCGCCCGCCACCAGCGAAACCTGGGCCCCCATGAACTCCACCCCGCTCTGGTTCTCCAGCGTGACCAGCCCCCACAGGGAGAGCGTGTCGTCGTCAAGGACCGCAGTGTAGGCCGCGCGCCATGACAGCCCGTTCGCAAGGTACCGGAGACCCACGGTTGACTCCCCGGGCGTCGCGTCGCGGTAGCGGACCCTCACCGAGAGCTGGTCGATGGGTGAGGTCGAGGGCGGCGCGGACGCCACCATGCGTTCGTACGAGGGCAGGAACACCCATCCCTCTGGGGTCGCCAACACGAGGTCGGGGGTCGTGGCGATCAACCTCCCTTGGAGGCGCTCCCCGTGAGCGAAGACCGTGACCGTAGTCCCGACGAGATCGGCGATCGACGGCACAGTCGGCCGCACTGGATCCAGGCGGATAACGGTCAGACCATCAAGAACGAGGCTGTCCAGAACAAGGGTCAGGGGAAGGGCGTCCAACACGAGGTCTCCCTCTTGGGCCACGTGAACCGTGCGCACCTCGTGGATATAGCCGAAACCGCCGGAGTAGAGGGTCACGACTGGAGCAGCGACGCCGGTCGTCACCCCAAACAGGAACACCCCAACTGCCATCCTTCTGAGCATGGGGATCACCTACCTTTCCGTCATCTTACCCAGTGAGGGGGAGGGTGCAATGCCGCGGGTTCTCGCCCCGGCTTCACACAGCGCCCCACCCCGAGCCGTTCGCCGCCCCTGTGCGCACGCCCTGCGAAGCTTTCGTCCCTGCAGAGAAGGCCGGACCCCCGCCGTCAGGTCCTGGTCCCGGAAGGGGATCGGACCGCCGACCGAGGGCTCTCATCGCGGTTCGGAACGGCTGCCCTAGCCCGTCCTCTACCCCGGGGGCACCGGACCACGGTCGTCTGCGGACCCCGAGTTCGCACGCCCTGCAACCGCGAAACCCGCGCTCCCCCACCGACCGCCTAGCCCATCGCCGCCGGCACGGCACCGCGGCGGGCCAGGAGTGCCTGGATCGCCATCAGGAGCTGCGGGATGTTGTAGCCCGTCTTGGCCGAGACGACCACATGAGGCACGGCTGCGCTTCGCAGCGTTGCCAGACGGGCCTCCTGCTCCGGCGTCGCGATCAGGTCAGCCTTGTTCAGCACGTGCAGCACCGGAGGAGGGGCCCGATCAGGTCCCACAACGTCCGCCACGACCTCGCGGACCACCCGCAGATGGTCCTCCGCGGCCCGCGCGGTCCCATCTAGGACGAGCAGAAGGGCCGCTGCATCGCGCACGGCCCCCAACGTGGCGCGGAACGCCGGCACAAGCTGGTGCGGCAGCGCGCGGATGAAGCCGACCGTGTCCGCAAGCAGTGCCTCCTCATCCGGTAGCGAAACGCGCCGCACCCGCGTGTCCAGCGTGGCGAACAACCTGTCCTCCACCCGCACATCGCTCCCAGTAAGGCGGTTGAACAGCGTGGACTTGCCCGAGTTCGTGTACCCGACGATGGCGATCTCGGGAGGGCCCGATCGGCGCCGACGTGCCTGCTGTACCGCGCGATCCTGAGCTGCCTTGGCCAGCTCCTCGCGCACAGCCTGGATGCGACGCCGGATCGCCCGTCGCCCCTGCTCAAGCCGCGTCTCCCCCGGCCCGCTCGTGCCGATGCCCGCACCCGGATCGGTCAAGGCCTTACCCCATCCCCGCAGCCGGGGGAGCAGGTACTCCAGCTGGGCCAGCTCGACGGCAAGGACCGCTTCCCTTGTCCCAGCCCGGTGGGCAAAGATGTCGAGGATGAGCTGCGAGCGGTCGATGACCTTCAGCCCTGTCGCTTCCTCCAGGTTGCGGGCCTGACCAGGCGACACCTCCGACCCCACAACAAGCGTATCGGCACGTTCGCTATGGGCACGGTCCTTGATCTCCTCAGCCTTCCCCCGCCCGAGGTACGTCGCGGGATGGGGACGCCGTCGGCGTTGCACGGTGTGGCCAACGACGGCGACACCGGCCGTGGACGCGAGGGCAGCCAGCTCCTCGAAGTGCTCAGCCTCGTCTGTGCCCGGGGGGAGGACATCGGCGAGGATTGCCCGCTCCCCGCCGTAGACTCGGGCCCGTCGGCCCAGGTAGTCCTCGATCGCTAGGACTCGTCCGTGACCCATACCTCCGCACCCAGGCTGCGCAGCTTCTCCGGAAGGTCCGCGTAGCCCCGCGCCACGTGGGTCTCACCGCGGATCCCGGTATGCTCATCCGCGGCGAGGGCCGCGAGAACCAAGGCCGCCCCGGCGCGGATGTCGGTCGCTTCTACCGCTGCACCGTGCAGCGTCTCCACCCCATCTGTGAGCACCGTGTCCCCGCTGACCTGGATCTGCGCGCCCATCCGCGTCAGCGCACCGACGTAGTTGAAGCGCGAGGCGAACACCGTCTCCCGGGCCGTAGACCGGCCAGATGCCGTGGCAAGGAACGCGATCATCGGTGGCTGGAGGTCGGTGGGGAACCCTGGGTACGGCAGGGTCTGCACGTTCACGGCCCTCGCCCGGGCGGCAAGACGGACCGTCACCGCGTCCCCATCTGTCAACACCTCGGCCCCCGCCTCGCCAAGCTTGGTCAGAAGCGCGTCGAGGTGGTCTGCGCGGCATCCCTGGACGGTGACCTCGCCCCGGGTGATGGCCGCCGCGAGCAAGTACGTCCCCGCCTCGACGCGATCCGGGATCACACGGTGCTCAGCCCCGCCAAGGCTGGACTGCCCCCGTATCGCCACCCGATCCTCGTGCCAGCACACCTTCGCCCCCATCGCCGTCAGGAGGCGCGCCACGTCGACGACCTCCGGCTCGCGCGCCGGGTTCACGATCACTGTGGTCCCGTCGGCGAGTGCGCCCGCGAGAAGCAGCTGCTCGGTGGCTCCAACCGAGGGGTAATCAAGGTACACCGTGGCCCCCTTCAACCGGGTGGCCGACGCGTGGACCGTCCCGCCGCGCACCTCGAACGATGCCCCCAGCCGGCGCAGTCCCGCGAGATGGAGGTCGACCGGCCGAGGGCCAATCGCGCACCCTCCGGGAAGCGGCATTCGGCACTCCCCAACGCGGGCGAGAATGGGCCCCAGCGCCACAAACGAGGCCCGCATCCGCTGCACGAGATCAGCCGGTGCCTCCGCAGCAAGGGTCTCCCCGCCGCAGAGCGCGATGCGGGAGTCCTGCCACGTCACCTCCTTTCCCAGCGCCCGCGCCAGTGCAACAGCCGCATCGACATCCAGCAGGTGGGGCACGTTGTGCAGGATCACCGGCTCCGCGGTGAGCAGGCTCGCCATCACCGCCGGCAGGGCCGCGTTCTTGGAACCAGCTGCTGCAACGGAACCGGCCAGGGGTCGACCCCCGCGGACGTGTATCACGGGAGGAACAACAGCGGATCCACCGCCACACCGTCGCGGCGGATCTCAAAGTGGAGGTGCGGCCCCGTGGACAGCCCGGTGTTGCCGGAGCGGGCAATCATCTGCCCGATCTCCACGAACTGCCCGACCGAGACAACGATCTGTGACAGGTGAGCGTAGTACGTGCTGTAGCCGTCGCCGTGGTCCAGAACGACCAGAAGCCCGTATCCGCCCTCCCAGCCAGCCACGCTGACCCGGCCCGGCGCCGCGGCGCACACCCGGGTCCCCTCGGCCAGGGCGAGGTCGATCCCTGAGTGGAACGAGGATACGTGGTAGATTGGATGGATGCGGGGTCCGTACGCCGAAGTGATCGTTCCCCGGGCTGGCCAGGCGAAGCGGGTCGTCTCTCCTTTGCCCAGGGCCACTGCAGTTGCCTGGGGGACTACGGGTGGCATCGGTACGACGATCCGCGTTCCCGGAGCGGGCTCAGCGCTCAGCCCATTCGCCAGCCGAAGCGCTCCTTCGGTCACCTCGTAGCTCTTGGCGATGTCCGTCAAGGTCTGTCCGGGTTTAACCGTGTGCAACACGCCACCGCTGGGGAGCAGGAGCTGCTGGCCTGGGCGCAGTCGCGAAGGGTCGACGTCATTGCTGGCAATGAGGTAGTCGAGTGGGACCCCCACCTTCTGCGCAATGCTGGCCATCGTGTCACCGACCTGAACGGTGTACGTAGGCCAGGACAACCACGTGGCGGCGATGGGGACCACCGGCCCTCCGGCCGGGGCGGCGGGGAGGAACGCAGCCAGGACCAGCGGCACCACGAGCAGCGCCAGTGCCGCCACGAGGAAGGGGTTCTCACTCACTGTTCATCAGCTCCAAGAACTGCTTATTCGTCCTCGTCTGCTCCATCTTGCCTTTGATGAACTCCAGCGCCGCGCCGGGGTCGGGCATCTCGATCAAGAGCTTACGGAGGATCCACACCCGGCGAAGGACATCTGGCTGAAGGAGGAGTTCCTCTTTTCTTGTGCCCGACTGCACAAGGTCAATGGCCGGGAACACCCGCCGATTGGCGAGATCGCGGTTCAGAACAAGCTCCATGTTGCCGGTGCCCTTGAACTCCTCGAACACCACTTGGTCGAGGCGTGACCCGGTATCGATGAGAGCCGTGGCGATGATGGTCAGCGATCCGCCCTCCTCGATGTTCCGCGCCGCCCCAAAGAACTCCTTGGGCTTGTAGAGGGCAGTGGGGTCGATTCCGCCCGAGAGGAGCTTGCCCGACGGGCTGATGGAGAGGTTATACGCCCGCCCGAGCCGGGTGAGGGAGTCCATGAGGATGACGACGTCGTAGCCCGATTCGACGAGGCGCTTCCCCTCCGCGGTGGCCAGCTCGGCAATCCGAGTGTGATGCTGGGGTTCCATGTCGAACGTCGCGGCGATGACCTCGGCTCTCTTCACCGAGCGCCGGAAGTCGGTCACCTCCTCCGGCCGCTCGTCGACGAGCAGGATCAGCAGGCGGACATCCGGGTGGTTGGCCTCGATCCCCTGGGCGATGTGCTTGAGGAGGGTCGTCTTCCCCGCCTTGGGCGGGGAGACGATGAGGCCGCGCTGCCCCTTCCCGATCGGAGCGAAGAGGTCGATCATCCGCGTGGAGGGCTCGTCAGGGTTGTGTTCGAGGACGAGATGCTGATTGGGGTGAAGAGGCGTCAGCTGCTGGAAATCGACCCGCTTTCGGACCTGCTCCGGGTCAAGCCCGCTGACCTGGTCGACCTTCAGAAGGGCAAAGTACCGCTCGCCTTCCCGAGGCTGGCGCACCGGCCCACGGATGAGGTCGCCGTCCTTGAGGGCGAACCGCTTGATCTGCGATGGGGACACGTAGACGTCGTACCGGCTGGGAAGGCACGACCGCTCGCGCAGGAACCCGTAGCCATCGGGCATGATCTCGAGGATCCCTTCCACAGCCAGCTCCTGCCGCTCAGCCAGGACTCGCATCACCGCCAGCTCGAGCTCGACCGACGACAGGTCGCCGCTTCCGTTGACCCCGAGGGTTTGAGCCAGTCCCGTCAGCTTCTCCAACCCCAGGCCGCGGACTTCGCTCATTTCCATGGCACATCACCTCTGACGATTCAGTTCGTGCGGCCCGCGGAGACGATGGCCTCCGGGCCTCTGTTCACAGCTTGCGGAAGAACGACCGAGCAACATCCCAGTACATGGCCATGCGGTCGGTGAAACCGAGCCAAAAGCCGCGCTTCTCCTCCTTGCGGACATGACTCACGCCGTGCAACTCGACCTTCTTCTTCCGCCACCCTTCCTTCATGGCCAGCCGAGTCAGCGCTGTCTCGATCCCAAACTCCGTGTCTTCAACCGCACCCCGAGCCCGCTCCCAGTGCGCGCGGGACATCACGCGCTGCCCGGACAGGAACGCCGCAATCCGCTGCGAGATATCGGTCCCGATCCGACCGTTGCGGAACACCCCGATGACCACATCCGCGTCTCCGGCCCGGTACGCATCCACCATCTCCTCAACGTGCGATGGGGTCAACCCGGTGAGGTCAGCATCGAGGAACAGGAGCACGTCCCCGTGGGCAGCCTCGACTCCGGCCGCCATCGCCGCCGCCTTGCCGCGGTTCGCGCAGAGACGGACCACCCGTACCCCGAACCCCTCGGCCACTGCCGCCGTCGCGTCCGTCGATCCATCGTCGACGACGACGACCTCGTCTACGGCAGGTGAGGAGACGACGGGTTCGAGCACAGCCGCGATCCGTTCCGCTTCGTTGAATGCCGGGATGATAGCGGAGACCTTCATGCGGTATCGTGATCTAGCGCGACTCAGTATAGCGAGTGCGTCGGGCGGTTTCAACCGCGCTCGGCCCTGAGCAGGTCGCGCACGGCGTGCTCGATGGCCTCAGGCGCGGCGGGAGCAGCGGTGCGGGCGCCGTCGCGACGCCGTTCGAGGTCAACCTGGCCCTTCCCCAGGCTGCGCGGGCCGACCACAGCGAGCACAGGGATCCCGATGAGCTTCGCATCGTGAAACTTCTCACCCGGGCTCCGCTCTCGATCATCGACGAGGACATCCAGGCCTGTCCGGCTGAGATGCTCCGCGACCCCGAGCGCGAATCCCAGCGGCTCCTCTTCCCTCGGGTTGAGAACCGTCACCAGCACGTGGAACGGAGCAACCGAGACTGGCCAGACGATCCCCGCATCATCGTGGTGTGCCTCGAGCACCGCAGCGAGCAGGCGGCCGATCCCGATCCCATAGCACCCCATGACCAGGGGCTGGGCCTGGCCATCTCGATCGAGGAACGTCGCCCCGAGTGCCTGGGAGTACTTCGTCCCGAGCTTGAAGATGTGACCAAGCTCGATCCCCCGCTGAACGCGAAGCTCTCCCCCGCAGCGGAGGCAACGGTCCCCGTCACGAGCGAGCGCCACGTCGGCGACGATCTGAGCTTGAAAGTCCCGCGGAAAGTTCACGTTCCGAACGTGAAACCCCTCGCGGTTTGCCCCCGCCACGAGGTTCCGGGCAGCCGGAATCGAGTCGTCCACCACGACTAGCACACCACGAGCGGAGATCCCGATCGGCGAAGCGAACCCCGGCACCGCACCGACCGCGGTGATCTCCTCCTCCGTCGCCGGCACGAGTTCTGCAACGCCGATCACGCGGGCCAACTTGGCCTCGTTGACCTCAAGGTCTCCCCGGATCACGACGAACACGAGTCGGTCCGCCGCCCGGTAGAACACCGCCTTCGCCGTCTTCTGTCGGGGAACACCGAGGGCCCTCGCCACCGCCTCGATGGTGTGACAGCCGGGTGTTGCCACCTCCTCCCGTGGCCGAGGTGCCTCATCGGGGCCGGATTCCTTCGCTGCCACCGCCCCCTCGCGGTTGGCGCTGTACCCGCAGCCCGAACAGAGAACAAACGTGTCCTCGCCGTGGTCACTCACGAGCATGAACTCGTGCGAACCCGACCCGCCCATCAGCCCCGGGTCCGCCTCGACAGGCACTGGGGAAAGCCCGCAGCGACGGAAGATCGTGAGGTACGCGCGGTACACCTCAGGGTAGTACCGATCGAGGTCAGCGATGTTCTCGTGGAAGCTGTACCCATCCTTCATCGTGAACTCGCGGACGCGGATCAGGCCCCCGCGGGCACGGGGCTCGTCCCGAAACTTGGTCTGAATCTGGTACAACATGAACGGGAGCTGCCGCCAAGACTGGACTTCTCGTCGGGCGAGGTCCGTCACGACCTCCTCATGGGTTGGCCCGAGGACCATGTCCCGCCCAGCCCGATCCTGGAACCGGACAAGGATCTCGCCGGCATCCACCAACCTTCCCGTCCTCGCCCACAGCTCGGCGGGGTGCACGACCGGCATGTGGAGCTCGGCACCGCCGATCGCGTCCATTTCCTCGCGCACGATCGCCTCGATCTTCCGCAGCGCCCGCCACCCCAGCGGCAGGTAGGTGTAGATCCCGGCCGCCAACGCACGGATCAGCCCAGCGCGCAGGGACAGCCTGTGACTGGCGAGATCCGCCTCCGCGGGTTCCTCCTTCCACGTCGGGAGGAAGTACCGGCTCCAACGAACGCAGGGCATGATGGGCCTGAGGTTAGCGAAAAAGGTCGTTCAGGGCAACGATCAGCTGATCTGGACCATCCATCCACTGCGCATGTACTGGGAGCGTCCGCAGAAACGCATCGCCGTAGGGGCGGGTGGCGATCCGTGGGTCCGCCAGGAGAACTGCCCCCCGGTCGGTCGGCGTCCTCACCAACCGCCCCACACCCTGGCGGAGCCGGAGCACCGCCCGCGGGATGAATAGCTGCTGGAACGGGTTCTCACCTCGGTTGGCCATGCGTTCGGCCTGAGCCTGGATGAGAGGATCGCCGGGTACAGGGAACGGCAGGCGCGCGACGACCAGCAGTTCGAGCTGCTCCCCGGGGAGGTCGATCCCCTCCCACAGCGTGTCCAGCCCCAACAGGACCACTGGAGGGGGGGAGTGCCGGAACCGGGCGAGGAGGCCCTCGCGCTCCCCGTCCCGGCGCTGGACAAGATGGGGCGTACCGACGAGGTGTCCAGCGGTGGCCTCGAGAAGGCGGCGGGAGGTGAAAAGGGCGAGCGCCCGCCGTGGAACGTCAGCCAGGACACGGCGGAGGGTGGAGGCGAGGGCTTCCGGGAACGCCGGGTCATCGGGGTGCGGCAGGTAGCGAAGGACGAACGCCCCTACCCGGTCGTAGGGAAACGGAGAGGGCCACGCCCTGAATGGAGGGGGGGAATCGAGCCCGAGGTCGCGCGCGAGTGCACACCCGTCGTCACCGACGGAAAGGGTAGCGGAGGTGAGAACCCCTCCCACCAGGTCTGGCCAGAGCGCGGCCCGGAGTCTGTCACCAACGTCCAGTGGCGATGCCGTGAGGGTCAGCCCTCGGGGGTCCCGGACGTACCAGAACACCGTATCTTCTCTCTCAGGCCTCAGAAGGCATTCGACCAATCCCGCCATGCGCCGCATCTCGCTCCCCAACCCACGCGCCTGGACGGCAGCGTCCTCCGAGAGGTTGGGCGCGAGCTCGCCGATCGTCTCCGCCAAACCCTCCAGGGTCTGCCCCAGAAGCCGTCCAGCGGGGAGAAGCCTGCCGACGTCGGCTGGACCGTACCGGCCGATGTCCCGCGGCAGCGCAGCACTGGCATCAGCCCAGAACTGGCGGTGGGCGGCAGCGACCTGCTCCCAAGCCTCGGCCGCCCTGCCCACAGCCGCCGGTCCGGCCCATGCCGCAAGCAGGCCCGCTTGGCCGCGGCGCAGCTCACCGAGCAGGCGGGGGATGACCGCGGGCGAAAGGGCATCGCTCAGCGCATCGCGAAGCGCCTCGGGCAGCGCGTGCGCCTCATCGACGACGAGGAGATCGTACGGACCCAGAATTGCCCCTCCACTGGCGAGGTCGGCGCCGAGCAACGCGTGGTTGACCACCACAAGACGTGCTGCGCGGGCCATCTCCCGTGCTCGCCGCGATGGGCAGCGGTCCCAGAACAGACAGGCCCGCCCTCCGCAACGGTAGGAGAGATCGGGCAGCCCACGGATGACCTCGCGACCCACTGGATCCGACCGCAACCCTGCCAGCCCGTCGAGGTCCCCGGTATCCGTCTGTGCTGCCCACGCGAGGAGCGGAGCAAGGATCTCGCGCGGCAGGAGCCGATGCCGAACCTCTTCCAGCTGGCGCAAGCACAGGTAGTTCTCCCGACCCTTGAGGAGCGCGCACTCTAGGTCAACGCCCATCTCCTCGCAGAGGAGCGGGAGGTCCCGGCGCCAGAGCTGCTCCTGGAGCGCACGCGTCCGCGTGGCAACCACCGCCCGGCCATCGCTCTCCCCAAGGGCGAGCAGAAGCGGCACGAGGTATCCGATCGTCTTGCCTGTTCCCGGGCCGGCCTCAAGAAGGTAGATCCCGCCCCCCCCAAATGCTTCTGCCGCCGCTTCGGCGTAGGCTACCTGGGCCCGGCGGTGGGCAAGGGTTCCACTCGCGGTGAGCATCGCGAACGCCTCACCCACCGACCGCACGGCGACCCTCCGCTCGCGCGAGGGGGAAGGAGCCGCCGGCGCTCCAATCCACCCGCGGTCGGGGAGCAGCATCGCAATCATGTCCTGAGCTGCAGGCGGAGCCGATCCCGCGTCGTCGAGGAGGCGCACGAGAAGGCGCGCCGTGGCCTCGGCCCAACCCGCGGCCTCGTCGGACGGCATGTACGGAATCCTCCCCACAAGATGGGCGAGGGTCGAGTCCAACTCCTCCGGCCACACCGCCCACGCCAGAGTGCGGGTGTCCACCCACAAGGTGCCCTGACCACTGTCCGCCCATCCCGACACGGCGCGGAAGGAGGCGATGTCATGCACAACGACGGGGAGCCCCGAGAACCGGCGCAGGTTCGCTCTCAAGGCTTGCGCATCGGACAGAGGCCACCCAAGGCGTTCCGCAACCCCGCCCGCGCGGATGTGCACTGCGCCCACGGCGCCCCCCCTCAGCGCCAGGGCGATGAACTCCCGGCTCACTGCCGGAGGCGGTAGAGCAGGTCGATCCTCCGCACCACGCCTACCAGCCGTTTGTGGTCATCCAGCACTGGGATCTGCTTGAGGCCCTTCCGGATCATGAGATCCGCCAGGTAGAGGTCATTGTCGTCAGGACGGGCAGCGATCACCTCGGTGGACATGAACTCCGAAACCGGCTTGTCCCCGATCTCCCGCAGCCTGCGGCTGAGTTGGTTCAGGCTCGGCAGGAACGCCACCGACTGGAGCATGTCGACGTATCCGGGAAGGGCAGCGCGGATGAGGTCTCGTTCCGAGATCACACCGACCACGCGGCCCTCCTCGTCCAGCACCGGCAGCGAAGCCAGGCCCGACTCGTGCAGGAGGTAGATCACGTGGGACACCGTCGTGTCGAGGTCGACCGACGTCAGGTCGCGACGCATGAACTCGCGCGCCTTCACCTCTTCCCCCATTCGCGCATCGTCACGTGTCCAAACTCCCGATCGATCGCCCCGGCATCAAGACACAACTTCTCCTCGACCTCTGCCGTAGCCAGAGCTGCCGCCATCCCATAGCGCACCGCCTCCAGCAGGCCCTCCCCACGGGACAGCGCCACAAGGAGCCCTCCTACAAGCGCATCGTCCGCACCAACGAGGTTCTTGAGCGCGGTGAGCGGCACGGGGGCTTCAAGCTCCCATACTCCGTCACGGGTAACCAGGATGTCGCCCGTGATGTGATGGGAAATGAGGCACGCCTGTCCCCCCTGCTTGACCACCTGCTGTCCAGCGCGCACGATTTCCTCCACCGATCGGACCGGGAGATCCCCCAACCTCAGTTCCTCGCGGACATCTGGCTTCACGAGGAACGGCCCCTCGGCCACAGCCTGCACCAGGGCCTCGCCACCGGCGTGGACGATCACGCGGAGTCCGGCCCGATGCGCCCGCTGCACGAGCGTGCGGTAGCAGTCTGAGGAACAGCCCGGGGGGAGCGAACCTCCGAGGACCACGTACTCGGCTCGCCCCAGCATTCGCTCGTACTTGCGGAGGAAGATCGCCATCGCTTCTTCCGACACGGGCGGTCCTTCCTCATGGATAAGCAGGGGATGGAACTCGCGGCCCTTCGCGATCACCGTGATGTTCGTTCGGTTCTCACCGGGCATCCACACGAAATTTGCCGTCACACCTCGGGCAAGAAGATCCTGCAGGATGATCTGCCCGGTGTGGCCAGCGAGAAACCCCAGGGCCACCGTCTCCACCCCGTGGCACGCAAGGAACGTCGACACATTGATTCCCTTCCCGCCCGCCGAGGTAAGCGACCGAGAGCTCCGGATGAGGATCGCCTCCTCCGGCCGGTCCAGAGAAAGCGGGAGATCATCAACCCAGTAGAACTTATCGAGGGTCGGGTTGAGGGTGACGGTGAGGATCATCCCGCCTCCGTTCGCTGACCATGCAACGCGCCTGCCGTAGCCCCCTCGATCTTCACCATCGCGAACCGCCCGATCATAGCGGGATCCCCAGGGAAGAGCACGGTGCGGAAGTCGCGTGTTTTGCCGCTGAGCTGCCTCTTCTCCGGCAGAAACGCCTCGACAAGAACCTCAACCGTCGTTCCGATCCGTGCCCGGTGGGACTCGAGGGCCAGCCGGCGGCTGAGATCGAGCACTACCGCCAGCCGCCGCCCCTTCTCCCGCGGCGGAACGTCGTCGTGAAGCGCCGCCGCGCGCGTGCCCGGACGTGGCGAGAACATGGCCGCGAACACCGTGCCAAAGGCAGCCTCTTCGATCAGAGACAGGGTCTGGTGGAAGTCCCAGTCATCCTCGCCGGGGAATCCGACGATCACGTCTGTCGTCACATTCAGCCCGGGCACCCTGCTCCGAAGGCGAGCGACGAGATCGAGGAACTCGGCGCGCGTGTGGCCGCGGCCCATTGCAGCCAGCACTCGGTCGCTCCCCGACTGGACCGCGAGATGGACATGCGGACAGAGGCTCCCCCCCGTAGCGAGAACCTCGATCACCTCATCCGTCAGGTAGGCCGGGTGCGAAGTGGTGAACCGGATCCGCGGAATGGACACCTGCTGGGCGGCGCGGAGCAGAGCCGCGAACGTGGTCCCCCCGCCAAGGTCCGTTCCGTAGGCGTCGACGTTCTGACCGAGAAGCGTGACCTCTTGGTACCCCGCCCTGCCGAGATCCCGCAGCTCGGCCACGACCTCCTCCAGGGGCCGGGAGCGCAGCGGCCCACGGACCCGGGGGACCACACAGTAGGCGCAAGCGTGCGAGCAACCTTCGGCGATGGTAACGTAGGCCTGGAAAGCGCTTCTCCGAACAACGGGCAGGCGCTCGATCCCGTTCGGGGGCGGGAGACAGGCGAACCGCTCCCCGTCCCGGGCACGGGCAATGAGCGACGGGAGGTCGGCGAGCCGCGCCGTCCCGAACGCAAAGTCCGCCCCCGGAAGGAGATCGAGGATCGCCTCTCCTCGTCCCTGGGCCATGCACCCCCCGACCCCGATGACACGGGGGCGGGTGCGCCGAAGCCTTTGCAGCTCACCGACCCGGCCGATGACCTTGTCCTCCGCCCGGCCGCGGACCATGCACGTGTTGAGGAGGACAACATCGGCCTCGTCTGGGTTGGGCACGAGGACGTAGCCCGTTGCCCGAAGAACCCCGGCAATCGCCTCACTCTTGTGCTCGTTCTGCTGGCAACCCCAGGTCAGGATACACGCCTTCATCACCCGAACGATACCCGGTGCCGGCCTCCCCGGTCCACGGACACCGCGCTGCGGCCTACGGACCACGGGCGACAGACCAGGGGCAACGGTTCACGGACCACGGTTCTTCTTCCGGTACGAGTAGGCAACGAACACCTGGCGGTCGAGAACCTCCTCGACCGCAGCTTGGCCGAGCGTTCGTTCGACGAACGGCCGCAGCCCAGAGCGCAGGTTCTCGGAGTAGTCGGCGCACAGAACGCCCTCATCGCCCAGGGAGCGAACAGCCTTCGCCAGCAGGACCGCACCCACCCGCTGTGCCGTCTGGTAAGCGGGATCTACGATCACACCCGTGAGAAAGAACACCTTGCCCCGGGCGGTGAGGTCCGGGAACCGGTGGGCATAGTAGGACGAGCTGACCCACGGGATCTTGTCCAGCCGCGTCGTGATCACACAAAGCCCGACAAGGATCCCCCCCACGCGGGCGACGTACTTGCGAAAGTCAGGGTCATCCAGGAGCGCCTCGAACTCAGGCCGCGTGTAGCTCCCATGCCGCATTGGAGTCGCGACCTGCAGTGGGGCGAACGCCGCCTCATAGATGGACCACAGACGGTGCCGTTCGGCCGAGTCCTCGATCCGCCCCATCTCGCGCACCTCGATCCTCTGTGCCATCTGCGTCACAGCAACACCCCAGCCTCTGCGCGTCCGACGTTCACCCCAGTCCCAACTGCTGGCTCATTCTAGCTCCGAGAGGGCGCGCCTCAACGCACGCGCCCGAAGCCCCCCAGCGAGCCAAAGCGGGCGGCGGACGCCGCCCACCCACCGCAAGCCCGTCTGCACGCTGCCATCCGTGCCACAGCGGCTCGCCGCAGGCAGATGGAGCTCGAACCGTCCCCGCTCGATGCCGTCGAACTATCCCGGACCTACCCCAGCAGCTTCTCGAGGCGGTCCACGAGCGCCGCAAGGTTGGCAAACGCTGCCTCCACCGGTTGGGGCGACCGGAGGTCGACACCCGCCTTCTGGAGAGCATCGAGCGGGTAGCGCGAGCCGCCCGCCTTGAGGAAGTCGAGGTACCGCGCCGCCGCTGGCTCGCCCTCAGACAGAACCTTCGCTACCAGGGCGTGGGCCCCAGAGATTCCCGTGGCGTACTGGTACACGTAGAAGTTCATGTACATGTGCTGGAACTGAGCCCACGTAATCCCGATCCGCTCGCGGTCAAAGACCACCTCGTCACCATAGCCCTCGCGGAACAGGTCCGCCGTGACCCCAATCAGCGTATCGGCGCTCACCGGGGCCCCGCGCTCCACCCGCTCGTGGACCTCGAGCTCGAACCGCGCCAGGGTGGGCATGATGAAGAAGTAGCGGTGGTAGTTCGACATCGCCTCCTCGATCAGCGCGATCTGAAGAGCCTTGTCGGTCACGGTGCGGAACAGATGGTCCCGGACCATCGCCTGGTTGAAGTTCGACGCCACTTCGGCCACGAACAACCCGTAGCGGCTGTAGATCATGCGCTGGCTCAGGCGGCTGTAGTAGGAGTGCATCGAGTGGCCGAGCTCGTGGGCAAGCGTGCTCAGGCTGAACACGTCGTCGGCGTAGCTCATCATGACGAACGGGTGGGTGCCCTGAGAGCCGCTGGAGAAGGCGCCTTCCCGCTTTCCGCGGTTGCGGGCGCGGTCGACCCACCGTTCCTCAAGGCACCCCCGCCGTAACACCGCGACATACTCCTCGCCCAGCGGCCTCATCCCCGCACAGATCCAGTCGACGGCCTGCCGAAACGGAACCACCGGCTTGTCCCCCGTGAGCGGGGCCTTGATGTCGTAAACGTGCAACGCATCGTAGCCGAGAAGCTTGCGGCGGAGCGCCCAGTAGCGGTGCCAGGTGGGGAGGTTCCGCCGGAACACGTCGATCAGGTTGTGGAACACCTCGACGGGGATGAAGTTCGGGGCGAGGGACGCCTCGAGGCTGGAGGAGTATCCGCGAACGCGCATCCGGAACACGTCGGCCTTGACCGCTCCGAGGAGGGAACCCGCGAGCGTGTTCTTGAGCGCGAGGTACCCGTCGGCGTAGCTCTCCCACGCCGTCCGCCGGACGGCGCGATCGGGGTGGGTCCGCAGCGACTCGATGCTCGCCTGTCCCACCTCGAGCGCGTTGCCGTTGGCATCGGTGGCGGGCCGGAACGTCATGTCGGCGCCGGTGAGGCTGTTGAAGACGCTGAACGGCGTGGACAGGGGGTCGGAGACCATCGCCAGCACCTGCTCCACATCCCCCGAGCGGACGTGGGCGTGCTGCTTCTCGAGCCGGTCCACATAGTGGGCGAAGAACCGCAGGTCCGGGGTCTCGTCCATCCACCGGCGGAGGGTGTCGAACCCGATCGCTACGAGCTCCGGATCCACAAACGCGACCGCTGCGCCGAACCGAGCGAACAAGCCGCGGGCCTGCCCACTCCGGCCGACCGCCGCTTGATCGAGCGCGTTCACCGCCGAGGCGTTGCTTGCGTAGACGAAGATCCTTCCCATGAGCCGTGCGGCATCCTCGTACAGCGGAATGAACTCGAGAAGGACCGACGGCCCCTCCTTGAGGCGGCCCTGGTACCCGATGAGCTTCGGCAGCTGCGCCACGAGCTCCCGACACGCTGCCTCCCAGTCTTGAGGGGTGGCGAACACGCTTTCGAGGTCCCAGGTCTCCTCGATCGGGACAGCCGAACGATCAGGCAGCATCGTTGTCTCGGACATGAGGCGGAGGGTAGTGGGGGCTGTCGGTCTCCGCAAGCGGCCTGGGCAACCGGTAGCCGAAGGTGATCCGGACGCTAGCGGGTCCAGCAGTGACCAGGCACCATCTCGCCGCCGACTCGGCACGCGCCCGCGATGGCCCGCCCCCGCGACCGCACCGCCCCGCGGTGGTGAACTCCGACCCCGACCCCATGGACCCATCACCGTAACCGGCCCATAATGGACACCGACATGCTCGCTGGCTACTCGCGGATCGGGGACCCCCAGGTGGAGGTGCGCTACGCTCCAGGAGAACGCGCGTACGCAGAGGATGCTCTGGGGGCGATCCGCGAGGCACTCCCGAGCGTCCTCTCCTACTTCGCTCTTGAGCAAGGATTCCCACAGGTCGGTGTGGTCCTTGCCCCTCGCCGCGACGAGTTCGACCGGCTGGTGCACGATCTCCTGAAGGTGAACATCGAGCGGCCATCGCACCCGGCGCGAATCGCCCAGGCTCAGAAGCTGAACATGGTCGTGTTGTCCCCGTCGGCGTACGCAACCGAATCCACGTTCCGCTTCGTCCCAGCTCACTTCCGACGACTGCTCCACCACGAGCTCGTGCACATCGGTGAGGAGTTCCTATCCCCCAACATCGAGGCGGTACCCCTGTGGTGGAGTGAGGGACTGGCGGTCTACCTGTCTCGGCAGTGGGCCCACGAGCCGGCTTTCGCTCACGCGGCACAGACGGGCATCGGCGCAGGGATTGTTCCATCGCTGAGCGAGATCGAGGGGAGCCGTCGTCACGCCAACAACTGGGGCTGGACCTGGGTCTGGTTCGTCGAGCACACCTATGGAGCAACCACGGTCCGGGAGATCGTCGCCACATGCGCCGATGGAGACGTGCTGTCCCTCCTGCCCAGCGAACGGGAAGCGCTGCAGCGGGCGTGGAGACAAGCGGTTTCCACTGACCTTCGGGATGAGCTTGCCCGACAGACGGGCCTCGTGATACCGTAGCGGACCGTGGGCACCCGCTATGGTCCCTGGACCTCCTGCACGTGGACGGTCCAGTACGAGGACGCTCGGTGTCCGGCACGGCATGCTGGACCGTGGGCGGACTCCTCCGTTCAGCAACCTGATCCGTGCCGGCGCGGAGTCGTTCACACTCGGTTCAGGCACCGGAACCCAACCGAGGGAAGCGGACCCCGTCCGCAGACCCCGGAGACCCCGTGGTGGCTCTGTCACGGGGGGTCAGGTGACCACAGTACCGGAGCGGGTCGGTGTAGCGCAGCACGCGGGGTGGAGTCGGACGCGGTTCCGATGACGCGATCCCAAACGGAGAGCTCGCTCCCGCTGCAGCATCGCGAGAGCAGTTCGCGCGGGCCCAGAGTCGCCCGTCCGATCATCCCGCCCCCGGGCGCGATCGAGCCGCAGTCCGTTTCAGTCGGAGTGGCCTTTCCGGCGGCGGGGTCTGTCGCTCCCCACCATTGTCGGTAACGGAGGTCCAATCTATACTCCTCCCTCCGTGGACAAGGCGATGGGGATTGACATCGGGGGGACGTTCACGGACGTCGTCGTCCTCGACGCAGGCGGGCTGCTCCTCCACAAGTTCCCCACCACGCCCGATGACCCAGCGCGGGGTGTCCTAGCGGCGCTGGCGGCCCTGGTCGCGCAGGGAGAGTTCGATCCGGGCGCCGTGGCGCGGATCGCCCACGGGTCGACGGTGGCCACGAACGCCCTTCTCGAGGGGAAGCTGGGAAAGACGGCGCTCGTCACCACCGAGGGGTTCCGCGACGTCCTGGAGATCGGCCGCCAGAACCGGCCTTCCCTGTACGATCTCTTGTTCACCCGGCCCCGGCCGATCGTTCCCCGCGAGCTCCGGTTCGAGGTCCCCGAGCGAATCGGAGCAGATGGCGCCGTCGTCCGGCCGCTGGACCGAGCGGCTGTAGAGGGACTCCTCCCCGCCCTCCGCCAAGCCGGGGTCGAGGCGGTGGCGGTGTGCTTCCTGTTCTCGTTCCTCAACCCTGCCCACGAACGGGAGGCAGGGGAGATCCTCACCGAGCTCGGGGTTCCGATCACCCTGTCGAGCGATCTCCTCCCCGAGTTCCGGGAGTACGAACGGGCCTCGACCACCGTGATCAACGCCGCCCTGCGCCCGGTGGTCGGGAGCTATCTGGTCGCGCTGGAGGAGGGATCGGCCCGGCTCGGTCTTCCCGCGCGGTGGCAGGTGATGGGGTCGAGCGGAGCGATCGTCGCCGCGGCGACGGCGGAGCGGGAGCCGGCGCGGATCCTCCTCTCCGGCCCCGCGGGCGGGGTGGAGGGGGCGCGCAAGGTTGGGCGCCGGTCCGGGTTTCCGAATCTGATCACGCTTGACATGGGCGGAACGAGCTGCGACGTCGCCCTCGTCCGAGGCGGCGAGGTCGCCCGGACGGTGGGGGGGGCGGTGGGCGGGTACCCGGTCGCGCTCCCAACGACGGACATCCACACGATCGGCGCCGGCGGGGGGAGCCTCGCCCGGCTCGACCCGGGCGGCGCCCTCCGGGTGGGGCCGGAAAGCGCGGGAGCGGACCCCGGCCCGGCGTGCTACGGCCGCGGGGGCCAGGAGGCCACAGTCACCGACGCCCACCTCGTCCTGGGCCACCTCCTCCCCGAGTTCCCCCTGGGCGGGCTTGACCGGCTTGATCTCGGCGCGGCTCAGGACGCCATCCGCCGGACCTCCGAACCCCTGGGGATGACGGTCGAGGAGGCGGCGCTGGGGATCCTCGCGGTAGCTGACGCAGCGATGGAACGGGCGATCCGCGTGATCTCCGTCGAGCGGGGCCACGACCCGCGGGGGTTCGCCCTCCTCGCGTTCGGGGGAGCGGGCCCCCTCCACGCCGTCTCCCTCGCCCAAAGACTGGGAATCCCGACGGTCCTCATCCCGCCCACAGCGGGGGTCCTGTCCGCGCTCGGGCTCCTCCTGGCCGAGGTCGGGCACGAGACGAGCCAGGGGATCGTTCGCCCGCTCCGATCGATCCCGCTGGGAGACCTGGCCGGGATCCTCGGCCGCCTGCGGAGGAGGGCGGAGGAGGAGCTCGTCGGCCAGGGGGCGCCAAGGGAGGCCGTCCGGTTCGCGGCCGTCGCTGCCGTCCGCTACGCGGGACAGGCCCACGAGCTCGACGTTCCCCTCCCGCCGGGGGAGGTCGGACTGAAGTGGATCGCCGCCCTCGAGGGGGCGTTCCACGACGCGCATCGGGCCCGGTACGGCCACGCCGCGCCGGAGGAGGAGGTCGAACTCGTCGCCGTCCGCGTCCGGGCGAGTACCTCCCCACCGGAGACGAACGTCCGGCCCGCGCTGCCCCCGGCTCCGGACCTCCCCCCGACCTGTCCCGCGTGGTTCGACCGGTCGGGTTCTGTCGCGGCGCGGGTCGTCCACCGAGCGGAGCTCGGTCCGGGGACGCGAATCGAAGGGCCAGCGATCCTCTTGGGCCCTGACGCGACGGCCCTCCTCCCCCCGGGGTGCCGGGGAACCGTGGACGGGCACGGGACGCTCGTCGTGGAGGTCGGATGAGGGCACTCGACCCGATCGCGCTCGAGGTCCTCCGCCACGCGCTGGCCGGGGTGGCGGAGGAGATGAACGCGAACCTCGTCCGCTCCTCCTACAGCCCCAACATCAAGGAGCGGCGGGACTGCTCGTCGGCCCTGTTCACGGCAAGCGGTGAGCTCGTGGCCCAAGCGGAGTCGATCCCCGTCCACCTCGGGGCGATGCCGTCCTCGGTCCGATCCGCGCTCGCCGCGGTGCGGGACTGGCAAGACGGGGACGTGGTCGTTCTCAACGATCCCTACCTCGGGGGAGCGCACCTCCCGGACGTCACGTTCGTGGCCCCGGTGTTCGCCGGAGACGTCCTCGTGGCGTTCGTCGCCTGCCGCGCCCACCACGCCGACATCGGCGGGGCAGCGCCGGGGAGCCTGTCCCCGACCGCGGGTGACGTGTACGGGGAGGGGCTCAGGATCCCGCCGGTCAAGCTGTGGAAGGGCGGCCAACTCGACGCTGACCTGCAGGGGCTTCTGCTTCTGAACGTGCGCACGCCGGGCGAGCGATGGGGCGACCTCCGCGCCCAGCACGCAGCGTGCCGGACCGGGATCTCCCGAGTCCGGGACCTCGTCGCCCGGTATGGGGGGGAACTCCTCCGCGCGGGGATGGACGCGGTGCTCGACTACAGCGAGCGCCGGATGCGGACGGAGATCCGGTGCCTACCTCAGGGCAGTGCGGAGTTCGAAGACGCCCTCGACGACGACGGAACCGGGAGCGGCCTGCTCCCGATCAGGGCCCGGGTCGAGGTCACGGGGGACCAGGTGCGGGTGGACTTCGCCGGGACCGCTGCCCAAGCTCGGGGGCCGGTCAACGCCGTGCTTGCGGTGACGGCATCCGCGGTGTACTTCGCCCTACGCGCGGTGACGGACCCCACGATCCCCCCGAACGCGGGATGTTACCGGCCAATCGAGGTCCTGGCACCGAAGGGGTCGCTCGTGAACCCGCGCCCACCGGCCCCGGTGGTGGGAGGGAACCTCGAGACCTCGCAGCGGGTCGTCGACGTCGTCCTCGGGGCCCTGTCCAGGCTCGTTCCGGACCGCGTTCCCGCGGCGAGCCAGGGAACGATGAACAACGTCGCAATCGGGGGCACGGACCCTCGAACCGGTAGGCCGTACGCGTTCTACGAGACGGTCGGGGGCGGGGCGGGGGGGCGGCCGAAGGGGGACGGCGTGGACGGGGTCCACACCGGGATGACGAACACCCTCAACACGCCGGTGGAGGCCCTGGAACTCGCGTACCCCCTCCGCGTGGAGCGGTACGAGTTGAGGCCCGGGAGCGGGGGGAAGGGACGGTTCCGCGGCGGGTGGGGGATCCGCCGCGACCTCACCCCGCTCGGGCACACCGCCCGCGTCTCACTCCTCACCGATCGCCGCGTGACCCGGCCCTACGGCCTCGCGGGCGGGGGGCCGGGAGCACCGGGGGAGAACGTCCTCATCCGGGACGGGGAGGAGATCCCTCTCCCCGGCAAGGTCGAGTTCGACCTCCACCCGGGGGAGACCCTCAGCATCCGCACCCCAGGCGGAGGAGGGTACAGCCCGTCGGAAGAAGGGGGAATCAGCCCATGCCGCGCTGGATAGAGGCCCTCCGGGCCGCGTTCGCCGCCGGCGACCCGCAGCGCCTGGCATCTGAATACGACCGGCTTCGCCACAGACCCCTTCTCGCGCCGCTCCTGCGCTTGGCCGAGGCGACCTACCCCGTACCGGAGATCGTCCACCTCGCCCCGGAGCTCGACGCGCGGATCGCCTCCCACAGCCTGGCCACAGCGAGCCGATGGCTACTGGACACCCACTTCACACCGTGGAGGGCGGAGATCCCGGAAGCAGCCGCGGCCGTCCTCTCCTCCCGCCCGGCCGTGATCTACGGGAACCACCCCTCGATGCTCACGCCGTTCCTCATCAGCGCCGCGGTGAACCGCGACGACCTCCGAATCCTCTCCGCAAGCTACGTGCACCTCTTCCTCCCCCGCTACGCACGCTACTCCCTGCCCGTCGAGATCTGGCCTCCGCGTCGAGGCGGGTGGATGGAGTACCTACGCTCCGGGGTCCCGGCGCTCCTGCAGACGAAGCTCCTCGCCCTCCTCCTTGGCACCGCCCCGGTGGCGGACGCGAAGGAGCGGAATCTGAACTCCATCCTTCGCGGAGCAGATCACGTTGCAGGTGGGGGGTGCCTCCTCCTTGCCCCAGGGGCAGGCTCGGCACGGCCTCGGGCCTGGTACCAAGGCATCGGGAGGATCGCCCGCAAGCTCGCGGAGGACGGGGCAGGCGAACGCGTGTTTCTCATCCCGTACCACGAGGAGCACATCTCGAAGCGACGCGTGTGCGCCTCTCTCCGACGCAATCGGCGTGCCTGGGTACAACGCCGGTTCGTCTACCGCCGGCCGGTCACGGTTCGGTTCGCGGAGCCCCAGCTCCTGGCCACGCTCGTTCCCCGTCCGGACGACCCGGCCGCGATCACCGCGCGGCTGCACGCCCACTACCGGGAGCTGTTCCCGCGCTGAGCGGAGGCCGGACGGGCCTGAGCCCGAGAACGCTCGTTGCGATTCCGAGCGCGGCGAGGCCCATCACGGGCAGGAACACGGGGAGGTAGCTCCCGGTCGCGTCGCGGATCGCGCCGGAGAGGAGCGTCCCCCCGATCGCCCCCACCCCGTACCCGGAGAAGACGAGGGCGAAGTTGCGCGGGTAGTGCCTCGGGCCGAACAGGGCCGCGGTGGAGGCGGGGGCCATCGCCACCCACCCCCCGAGGTTGAGCCAGAGGACGCTGAACGCGACGAGGTACACCGCGAGGCTCCCCTCCCCCCACCCGTAGAGCCCCGCCGCGGCGAGGAGGATCAGGGTGAACGACACCGCGGCCGCGAACCGGGGCGTGGTGCGGTCGATGAGCCACCCGAACGCCGGGCGGCCGGCCCCGTTGAACACCGCGAACAGGGACACGGCAAGCGTGGCCAGGCCCGCGCCCGCGCCGGCGACCTCGACCCCGAAGTCCTTGGACAAGCTCACCGCCATCAGCCCGGCGACCGAGCCAAGGGTGAACCCGCCCCACAGGGCGTAGAACTGGACCGTGCGCACGATCTGCGCCCGATCGAGCTCGATCCCGGCCCTCGCCCTTTGCTTCGCTGTGGGAACCCACCCCGCCGGCGCCCAGCCCGGGGGAGGGAACCGCAGCGGAAGGGCAAGGAAGACTAACAGAGTGAGGAACAGGGCGCCGAACACGGTGAACGTGGGAAGCACCCCCAGCTGGGCGATGGACAGGGCCAGCAAGGGCGCGGTGACGAGGGGAGAAACGCCGAACCCGAGGACGGTGAGCCCCACGGCGAGCCCCCGCCGGTCGGGGAACCACGCGGTCGAGGTCGCGATCGGGCACCCGTAGAGGACGCCCACGCCCCCTCCCGCCACGCCGCCGTAGAACAGGGTGAGGACGCCGATGTTCGGGGAGAAGCCCGCCAGGAGCCAGCCCAGGCCGACCAGCGCTCCGCCGACGAGGCTCACCCGGCGCGGCCCGTGGCGGGCGAGGAACGGGCCGGTGACGGCCATCCCCACCGCGAACATGGCCAGGAACACCATGAACAGGAACCCGCTCGCGGTCGCGGAGATCCCCCACAGGTCCCTGAGCGGGGTCTTGAACACGCTGAACGCGTACACCGCCCCCAAGCAGAGGTTGATCGTGAGCCCGAGGGCCACGAACCCCCACCGCCCGACCGCAGGCCTCATCCCGAACACGGTCCCCTCCCGTACCGACCTCTTCGCCATCCCGCCCTCAGCCCGTCGCCGGTGAGGCGCCCCCCAGCTCGGCGAACGCCTGGCGGACCTCGTCCACGCTAGCCCCGTCCTCGATCGTGGACAGGTCGCCGAGGGCCTTCTCCTCGCAGATCGCCCGCAGGACGCGGCGCATCACCTTCCCGGACCGGGTTTTGGGAAGACGCGGGACGACCCGCAACACCTTCGGGGTCGCGATCGGGCCAATGCTGTCGCGGATGAGGCGGATGATCTCCTGATGGAGCTCGGGGGTGTCGTGGACGTCCTTCTTGAGGACCACGAACGCCGCGATCGCCTGGCCCTTGATCTCGTCGTCTACGCCGATCGCCGACACCTCGGCCACCCCGGGGTGACCGGAGATGACCTCCTCCACCTCGCGCGTGCCCATGCGGTGCCCGGCGACGTTGATCACCTCGTCAGCCCGGCCGAGGAGCCAGTAGTACCCGTCCTCGTCTTTGATCGCGTAGTCGCCGGAGAAGTAGAACCGCCTCCCGTGGCGGGCGAAGTACTTCCAGTAGCTCTCCACGAACCGCTCGTCGTCGCCCCACAGGGTCTGGAGCGCGCCTGGCGGAAGCGGCGGATGGCCCACCAAGTACCCCCGTTGGCCGCGGGGGACGGGCTTCCCGTGCTCGTCCACCACGTCGAGTTTCCACCCAATCGCCTCCCGGGTCGGGGAGCCGGGCTTGACCGGTAGGGGCTCGAGCCCCATGTGGTTCGTGATCATCGGCCACCCGCTCTCGGTCTGCCAGTAGTGGTCGATCACCGGCTTGTTCAGGGTCTCCACCGCCCAGCGGTAGGTGGGTTCGTCGAGGGGCTCCCCGGCGAGGAACACGTGCCGCAGCGAGGACAGGTCGCGGCCCTCGAGCCAGCTCGCCGGAAACTTGCGGAGCATCCGCATCGCGGTCGGTGCGGAGAAGAGCACGGACACGCGGTGCTTGGCGATCGTCTCCCACCAGACCCCGGGGTTCGGGCTGTCCGGCGTCCCCTCGTAGACGAGGGTGGGAATCCCGTACAGCAGAGGTCCGTAGATGATGTAGCTGTGGCCGACGACCCACCCGATGTCGGACGTGGACCAGTAGACGTCGTCGGGGGTGCAACCGTAGATCAGGTCCATCGACGTGTGGAGGGCGACCATGTACCCACCCGTGTCGCGCACCACGCCCTTCGGCTTCCCCGTGGTGCCCGACGTGTAGAGGATGTAGCTCGGGTCTGTGGCGTCGAGCGGCTCGGCCGGCACCTCGGCGTCCCCCACCTCCGCCATCGCCTCGCCCCAGCGGACGTCGCGGCCGGGGACCGGGGTCCACGGGACGATCCTCCGGTCGAGGACGATCACGTGCTCGACCTCTGTCTGGGCTTGGTCCACAGCGCGGTCCACGATCCCCTTGAGGTCGATCGCCTTCCCCTTGCGAAGCCCGCCGTCGGCGCACACCACGACCCGCGACCCCGAGTCCTCGATCCGGTGGGCAAGGGACTCCACGGAGAACCCGGCGAAGACCACGGAGTGGACGGCCCCGATCCGGACGCAGGCAAGCGCGGCCACGAGCGCCTCGGGAACCATCGGCATGTAGACGAGGACGCGGTCGCCCTTCTCGACACCCCGCGCGCGGAGCACGGCGGCAAACCGGTTCACCTCCCCATAGAGCTCGCGGAACGTGAGGGTCCGGCTCCCGCCCGACTCCGGGCTCTCCCAGAGGATCGCCGGCCGGTCGCCCCGCCCCGCCAGAACGTGGCGGTCCACGGCGTTGGTGCAGAGGTTCGTCTTCCCGCCGGGGAACCAGCGGGCAAACGGGGCCTTCGAATCGTCGAGAACCCGATCCCAGCGCTTGAACCAGTGCAGCTTCTCTGCCTCCGCCCCCCAGAACGCCTCGGGGTCCTCGACCGACTTCCGGTACACCTCGTCGTAGGTTCGCATCGTGATCCTCTCCTCCGTCAGCTCGTGCCCCACCCTCATCGTCCGAGGTGGGCATGGAACGCGTCGTTGAACTCCCGTGGCTTCTCGAGGAACGCGACGTGGCCGCAGTCCGGGATCACGACCTCGGCATACGTTCCCCCCGCCTCCCGGTACCGATCGAGGGCGTACCGGGTCTGCCTGAGCATCGGCTGGTGCGGGTACACCTCCCGCCCCGGCCATCCCGGGATGAGCCCCATCTCCCCAAACGTGGCCGGATCGGATGCCGCCCGATCCGAGATCGCCACGTCGTCCGCCCCGCGGATCCACAGGATGGGTGGCTTCGGCTGGGCCGCCCACAGCCGGTCGGGGGGGAGGAGGTACCTTGGAGAGAGGGCGTTCGTCGCTCCCCACCTCCCGGGGGCGAAGTACGGCCAGTTCGGTGAGCGGACGATGTCGCCGGGGAGGGCCCGCTCCCCCCGATGGACCTGGAACAGGGCGTCGAGGATCTCCTCCTCGCGCACGGGGACGAACGGCCGCTTGTACACAAGGTCCCGCAGCGCGTTGCGGGGCGAGAAGCGGTGGTCCGTGGACCGGTCGCCCGCCTCGATGCGGGCGATGAGCTTCGGGCTGAACAGGCCTCCACCCGACCCCGCGAAGTCGGGGTAGCACGGCGTCCCTGTCTCGTCCTTCGTCCCCCCGAACCCATGGGGCGACCCGGGGCCCACCAACGTCGCCGTGATCCACCGGTTCGGGTGGAGGGCCACGAGGTGGTAGACGATCACCCCCCCAAGCGAGTTCCCCACGAGGTGGGCCCGCTCGATCCGCAGGTGGTCGAGGAGGGCGATCGCGTCGTCGGCGAGGTCCCCCATCCCCCGGGTGGCGTCCACGACCGCCGCCGGATCCGCCTCCCCGAACCCCCGCAGGTCGGGGGCGATCCCCCGAACCCCCCGGGGCAGGGCGACGAGGGTCTCCTCCCACCACGTGGCGGAGGAGAGGTTCCCATGGAGGAACAGGACCGGGGTCCCGTCCTCCGGCCCCGAGAACAGGACCCGCGTCGCGAGGCGCGGGGTCACGACCCACCGCGCGGTGACCCCGTCCAGGGTCGGGATCCGGGACGCGTAGCTCATCGGGCGCGGGCGAGGTGGGCGTGAAACGCCCGGTCGAACCCATCCGGGTCGTCGAGAAACGGGACGTGCCCGCTCCCGGGGAGGACGACCTCCGCGAACGATCCGCCGGCGGCGGCGTAGCGCTCCAGCACGCGGCGGGTCTGGCCCACCATCGGCTGGGGGGGGTACGCCTCGGGCCCGGGCCAGCCGGGAAGGAGCCCCACCCGGCCGAGGTTCCCGGGATCGGACGCCGCGGCGTCGGACACGGCGAGGTCCCTCGCCCCGCGGACCCACAGGACGGGGACCTTCGGGGTCGCGGCCACGATCTCCTCGGGGGAGAGGACGTACTTCGGGGACAGGGCGTTGTTCGGCCCCCACGCACCTGGGGCGACGAACGGCCAGTGGGGGGACCGGACGAAGTCCCCCGGGTAGTCCTTCTCCCCAAGGTGGACGGCCAGGGTAGCGGAGAGGAGGTCCTCCTCCCGGGCGGGGACGAACCCTGCCCCGAACACGAGGGTCCGCAGCGCCGCCCGGGGGGAGAACGGGCTGTCCGTCGACCGGTCGCCCTGGGCCAGCCGCCCCACGAGCTCGGGGTTCACGAGCCCAGCCCCTGAACCGGCGAAGTCGGGCGTGGTCGGGGTCCCGGCGAGGCCCTCCGTCGCCCCGAACCCGTACGGGGACCCCGGGGCGACGAGGGTCGCCGACCGGAGCCGCCCCGGCGCCCGGGCGAGGAGGTGCCACACCACGTTCCCCCCGAGCGAGCTCCCCACGACGTGGGCCCGCTCGACCCCCAAGGCATCGAGGAGAGCGAGCGCGTCGTCGGCGAGATCCCCCAACCCGCGCCTGGCGTCGATCTTCGCCTCCGGGTCGGCATCTCCGTATCCGCGCTGGTCGGGGGCGATCCCCCGGTACCCCGTCGGGAGGCGGACCATCGTCTCCTCCCACCACGTGGCGGACGCGAGGTTCCCGTGGAGGAACAAGACCGGGATCCCGTCCTCAGGACCCGTGAACAAGACCCGCGTCGCGAGCCGCCCGGTCGTAACCCTCTTCGCCTCTACCCCCTCGATCGTTGGAATCATCCGTCTCCTCCTTTCATCTTCTCGGCGTGCTGGGCCAGGAAGCCCACGAGCGCGGTGTTGAACTCCGCCGGCCGCTCCAGGCACAGGGCGTGGCCCGCCGCCGGAACCATCAACAGCTGGGCACCGGGGATCTCCCGCGCAATCTGGGCCGCGTAGCCACGGGGCTTGAGGACGTCCTCCTCCCCGGCGAGGACGAGGGTCGGGGCCTGGATGCGGTGGAGCTCGCCTGTGAGGTCGAGGCGGAGGAAGCACCGACACAGCTCGGCCACCGCCCGGAAGTCGAGCGCGGCGTACCGGGACCGAGCCTGGGCGATCTCGTCCGGATGCGCGGCCGCCCACCGCTCGGAGAACCCCGTCGCCACGACGAGGCGGTGGAGGAGCCCGGGGTCGCGGGCCTCGGCGGCGGCGATCCAGGCCTCGATCGTCGCCCGCACGAGCGGCCCCACCTCGCTCACCGCCGACGCGACGAACAGGCTCCGCGTCCGCTCGGGATAGGAGAGGGCGAACTGGAGGCTCACCTCGCCCCCGTACGAGATCCCCGCGATGTGAGCTCGGTCAACCCCCACCGCGTCGAGGAGGCCGGCGAGGTCGGAGGCGTGGAGCTCCATCGTGTACGGTCCGGGCGGGTGGTCGGACCGCCACATCCCCCGCGCGTCGTAGAGGAGGAGCCGAAACCGGCGCGCCAGGGCCGGGACCTGGTACGCCCAACTCGTCGTGCTCATGAGGACGCCGTTGGAGAGGACCACGACGTCGGCATCGCTGTCCCAGCCGTGGGTCTCGTAGTAGAGCTCGATCCCGCCGACCCGAGCGCGGGGCACGCTACCCCTCCGGCCGGAACCCGAGCCGAACCGCCTCTCCCTGGTGCACGACCTCCGCGCGCACCCGCATCCCGACCCGGAGGGATTCCGGCCGCTGCGGGTCGACCCCCACGAGCTGGGCGGTGATCCACGGTCCCTCGTCCAGCCGGACCACGGCCGACGCGTACGGGCGGTCCCGGCCGTACCCCGCCGCCGCCAGGGGGGTCGGGGGAACGTGGATGACGGTGAACCCCTCGACCGCGCCCCGTCCGGAGAGCTCGACCCATTCCAGGTCCTCCACCCGACAGGCTGGGCACACGAGGCGGGGAACGGCGGACAGAGCCCCACAGGCCCGGCAACGGACTCCCATCAGCTTCCCCTCGGCGAGGAACTCCGCCCACGACGCGTGGGTGAACTCGCGTTCGACCATGCCTACCCCCTCTCCAAGATGTGCACGACGCAGGTCTGGCCGGTGCCGCCGACGTTGTGGGCCAGCGCGAGGTCCACGTCGCGGGCGACCTGGCGCGGTCCGGCCTCGCCCCGCATCTGCTTCCACAGCTCCACCACCTGGGCCACGCCCGACGCGCCGACGGGGTGCCCCTTCGCCTTGAGCCCGCCCGAGGTGTTGACAGGAATCCGCCCCTCCCGGCTCGTCGCCCCGTCCGCGGCCGCCCGCCATCCCTGGCCGGGGGGAAAGAGCCCCAGGTCCTCGATCGCCAGGACCTCGGCAATCGTGAAGCAGTCGTGAACCTCGGCGAGCTTGATCTGGTCCGGGGTGACCCCGGCCATCGCGTAGGCCTGGGCTGCGGCCTCGCGCGCCGCGCGGAGGGACGCGAGGTCCGCCCGGCCGTACAGGCATGCGTCGCTCGCCTGTCCCGTCCCCAACACGCGCAGGGGCCGGTCCGTGTACCGCCGGGCGACCTTCTCAGCCACCACGAGGAGCGCTGCTGCCCCGTCCGTGATCGGCGAACAGTCAAACAGCCTGAGAGGCCACGCCACCGGGGGGTTGGCTCCCGGATCGCGGAGGAAGTCGAGCTCGTCCTCCCACGACGGAACGGGGCCGCCCTTCTCCCGGGCCTTGGCCATCCGCCGGTCCATGATCGCGCGGATCGTCATCCCGAACTGGGCCTTGTCGTTGAGGGCCCCGTGGGCGTGGTTCTTCCGCGCGACAGCGAACAGGGCCTCGTAGGGCATCCCGTACTTCGCGGCGTAGGCGGTGGCCATCGCCGCGTAGAATCCAGGGAAGGTGAACCCGGCTGAGAACTCGTACAGGACGTCCCCCGCGGTGGCGAGGGTGTCCGTCACGGCCTCGGTCGGGAGCGCCGTCATTCGCTCCACCCCCCCAACGAGGACCACGTCGTACAGGCCCGACGCCACGGCGAGGACCGCTTGGCGGAGGGCAACCCCCCCGCTCGCGCACGCGTCTTCGACCCGCAGCGCCGCCCGCGGGGTCAGGCCGACCCAGCTCGCCACGATCGGGGCAAGGTGCCCCTGGTGCTCGAAGAGGTCGCTCGAGTAGTTCCCGAGGTACAAGGCCTCGACCTCGGCCGGATCGAACCCCCGGTCCACGCTCGCCCGGAGCTCCCGAAATGCCTGGGCAAACAGATCCCGACTGTCGTGGCGGGGGAACGCCCCGAACTTCCCGACCCCGGCGCCGACTACGGCCACGCCCCGTCCCAGCTTCCTTTTCATCCGAACCTCCCTTCGATCAAGCCCCGGCGGAGGTCGTCCTTGAGGGGTTTCCCCATCCCCGACAGGGGCAGGGCGTCGAGGAACACGACCCGCTTCGGGACCTTGTACCGAGCGAGCTGCCCCGCGAGGTACGCCAGGAGTTCCTCCGCCGTGGCCGCCGCCCCCGCCTTGAGGACGACGCACGCCGCCCCGACCTCGCCCCACTTCGGGTCGGGGATCCCCACCACGGCGCAGCTCGCCACGGCCGGATGACGGTACAGGACCTCCTCGATCTCCAGCGGGTAGACGTTCTCCCCCCCGGAGATGAACATGTCCTTCGTGCGCCCGACGACGGTGAAATACCCCTCTTCGTCATAGGTCACGAGGTCCCCGGTGTGGAAGAAACCACGCTCGTCCACGAGCTCGGCCGTCGCCGCCGGATCCCCGAAGTACCCCGAGCAGAGGGACGGGCCCTTGAGGACAAGCTCCCCCACCGCACCGGGCCCCAGGAACCGGTTCTCGTCGTCCACCACCCGCGCCTCGACGAAGAAGTTCGGACGGCCGATGCTCCCCGCCTTGCGCACCGCATCCTCGGGGGCGAGGGCGAACACCCCGGGCCCAAACTCGGTCATCCCAAACCCCTGCTTGAACCGGACTCCCTTCTCCCGGACGTACCGCTCGATCAGTGGAACAGGGAGCGGGGCCCCGCCACTCGTACAGAACCGCAACGAGGAGAGGTCGGCCCGATTCCAGTTCGGGGCCTCGGTCAGCATCTGGTACATCGACGGGACCCCGGCGAACACCGTCACCCGCTCCCGCTCGATGAGGTCGAGGACCTGGGCCGGGTCGAACCGCCGCACCTGGATCGTCGTGTTCCCAAACACGACCTGGGACGACCAGTAGCAGAACAGTCCCCCGGCGTGGAACAACGGAAACACGTTCAGGACAACGTCATCGTGGGTCAGGTCGTGGATCACGGTGTTGAGGACGTTCCACGCGATCATGCGGTGGCTGACGAGCACCGCCTTGGGAAGCCCGGTCGTCCCCCCGGTGAACAGGATGCACGCCGGGTCCTCCGGGTCGAGGTCGTCGCACGTCACCGGGGCAACCGGGGGGCCGTCGACCAGCTCCGGGAACGGAACCGAGCCCGGGAGCCCCTCCCCGTCGAGGTGGACCAGGGCGAGCCCCGGGTGGGCCCCCCCCAGGGCCGCGGCCGCTGGCCGGAACTCCTCCTCGTAGACGAGGGCCCGGGGGGTGGTCTTCCCCGCGAGCGCCCGCAGCTCCTCCTGGTGGAGCCGCCAGTTCAACGGAACGTGGATCGCCCCCAGTTTCCCGCACGCGTAGTAGAGATCGAGGTGCTCGACCCCGTCCCGGGCGAGGATCGACACCCGGTCGCCCCTCCCCACCCCGGCTATGTCGCGCAGCCAGTGGGCAAGGCGGTTCGCGCGGCGGTTCATGTCCCGGAACGTGAGCCGCAGCGGGGGGGACTTGCCGTGGTCCACGATCCCCACCTTGTCGGGGCTGTACAGCTCCCGCCGTCCGAGGTAGTCGCCGATGACCACGGCTACTCCTTCCCCGAGAGGTAGCGGGCGCGGAGCTCGGCCTTGACGACCTTCCCGTACGCGGAGTAGGGGAGCGCGTCCGCGAACACGACCTTCTTCGGGACCTTGTACCGGGCGAGCCGCTCCCCGCAGAACGCCTGGAGCTCCTCGGCGGTGGCCGTAGCTCCGGGCTTGAGGACGACAACGATCAACCCCACCTCGCCCCACTTGGGGTCCGGCATCCCGATCAGGGCGGCATCTTGCACCGCAGGGTGCTCACGGAACGCGGCCTCCACCTCCGCGGCGTAGATGTTCTCCCCGCCGCTGATGATCATGTCCTTCGCCCGTCCCACGATGTAGTAGAACCCGTCATCGTCCATCCGGGCCACGTCCCCGGTGCGGAACCAACCGTCGGTGATCGCCTCCGCCGTCGCCTGGGGGTTCCCCCAGTACCCGGTGCAGACGTGGGGCCCGCGGATGAGGAGTTCGCCCGGGTCCCCCGGGGAGACCTGTCGCCCCCCGTCGTCCACGAGCCGCATCTCGCTGTGGAAGATGGGCTTCCCGACCGAGCCGAGCTTGCGCACCGAGTCCTCGTCGGTCATCGAGAAGCAGTTGGCCCCGACCTCGGTCAGGCCGTACCCCTGGCGGAACACACCGCCCTTCTTCCCCATCCACTCCCGGACGAGGTCCACCGGGAGGGGCGCCCCGCCGCTGATGAAGAACCGCACAGACGAGAAGTCGGCCCGGGCGAACCCCGGGGCGTCGAGGAGCATCCGGTAGATCGTGGGCACCCCCAAGACGACCGTGCACCGCTCCTCAGCGATCACCCGTAGCACCTCATCGGGGTCGAACGTCCTGACGAGGACAACCCGGCCCCCGATGTAGAGGAGCGGGGTCAGGAACGCGAACAACCCCCCGGCGTGGAACAGGGGCATGAACAGCGGCGACACGTCGTGCTCGGTCAGACCCCAGCTCGCGACCGTGTTGATGCAGTTCCACAGGACCTGGCGGTGGGGGATCATCGCCCCCTTGGGGCGGCCCGTAGTCCCCGACGTGTAGAGGAGGAGGTAGGTGTGGTCCTCGCTCACAACGGTTCGGGGGGGCTCGGCCTCCGGGTGGGCCGCGACCTCCCGGTCGTAGGCTCGGCCGCCGACCGCCGCCCCGTCCACGCCCACGAGGTGGGGGACGGGAGCCTCGGCGACGATCTGGCGCGCGGAGTCGGCGAACTCCGGGCCACAGAACAGCGCCTTCGGGGTGCAGTCGCCCACGATGTAGGCGAGCTCCCGCGGCTGAAGCCGCCAGTTGAGCGGGGCAAGGACGGCCCCGATCTTCCCCACCGCGTAGAGGAGGTCGAGGTAGACGAGACTGTTGTGGGCGAGGATCGACACCCGGTCCCCCACCCCCACCCCGAGCGCGCGGAGGTAGTGCGCGGTCCGGCAGGCGCGGACGTTGAGCTCGGCGTAGGTGTACCGCCGGCCGTCGCTCCGGTCGACCACCGCGATCCGGTGGGGTGTGAGCTCGGCCCGGCGGGAGAGGAGGTGCGCTGCGTCCATCGTCCGCGTCTCGTACATCTCGCCCCCCTCAGGTCCCGAGGACCATCCCGCCGTCCACCCGGAGGACCGCCCCCGAGACGTACGCCGCCTCGTCCGAGGCGAGGAAGAGGTAGGCGTTGGCGATGTCCACGGGCTCCCCCAACCGGCCGAGGGGGGTCCGGGACCGCATCCCCTCGAGGACCTTCTCCGGCATCGTGCGCAGGATTTCCGTGGCCGTGAACCCCGGCGCGACCGCGTTCACCCGGATCCCGTACTTGCCCAACTCGCGGGCCCACACCTTCGTCATCCCGACGAGGCCGGCCTTGGTCGCGACGTAGTTCGTCTGGCCGAAGTTCCCATCGAGGCCGGCGATCGAGGTCGCGTTGAGGACGACCCCCGACCGCTGGGCGATCATGATCGGGACCACGGCCTGGGTGCAGAGGAACGTCCCCTTGAGGTTCACTGCCAGGACGAGGTCGAAGTCGGCCTCCGACATCTGGCCCACCACGACCCCGTCCTTGACCCGGACGAGCTGGTGGTCGCGGATGATCCCGGCGTTGTTCACGAGAACATCGACCCGCCCCCGGCGGCGATGTACGTCGGCCACCCACGCATTGACCGCGGCCTTGTCCGTGACGTCGACCCGCCGGAACTCAGCTCGCGGCCCAAGGTCCCGCGCCGCACGCTCCCCTGCGTCCCCGGCCACGTCGCAGATTGAGACCGTCGCCCCCTCCTCCACGAACCGCCTCGCGGTGGCAAGGCCGATCCCCGCCGCGCCGCCGGTGATCAGCGCCACCTTCCCCTCTAGTCGCATCGGTCTCCCTCCTGGCACGGGCCCCACCGCACCACGCCCGCGCCCCACACATACCCAATCCCCGCCCCGACCATGACCATCAGGTCCCCGTCCTTCAGCCGCCCGAGCCGGAGCCCCTCGATGATGTTGATGATCGTGTCCTGCTCCCCGATGTGGCCGTAGCGGTCGTTGTACACCCCCTGCTCCTCGGTGAGGCCCAGGCGGCCGAGCATGTCCCGGTACCCGGACGGCTTGATGAGGACCATGTTCAGGAAATCCACATCGCCCCGAGTGTGCCCGCTCTTGCGCAGGGCCTCGTCGATGCACCGCATCCAGTTGTCCATCGAGACTTCGTTCAGACGGGCCTTCATCTTCTCCTCGGCCACAAGATCGAACTTGAACAGACCCTGGGCCACCGCTTCGTCGGTCGGGAACCGGATCGTCCCGCTCGCGGGAACGATCACGTCCCGGCTCATCGAGCCATCCGTGATGAGGTGGGAGCCCAGAACGTGGTTCCGCGGCCAGCCACGGCGGAGGAGCATCGCGCCCGCCCCCGCCCCGATGTTGAACAGGAACGTCGTGCGCAGGTTCCTGAAGTTGATGAGATCACCGATTCGGTACCCGCCCGCGATGAGGACGGTGCGGATCTCAGGGTCGGAGCGCATGATGTCTTTGGCGATCTTCATCGCGGCCACGGTCGTGCAGCAGCGCATGTGGATGTCCATCCCCCACGCCCGGGTCGCCCCGATCTGGTAGGCAAGGTCGATCCCTGACGTCCACAGGAGGTACTCCCGCCACTCTTCGGTCGTGCAGATGACGAGATCGATCTCTTCAGGGGGAATGTCGCACTGGGCGAGACAGTCCTTCGCCGCGAGGACCCCCATTTCGTTCGGGTGGAGGTCCGGTGGGGCCATCCGCTTCTCGACGATCCCCAGCTTCTCGCGGACCACCCACTCCGGGAGGCCGCTTTCCACCGCGATCTCGGCCGCGGTGATCACCCGCTCGGGGAGATACATCCCCACGCTGACAATCCCCACCGAACGATCCGATCTGCTCATCCTTACCCCTCTTGCCCCATCACGAGACCGCAGGCCATCATCCGTCCGCTGATCGGGCTCGCACTCGGTCCTGGACCAGCGGGGGCCCCAACAGGCGGGGCCCCCGTTGGTTTCTCCGTCTAGCGGTGCTTCGTCCAATCCCACTCGGTGATGAACTCGGCGGTCCGCACACCGTTGACCGTCTTCAGCTGGTTCATCCAGAGGGTCTTGATGCCGTAGTGGTCGTCCGGCCGGTAGGTGACCGGCGGGATCATCCCATCGGCATTCCAGTCCGTGAACGCATCGAGCGCGGCGATGAACGCCTCGCGGGTCAGGTTCGGGCCCGCGTCCGTGAGCGCCTTCGTCACCATCTGGGCACCCACGTAGGCGATCATTGCGTACGCGTTCATCAGGTCACCCGGGTAGTAGCGAGCGTAGACCTCGCGCATCCTCGCCGCAGCTTCGCTCGTCGGGTCCTGGGGGTCCGTCCCAAACCCGGGGAAGATCACGCCCTCCGCAGCCTCGCCCGCCAGATCGTAGAGCTGGAGGGTAATCGTGTTGATCCCCACGTACTTCGGCTTGAACCCAAGAAGGTCGCACTCCACGATGAGCTTCGCCGCGTCGCTGACGTAGCTGAACAGGAGTACGACTTCGGCTCGCGCCTGCCGGAGCGCCAACGCGTAGGCGCTGAAGCTTGTCTCGGTCCCCGGGTACTTGACGACGATCACCGGCTGCATCCCCTGTACCTTGAGCTCGTCGAGAGCGAAGTTCAGGAGCTCCGTTCCCATTGCATCCTCAACCACAGCGATCGCCACACGCTTCGCCCCAAGCTCGCGGACGGCGTACTGCGCGGCCGCGCGCCCGAACGACTCGTTGTTCGGCTGGATTGCAAACACGTGCGGGACCGTGGGAGAGGCCAACGTGAGCCAGTTCATGTGGGGGGACACCACCGGAAGCTTGTTCTCGAGAATGTAGCCCCACACCGCCGCCATGCCGATCGTTCCCAGAGGGTTGACGAGGGCGAAGATGTTCTCCTGCTCCACGAGTCGCTTCATCACCGCCACCGTGTTCGCCGGGTTGAACCCGTCGTCCAGAGCGATGAACTCGATCTTTCGCCCGTGAATCCCGCCTAGCTCATCGTTGACGTAGTTGTACCAGGCCTGAGCGCCACGCATCACGGGAACGCCGATGAATGCCACCGGACCCGACTGCACAATGAACGACCCCAGCTTGATCGTGGTGTCGGTGACCCCCGGAGTCTGGGCCATCCCCCCCCACGCCGCTGCCACCACCAGCATCGCTACCGCTACGATCGCAACACGCTTCATCCTCTGCCTCCTCCATGCCTTCCACACCATGCACGCTTGACCCTGCTTCCAGCAGACCGTCGTTGCTCTCCACCACACCTCGCCCCTAGTTGCTTCGACCACCTCCTGTGTCCTGAGGCGGCACTGCCGCCCCGGCCCTCGACCCCAAGTACAGCTGCCGAACCCTGTCGGTCTGGCGAAGCTCGTCACTCGATCCCGCCAGGGCCACCCTGCCCGTCTCCAGAACGATGCCCAGCGCCGCTATTGCCAGGGAGAGGTAGGCGTTCTGCTCGGCCACCACCATCGTCATCCCCTCTCGCCCCAAGGCGGCGAGGCTCTCGAACAGCTGGCGGACGAGGAGCGGGGACAGCCCGAGGGAAGGCTCGTCGAGGAGGAGCACCCGCGGCCGCGCCATCAGCGCCCGACCGATGGCGAGCATCTGCTGCTCCCCCCCGCTCAACGTGCCCGCCAGCTGCCGCGTCCGGCCCTTGAGAGCCGGGAAGCGGTTCAGCACCTCTTCTTGTTCCTTGCGAATCGCCCCGCCATCCCGCCGCGCGTAGGCCCCCATCCGGAGGTTCTCGGCCACCGTGAGGTCGGGGAACAGCTGCCGCCCTTCGGGAACCTGGGTCACTCCCAGTCGCACGATGCGCTCTGGGGGCAGGCGGTCGATCCGCGTCCCGTCGAGCAAGATCTGCCCCGACCGCGGGCGGATGAGGCCCGAGGTGGTGTTCATGAGCGTCGTCTTTCCCGCGCCGTTCGCTCCCAGCACGGCCACGAGCGATCCTCGGGGCACCTCGAACGTGACGTCCTTCAGGGCGTGGATCGGCCCGTAGAAGGCGTTGATCCCCTCATACCTGAGCACGGTCCACCTCCTCGCCGAGGTACGCCTCGACGACCCGGGGGTTCGTCTGGATCTCGTGGGGCGTCCCGTCCGCGATCTTGCGGCCGAAGTCCAAGACCACGATCCGATCGCAGATCTCCATCACGAGCGACATGTCGTGCTCGACGAGGAGCACGGTCACCCCGCGCTCGTCCCGAACGCGGCGGATGAACTGGCCCATCGCCTGAGTCTCCGTGGCATTCATCCCCGCCACCGGTTCGTCGAGGAGCACCAGACGGGGCTTCGCCATGAGGGCCCGCACGAGCTCGACCGCCTTCTGGCTTCCGTAGGGGAGCATCGACGCGGGCATGGGAGCGATGGCCCCCATGCCGAAGGCATCGAGCATGGCCATCACCTCGGTCACCGCCGCTCGTTCCTCCTGTCGGCCCATCCCAACCGCAAGTCCGAGAATGGAGCCCCGGAACTGGGTGTGGCGCCCCGCCAGGAGGTTGTCGCGCACCGAGAGGTACGGGAACAGCCCCAAGTTCTGGAACGTGCGAGCGATGCCAAGCCCCACGATCTCGTGCGGGGCTGCCCGAAGGAGGTTTCTCCCTTCGAACTCGATCGTGCCCTTGGTGGGATCGAAGAACCGCGAGATGAGGTTGAACACGGTGGTCTTCCCGGCGCCGTTGGGGCCAATCAGTCCCACAATCTCGCCCCGCTCCACCTCGAAGCTGACGTCATCCACCGCGGTCAGCCCGCCGAACCGCTTCGTCAGCCCCTGTACCGCCAGCAGACGCTCAGCCATGGCTCGCCCCCCCTTGGACGAACTCGACCACCGCGCGCAGGGGCCTCGGCATCGCCCGGACCTTGTCCGGCGCAGTCCACTTACGGACGAACCCCCAGATCCCGAACGGCATGAAGATCACGATTCCGATGAGCGAGGCTCCGTAGATGATCGACTGCAGTCCCCGGAACCCGCTCAGCCAGTGTGGGAGGTAGGTGAGGAACAGGGCCCCGAGGACGGGTCCGGGAAGAGACGCCATGCCGCCCAGGGCGATCATGATGAACAGGTCGATCGACTTCGCCAGACCGAATTCCGCGGGGCTGATGTACCCCACGACGTGGGCGTAGAGCCCACCGGCCAGGCCAGCGTACAACGCACTCACGAAGAACGCCAACGCCTTGTACCGGGCAAGGCTCACCCCGCACGCCTGGGCCGCCGCGCTCTTGTCGCGGATGGCGATGAACGCCCGACCGACCCGCGACCGGACGAGGTTCCGCGCCACCAGGATGAGCACCACGACCATCGCCAGCGCGAGGTAGAACATCGCCACGTCGTTCTGTACATCGAGCCCGAACAGGTTCGCGCGCGGGACCCGCATCCCCTGATACCCGCCGGTGACCGATGACCAACGGGGCAGCGCCTCTGCAACGGCTGTCCCGAACGCGAGGGTGGCGATCGCGAGGTAGATCGCGGTCAGCCGGAGCGCGGGGACAAGGAGGATGAATCCGGCCAGCCCGCTGAGGAGGCCCGCAAGGGGAATGCCGATCCAGAAGGGAATCCCGAAGTACTGCGCCAGGAGGGCGGTGCCGTACGCTCCGATCGCGAGGAACCCCGCGTGCCCGATCGAGAGCTGTCCGGTGAACCCGGTGAGGAGGGCCAGACCCACCGCGGCGATGACCTTCACCGCCGCCAGGTTGAGGAGGTAGAGGTTGTAGCTTCGCAGGACGAACGGAGCCATCGCGAGAACAGCGACGATCACCGCCCAGAAGATGAGTCGTTTCATCCATGCCCCCCTGCCGACCGCTCGCCCAGAAGGCCGTGGGGCCGGAACACGAGCACGAGGATGATGAGGGTGAACACGAACGTCGTCTTGAGGGGGGCGATCGCCGGCGGCATGTACCCGCTGAACAGGTTCTCGATCACCCCGAGCAGGAGGCCCCCTACCACCGCCCCGGGAAGGCTCGTGAACCCGCCGAGCACCGCTGCCGCGATCGCCTTGATCATCACGAAGATCATCGACGACAGGTCGAGGAACACGATCGGGGCAACGAGGCACCCTGCAATCGCGCCCGTTCCGAGCCCGAGCGCCCAGCTCCACGTCCCGATCCGACCAACATTGATCCCCATGAGCTGCGCGGCACGCCTGTTCTGGGACGTAGCCCGCATCGCGATACCAACCTTGGTGAACTTGAACACAGCGAACAGGACCAGGGACACCGTGAGCGCGACCCCGAACACGACGAGATCGTGCTGCCGCAGGACCACGTCCCCGATGAACACCGGGGGACCGCGCAGGGCGTAGGGGAACGGCCGCGAGTCGATGAGGCCCATCCACAGGGCAATCGCCTGAAGGATCATCCCCACCCCGAGGGTGGCGATGAACAGGCTCGTCACCGGGGCGTTCCTCGCCCACCGCAGGAGCCCGCGGTCGATCACGATCCCGAGGAGGGCCCCGACGACAAGGGCCGCGCCCAGTGCCGCCGGAAGGGGCAGCCCGTAGTTGCGGAACAACAAGAGGGCGATGAACGTGCTGAACATCGCCATGTCTCCCTGGCCAAAGTTGAGGATGTGGGTTGTCTTGTAGATGAGGATCAGGCCGAGGGCCATGATCCCATAGAGACTCCCCGCCGCCAGCCCGCTGACGATCAGCTGTGCCAACACACGCCATCAGCCCCCACGCCTACCTCCCCGTGTGCGGTTCACCTTGACTGCGGGGTGAGCCGCGGCTGGCCGCTCTAGTCCGCCGCCCAGCCTCTGACACCTGAATCACCTCTCAGCATAGCGCCGCACCCAGCCCGCGTCAACTCACTCGGTTCAGGCGGCCCGTTCGACGCCGTGCAGGATGAACTCGGTCAGCGAGGGCAGCACCTCTTCAGCCGGCCGGCCCGGCTCCTCCCACAGCGCCCACCGCTGGCCACTGAAGTGGGCGATCCCGAGGAGGGCATAGCTGAGGGCCTCTGGGTCACACCGGCGGATCTCCCCGCGATCCATGCCCCCAGCCAGCCCGCGCACGTATCCCTCGGCTAACCGCGTGTAGTACCACTTTCCAACCCCCTCGTCCACGAACTCCGCTTCGCGAACGATCCGGTACGCCCCAGGGTGATCTCGCACCCATCGCAGGAACGACCGCAACCCCGCGACCTCCGCCATCCGCCGGTCGCGGCACGCCCTCGCCGCCAACGTCTGTCGCCGCCGGAACTGCCGGCTGATCTCCCGCACAAGCTCACTGAACACCGCGACCTTGCTGGGAAAGTGCAGGTAGAACGTGCCCTGCCCGACGTCAGCGAGGTAGGTGATCGTCGAGATCGTGGTCCGGTGGAACCCTGCTTGGCCGAACGCCCGCTCCGCAGCCCGCAGAATCGCCCGCCGCGTCGCCTCCGCGCCCTCACCACTCTCCGCCTCCGGAACGCCCGTCGCCGCATGGACTGTGGGAGGGCCCTGCCCGTCGTCGACGACCGGCCCCGGGCCAGCGATTCCCCTTCGAATCAGGTCGGCGCCAACGCGGCGCGCGGCATCGGGGACAGCCCCTCCCCCCCACATCACGTACCGCAGCGCCAGAAAGAAGACCACTCCCAGAACGCCGTACGCCACAACCTCGGGGTCGGCATCGCGGAAGTCGCCAGTTCGGATCCCTTCACGGATGACTGCGACGAGCTCGTCGCAGATCGCCCCGTAGAACCGCATCGGGATTTCCGGGCTCACGAACTCGGCTTCGCGGAACACCTGAAACGTCCCGGCGTTCTCCGAGATGAAGTCGAGAAGAGTCGCGTACGCGTGGAGGAGCCTCTCGGTGGGACGATGCCCCGTTGCCCTGGCGCCCCTCAGCCGGACGATGAGCTTGTGCTGAAGGCCCTCCACCAGCCGCACATACAGCTCTTCCTTGTTCGCGAAGTAGAGGTAGAACGTGCCCTGGGCGATCCCCGCCCGTCGACAGATCGCCGACACAGAGGCCCCATCGTACCCTCGCTCGCGGAACACGTCCTCGGCGTTGCTCAGAATGCGCTCCAGTGTTCTCTGGCCGCGGGTAGTCCGCGGCAGTCGAGTCGATGCTCTCTGACCCCGTGTCCCCATGCCTCACGCCTCCCCGTCACGAACTCCTCTGCCATCCCGATGCTTCTCGGCTCGCGTGTTCGTCGGGCGTTCCGAGGGGAGTGTACCTTGTCTCCTGGTCGTATCGGGATTTGCTCCTCCGCGGCAGACCCCAACCCTCACGGGATCACGCGCACCAGTAGGCTGACTTCATCGACAAGTCCCGCGTCGTCGGTCACAACCAGAGTCACCAGATACACCCCGGCGTCGGGGAATGTCCACTCCGCACGGATCCCCTCAGCATCGAGCGTCCGGTCCCCCGTGAAGTCCCATTCGTAGCGTACGATCCGCCCCAGCGACGGGCCAGCGTCGAACTCGGTGACTTCGCCCGCCCGAGGCGACGGTGGGGCCCACGTAAAATCCGCCACCGGAGGCTGCAGCACCACCACGACAGGCCGCGGTCTCTCCCGAATGCCGAACAAGACCTCCTCTCCAGCTCCCGGGGCCAGCTTCACGTCAACAACTGCGGGGGTTGTGGGTTCGTACCGCTCGGGAAGTCCCCCTGCATCGAGCCGAACCCGGTACTCCCCGGCAGAGAGATCAGTGAACGAGAACGAACCCAGCGGCGTCGTGAGGGCCTCAGCCACACCCACGCCACCCCGCTCCAGGACGACCCGCACCCGTCCCACCCCAGGCTCACCTGCCGAGCGGGTCCCGCTCTGGTCGTCGTCGCGGTACACCACGCCCGAGATCGTACCGATCCGCTCGCACGGGATACGCACGATCGTCCGTCCGGCGAGGTCTACCTCGACCTGAAGGGGAAGATCCGCGAGGGATCGGAAGCCCGCAGGGACCCGCTCCAGGGTAACCACATAGGTGCCCGGCGGCAGGGGCGGAAACCGGAACCGCCCGTCCCCATCGCTGGCCACCCGCTTGCCGTCTGCCACCAGAACGGCGTTGGGAATCCCTTGTTCGCCCGCGTCGAACCGACCATTCCCGTTGTCGTCCACGAACACCATCCCCTCCAACCACCCCTTCGACGGAAGAAAGGGAGGCGTCCACGTGAACGCATAGTCGAACGAGATCAACCCGAACAGCGAGGTCACCTCGCCAAGGGCACCCCACCTTGCCTCCACGCGCACGGTGGCCGAAAGCGAAGGGGCGACGGCCACGGGAACCCCTATGCCGAGACTGCTACCGCTGGGCCGGCTCCGGAAGTCAACGGCGATGCCAGCTGGGGTGACCAAGTCCGCGCGCACGTCGTTCTCGGTGAAAACAAGCGTACCGAGCTCATCGCGGGTTGCAGCCTGAGCGAGAACGAGCGTCGCCCGCGTCTGGGCGAGCGTCAAGCTGATCCGCTCCTCGTACTCCGCGATCCAGCGGCTGGGCGTGGCGGGCGCGTCCCTTTCCCAGCGCCACCGCCCCCCCAGCCGCACGGTGAGGGGGGCTTCTCCCAGGTTGAGTGACAGCCCCAGCGAGCCGACCTGAGCGTCCGGGGTCAACCCCGGCCCGAATCCCTGGCTGCGGCGGAGGGAGGCTGTCCCGAAAAGCCCAACGACTTCCCAGGAGGGCAGCCAATCCCAGGCAGCAGTGAGCTCCGTTCTCATCACAGTAGGCACGACGGGGATCACGAGGACGTTGTCCCTTTCCCAGCGCATGGTGAAGCGGAGCCCGAGCGGCTCAATGACGAGCTTTCCCGACAGGTCCATCCCCGCCCGGTCGGCGCGCGGGCCGGGCATGTTTGGGCCCACCGCGTAGCCCGTCACCCCCACGGAGAAGTCCGAACCCGCACCCACCACCAACCCGACACGGAGGCCCGCATCGAGGTGCCCCCCCGCGAAGGCTACGCCGCCCTCGGCCTCGGCAGTCAGAAACTCGCCGACCTCGGCCTTCACCCGCAGGGCGCCGGCACGAACCCCGTCTGCTCCCCGGGTCTCCCGCAGCGCAATCCCCAGTTCTCCCCACGGGCCGACCCAGGCTCCACTCAGGCCGAACCGGGCCTCCTCCGCCCTCCACCCGGTGAGAAGGGCAGCCCAGCCGTAGTCGGTTCTGATCCCCGCACCCATCCCCTCTGCCCCGAGTGGGAGAAGAAGCAACGACAGGTCGAGCCCCACCTCCCCCAGGGTAACCCACGCCCACGGCCCGTCGAAGGAGAGAGCGAGCCGCATCAGCCTGTACGGCGTAGGTTCCCAGGGACCGCTCGCGGAGGCGACGAGCGTCACCTCGCCATCCAGCACACCGCCGCCCCCGGTCAGCGTCAGCCGGGACAGCCGGCGATCGGAGATCGCATCGGAGCCCAGCGACAGTCCCAGCCGCATGCCGAGCGCGGAGAGAACCGTGCCGGCGACCGCCCCCGGCCCGGGGGGAAGAACGGTTGTGACCCACCCCGCGCGCCCCTCCGCGCCCTCTTGAGTCCGAACCACCGCCGTCAGGAAGTCGCGCCCGGGCTCGGCCTGGGCTGGGATGGAGAGGACGATCCTCACCGTGGCCGCTTCGCCCGGACGGAGACTGGACTCCCGGGGAGTGGCCCGCACCACCCACCCCTGTGCGGAAGAGGCCTCCACGGTGAACCGGTCCAGCACGTTGCCTCGGTTCACGATGACCAGCTCGTAGCCGATCGAGTCGCCGGGTTGGCCCTCACCCGACCGGGGGGAGACGATCTCCACCCCCGCCACAGCCAGCACCCGAACCGCGGCCTCCGCCGATGCTGTGCCTCCGCTCCAGGTCGCCTCCAGCCGAACGGTCTGCACCCCGGCCGTGGCTCCCCGGGGCACGACCACGGTCAGGAACACAGGTTCCTCTCCTCCGCCAGCGAGGACGACCGTGGCGGGCACCCCGAGCTGCCCCCAGCCCGGCGGGACACCTGCCCGCAGAGTGACCTCCACGGGTGACGCGTCCAGATTGGACAGGAAGAAGACATGAATCGCCACGTCGCCAGGGGAGACCGTGCGCGGAGGGGAGATCACCGAGACGGCCAGCTGGCCGAGCGCGCCGGGGCCAGCCGTCAGGAAGAGCATCCAGGCCAGACCAATCCCCACTCCCCAGTGCGGACACGCCATCCGAAGCCCCATCGCTGGGAGTCTAGGGATTCCCGCCGCCTGCGCCGAGGAAGGAGGTCTGCGGGTGAGGGGAAGTCCTGCCGGCAGCGGGCGTGAGCGGGCTACTCCGTCTGTTCGGCGAGGAGCGCAGCCAGCGCATCGACGTCGCGCTCGTCCACACGACCGCTGTTGTCGAAATCGAACGCCCGAACGTTGGCCTGCACCTCCGGGCTAGCCCATACCGCCCGGAACAGCTCCACATCACGCTCGTCGAACACCCCGTCCCCGTTGATGTCCTCGTACAGGCCATCCCCGTCCAAGTCGCGGGGAAGGGAGCCCCCAGCGAGTGGAGCGAGGGACAGAGGCCGCACCCTGAGGTAGGCCTGACCGGCGATGATCTCCTCCCCGCCCGGGTCCACCCGCGCTACCACAAGGTACATCCCGGGAGCAGGGCGCACCTCCGTCTCCACGACCACCTGCCGTATCCCGCCGGGCAGGCACGGGAACGGGTCCAGCTCGAACTGCGCCATCTGCTCGCCCTGCGCGTCGAAGATCCGGACCTCGGACCGCACCGCGCGCAGGTTCACCAACCCCGGGTTGGCGAACTCCACCACCAGCCACAGCGGGTTGAGCCCCCCGAAGCGCAGCCCGCGGATCTCCCCTTGGAGCGGCGCCTGGCCCACGGTGGCGTAGACCTTGACCCCGATCCGACGAGCCACCATCACCGTGGTTCCTCCATGATCCACGGGCCGCGGCTCACCGTGGACGAACACGATACCCCAGTACGTGCCGGCCGGCGCGTCGACGGGTACGCGGAGCGTTCCCCTCACCTCCCGACTCTCCCCTGGACCCAGCACAAACGACGCGGGAGATACCGAGAGCCACGCCGAAAGCGAGCGTGGCAGCGTCCCCGGGGGGTAGAACCGATTCCCGCCCATCTCATCGCGATCCCAATCCCCAACGTAGACAGAGAACGTCTCGGCAACTGCCGTTTCGTTGCGGGCGATGAACGAGAACGCATAGGTCTGGCCCGGAGCAACGTCCAAATCGACCTCAAGGAGGTCAACCTCGAGACCCAGGCCCGTCGTGGCCAGCAGAGCGATCGCGATCCAGAGGGGACTCCGCATCGAAGCGATTATACGCACTGCGACCTACGGAGTGGTCAGCGTGTACGTGAACCGAAGCTCGTAGGTGCCCGGAACCGTGGTGTCGTAGTCCACCCGAAGCCGCAGGGAGACCTCCAGCCACAGATCGGTGCCGGCGGTTCCCCCGGCCACCTTCTGCTGCCCCGTGGACAGCCCCACGTAGCTCGTCTGAGGGCCCGCGACGCCGGCGCCGAACGCGCTGACCCGCCACTCAAGGTGCGCGCACGGCTTGTGCGGAGGCAGCTCGGACCCGGTGTACGCCCAGGTCGCCGCGTCGGCGGCGACGTGCAGGGACCACGGAGCACCGCTGGATACCGTGATCCGCTGTGCCGGTGATACCTCTCGGTAGCCCGCATCGTAGTGAGCGAGGGTGATCGCTCCCAGATCGATGAGCTGCGGCGTTACCGCCAGCGCCTGAGTGACCCCTTCCCGGTAGTGCACGCGCACCGCCACCCAGTCAAGCTCAGCGTAGCCCTGGGCATGAACCCGAACCCAGAACACCCCGTCCCCAAGCTCCCCCCGTGTCCAGGCCTGGCCCCAGAGGTCCGTGCTCCTCCCCAGCGTGTGGTCGCGCCACTGCGTGGGGTGAAGGCTCCCCGTCGTGTAGCCGGTGGTCGTCCAGCTCATCCCTCCGTCACCGGAGAGCTCGACACCCAAAGCCCCCCACCGCGTTGGCGACCGCCGCGCCCGGACAAGGACCTCGATCCCGACGATTTCGCTCCCCCCGGGCACGACCACTGCGAAGCCCCCGTACCGGTGGACCTGGTTCAGTCCAACCGCGAACCCGCCGGCGGGAGCATACGCCTCAGGGCCGTCCCCGAACTGCCCCTCGTCGGCCGACGGGCTCAGCCAGCCTGTGTTCTGGGCCAGTCCCGTGGCCCCTAGGAGAAGCAGCGTCAGCAAGAGCGGCAACCCGTTCATGGGCATGGTCGTTCGTCCGCTCCAAAGAGGAATGGCAGCCCGGATTCTCGGTGAACCCGGGCTGCCCATGTTCGACCCCTCATTACGGGGCGGTGAGCGTGTACGTGAACGCCAAGCTGTAGTCGCCGGCCGGGTCGTTCTCCCAGCTCACGAGGACCTCGAAGTCCATGGAGAGCTGGACATTCCCGCCCCTCGTGCCCGCGGCGACCTGCGTTGCCCCCGTCGTGAGCCCGGTGAACGTGCTCGCGTACGAAGACACGCGTCCATCCGACGTCGTCGCGCGGAACAGCAGGTCGGTGGACGGCTTCGCCCACGGGCCAGTCCACGTTGCGGTGTTAGCGGCGACGCTGAGGGTCCAGCTCTTGTTGCTCCAGATCTGGATGCCCTGAGCAGAGAAAACGGTCTTCTGCCCGGCGTCGTAGTCCGCCTCAGTCAGCGTCCCGAAGTTGATCGTGCTCGTCGAGAGCGACAGCCGGATCAACGTTGGCACCGTGAACTGCGCCGTCGAACCCGCCGTGACCTGCGCCGTCCCCGCCACGCCCACAAGCAGCCCCAAAGCCAACATGCCAACCGTAAGTGTACGAACCTTCATCATCACTTCTCCTCCAAGGGTAGTTGTGTTGGGTACTCCGTTTGACCTTGGAGGCGTTTCGGCAGCCCAGCCATCTCCCCACAGGAGGGAGATCTGTGGCTTTGCGTCCCCGGGTCGCCCCGGGTTTGCCGGTTCGATCACCTCGTGTGTCATCCCGAAACCTGTCGTTGCCGCGAGAACGGTCTCCCGAGCTCGCGTTGTCCTCAGTCCGACGACCACCTCCCCTTGACCACAGGATACGGGGCTCACGCGCCAGTTCTCTGCCAGCATCCACCTTCCCACGTCGCGCCCGTCCGTCAACGTGGGCACGTCTATCCCTCGATCGCGTAGATCAGGGTGAGCGCACGCTCACCATTCCACCCGGCCGCGCCCACGTGCACCCGGTAGTCGAGCACGATCTCGTACACGCCGGGCATCCCCGCGGCGAGGACCAGCCCTTCCGGCCGAACCGGCCGGTATTCCCCACGCTCGGTGCGCACCTCCACGATCCCCTGCGAGGAGAGATCGTGGGGGCGCACGACGAGTGCCCACGGCGCGTTGCTGCGCACGACAAGGCTGACCACCTGCCGGAGCTCAACGGAGCCCGAAGGGTCGGGCGTCGGAGCTCGGAACTCCACCGCTACAGGGATCTCCCGACCCGACTCCTTCGCGCCCTGAACGGAGAGACGGGCGAGCACCGGAATCACGACCGTGGCCTGAGCACCCGCCGTGGTTGACTTCGCACAACCGAGGGCGCCCCCGGCCACCATCCCCACCATCGCGAGCACAACCGCCTTCCTGACCATGCTTCGGCAACCCAGCCATCCCAGAGGGACCTGTCGGCTTTGCGTCCCCACGTTGCCGTGGGTTTGCCCTTTTCGGACGGTCGTCGGTCAGTTGCCCGGTGCCACCTCCCCTCCCCGGCTATCTGTATCGGTGTTTCCAGTATATACACCTAGCTTCTCCCGTCAAGTGACGCTCATCACACTCGAACAGCGGTCGGCCGGCAACACTCATTCCCCCGCCACGTCGCACATCTGCGGAACGGGACCCGTGGCCGACACGCGCCCCGGGCACTGCGGCCCAAGCCGGCAGACGCGGAGCGCGCTCAGCCCTACAATGGCCCCACGCCCCAACCGGGCGCAGGGAGGCCCCGTGAAGAAGAAGGCGTCGTTCGGGATCGCCGCAGTGATCGTTGTGACCTTGCTCGTGATCGTGCTGTGGCCGCCGCCGGACCCGCTGGCGCGCGTGGACACGGTCGCCATCCGCCCCCCCCAGTGGGAGCGGACCGACCCATCGGTGCGCGGGCCGTTCATGGATGGGCTGACCGTAACCCTGAACGAGCGGAACGTCCGGATCGTCGCCGATGCGAGCGCCGCGGACGCGGTGCTCGTCGTGGAGGAGGTCCGTGTGGACTCGATCGAGGTCCGGCTCGACTCGGGCCAGCTTCGGGCTCGGCTGAGCGCAACGTGCGTGCTCACCGAGCTGAAGACCGGCACCCGGCACCAGATGGACTTTCGGCTCGAGCTCCGCGACGGCACCGTGCGCGCCACGCTCACCGCCCGCCGGTTCTGGGAGTTCTGGAAGCGCGGCTAGCCCCCAGGGACTCGCGTGCGGATCCGCCCGGCCACCCCCACTGACCTTTCGGCCATCGCCGCGATCGAGGAAACAAGCTTCCCTGACCCATGGGCCGCGGAGTCCCTCGGGGCGTATCTCGAGGATCCCCAAGCCTTGATCCTCGTGGCCGACGATCCTGAGCCCATAGGGTTCGTCATCGCCCGCGTTGAGTCCTCCCGGCGAACCGGGCGCGCCCTGCACATCCATGACCTCGCCGTCGCCCCCCCGTGCCGGCGGCAGGGGGCAGGAACAGCCCTTTTGAACGAGGTAATCGCGATCGCGCGCGACCAGGGGGTGCCGCGCGTGCGGTTGGAGGTGCGGGTCCAGAACGAGAGCGCGCAGGCGTTCTACGCGCGCCTTGGCTTCAGGGTCGTGCGACGGCTGCCCCGCTACTACGAAGATGGGGGGGCAGCCCTGCGGATGGAGCTCGACCTGCGCCAGGCCTAGCCGATCACGTCACAGGTCCCGGCGCAGACGCCAGAACCAGGAACATCGCGCCGATCCAACCTGCCAGAACCCCCACCGCCACCAGTCTCGACAGCGTGAGCATCTGCCGCATGCGAAGGAACAGGAACAGCGGGCCCACACCCATCAGGGCCAGCGCCCCCAGTCCGGCCACGAGGTGCGATCGGTCGAGCACGGTGAAGATCGGCCTCGCGTAGAGGAGGTCGGAGAGCCCGAGGACGAGGACGTTGAACGCGCAGCTACCGTAGACGTTCCCGAGCGCCATCTCCTCAGACCCCAGCCGAAGCGCGCCCCACGTCACGCTCGTCTCGGGCATCGTGGTCACGATCGCCACCGCCAACACCCCCATGAAGCTCCCCGAGATCCCCAGGATGTCAGCGAGCCGGTCCGCGCTTGCCGCAAGAAGGGGAGCGGCCACGAGGACCCCGCCGGCCGCAAGACCGAACGCCAGCCAAGCGCGCTTCGCTGAGACGGGAACCTGATCCGTCGGCCCATCGGCCAGGGCAACGGCCGCCTCCACGGCTCCGCGCGTGCGGTAGACAGCGACCATCCCCACGACGTACCCCCCGAGGAGGAGCAGGGTCCCCAAGCTCACTGGGCCCACGTTCCCCGGCCCCTCGAGGGCCACCAGGAGCGTCACCACGCCCGTCAGGGCCAACGCAGTGCCCACGAGCCACCACTGATCGGATCCCATGGGTCGGACCACTGCCTTCGGGAACAGGCTCACCAGCCCGACAAGGACCACTACATTGAGCATGTTCGCCCCGAGGATGTTGCCACCGGCAAGAGCCGGAGCATCGAGGCGGACAGCGGCCAGATTCGTGACGAGTTCGGGGAGCGAGGTCGCCACGGCAAGGAGAATCGTGCCCACCCACAGCCGTCCGAGCCCCGTTGTCTCGGCGAGGCGATCCCCCGCCCTGGACAGGCTCAGCCCGCAGCGCACCACGATGGCTGCACTCACAACGAACAACGCTGTCCAGCCAAGCGTCTGCATCACGCGATGTCGACCCCCTCGTCTCGCCGAACCACGTCGAGGCCCAATGCTACGATGCGGAGTCGTGGTCTGCAACCTCGGCTTGGGCAACAGCGGCGAAGTTGACGGTCGGCAGGACGCCGGACCAGAACCCGTGGCGGCTCCGGAAACCTGGTCTAGTCTGAACCTGCTCGACTACTACCAGATCCCGCGCCACCCCGCAGTCAAGATCCAGGCCTTGGCGGGGTCCAGCGGGTCCACCATCCCCACTTTTAGCCCGAGGTTCACAAGAACCTCGCGGGAGAGGGGGAAGTAGATCACGACGTTCCCCATGCCGAAGCCGAACAGGTTGCCACTCCCGCGCACGAAGTACGCCGTGACTTGGAACCGACCTGGGTTGCCGCAGCACGGTACCACAGGCCCCTCGAGCTGCCACAGCTCGAAGAACCGCAGGTCGCCGGTTACGGCGGAGTCCCGGGCCTCGGTGAACGAAGTCGCCAACCGCAACGAGTACCCACCCAGATCGCACCGGATCTCGAATCCGTAGACCTCGATCCCCTCCAGCCCAAACCAGGACGTTCCCGTGGGCAAGGCCACCAACGGCTTGACACAAGCGGTTACGACCGACGCAATGCGGAGGGCCGGCTCGACCGTCTTGTCGACCGTGGTGAAGGTGACCTTCGTATCAAGGAGGATCTTCAACCCGGCGCAGACCGGACAAGGAAGCTCAACGTCCTTGACCAACAACGACAGGCGCCCGAACCCGGCCTTGGTCTGTAGGAACTCCAGTTCCCAGTTCGTCGGACACCCCGCACAGATCCAGGGACCCTTGACGATGAGCCGTGTGCTCCCGAAAGTGGGTGTGAGCCTCTCGAATCGCGTGAGGACGTCGAACGCGAACGGGTTGACTGATCCCTGGACCTGGAACGTGTTGTAGGAGCTAGCTTCCGGGTCGGTACCCGAGTAGAAGAACGTGTAAATCCACATTGCGCCAAAGAGGTCCGTCCGGGCCTCCACTGTCCACGAGTTCAGCCCGGGCAGCGTGGGGTCGAAGTCGAGGGTCGAGACAACGGGCAACCGCCAGGGGGTAGGGGCCGACCCTTCGAACTCGAACCGTGTCGTTCCAATGAACGAGGTGAAGCCGACATTGGTCCACGTGGCTCGCAGAGACTGTTCGAAGTACCGAAACCTCTGTTGGAGACTCAATACAAGACGGTACGAATCCACAGCGAACGTCGGCCCAGAGAACACGAGTTCCCCATCGGAAAGGAGGGCCGGCATCGCCATCCCTTCCTCCGGACCCACAACAAGGATCTTCACCGTCCCGATCTGCAGTACTCCGGCGGGGGAGGTTGCCGCAAACGACATCCAGTCGTTACCCAAGAACCCGTCGCGAGGGATGTAGATCAGGTGGGGAGGGGCCCCGATGAGGATCCCGTTGGCCGGAGCCTCAAGGATCACGAACGCATAGTCCGTCACGTCGCCTGTGGCAACAGAGAACAGGGCTGCCGCCCCTTGGCGGACGGTGATCACCTGCGTCACCACGGGACCGTCGTTGCCGAACAGCGAGCCCCCCACCGCAAGCAAGAGAACAGCCAGCACAACCCACCCTGTGCTCTTCATCGTCGACCACCTCATGTCGTTGTTGCGGCGTCACAGGCACTGCGAACCGAGGCTCCCCTCTCTGCCGTCACGGGACATGACCGTCCGCGGGCCTTCCCCATCATGGCCCCACCGCCGCGGATCCCAACAAGAGCGGAGCTTTCTCGCGCGGCGGCGACACCAGGGCTGGAAACGACACCGCCTCCGTTCCGAGTATGACCACGATCAGGTAGCTACCCACAGGAAGCGCAGACACATCAAGCGTGCGGGCTGACCCGTCCCAGGCAACCGAGACCAGCCGTGGCTCATCCTGAGGACCGAAGGCCAGGAATCTCGGCGTGTCGCTCCAGCCGCCGATGAAGAACGGACTCACCTCACCGGCCACGCACCGCAGCGTCGGGATCGAAGCGACATACCACCGACGGACCCCCAGCTGGACGAGGGTTGCAGCCAGGGACTCCACGAGCCCATCCGCACCTGTCTCGGGAGTCGGTAGCCCGACACGAATCACCGAGCTATGCCTTTCGTATCTGAACTCGACCAGACCGATGTCGAACGCCCCGGAAGGATCCTGTACGAGGTACGTCAACTGGTCACGTCCCGCGAACCCCGCGGACGGGACGTACACGAGGTCGGGTGCCTGTCCAGAGATCGTCCCACTCGAGGGCCCGCTTGTCACGTAGAACGTGATCGGATCACCGTCGGGGTCGCCTCCCAGAAGCCGAAAGGAGACCGGACGACCGGGAACCACCCACACAACCTGACTCCCCGCACGAGGCGGCGAGCTGGCCAGCCCCCCTCCCCCACCGACCAGCATGGCTCCCGCCACACAGGCCGCCACGAAGCGTAGCTCGTTCACGGTGGTGCTCACAGTACGCCGCGAGCCGCCAAAGGGGTGATCAGTTGTTCCGCTGGCCCGATGATTCAGTCCGCGCAGGAACGGAAACTGGTCCGTAGCCTTGATCACACTGACGCCACAGACTCCTCCAGCCGATCAGGCCCCGAAGCCATCCTCCTTCGCGAAGTCGCGTGCGCCGCGGCCAGCGCGGCAGCCGCACGATGGACCCGACCACAGACAGAGGCCGGGGCAAGCCCCGGCCTCGACGACAACCCATCTGCGAGTTGCTTATCGGCTCCGCGCGACGGCTTCCTCGACCACCTCGAACGAGATTACGTGAAGCCGACTGCTCCCCAACGATATCCACACCCGGTAGCTCCCGACCTCGAGCGACGTGGTGTCGACCAGGAAGCGGAAGTTGTCCGTCCTCTCCACCGGTTCCCCCCAGACGACCCGAGCCCCGCTGTCCCCAACAACCATCACCTGGTCGGCGAACGCGGGGTCAGCTCGGGTGATCACGGCGTGGGGGAGACAGCGAACTGCGTCACACAGCGGTGGAGCCACGACAACCACCGTGAGGATCTGACCACGCCCAATCGCCTGCGATGCCTGTTCCGCCGCAGATCGCATGACCACCGGTTCGTTTGTCGTGCGGGCTGTGGCCACGAGGCACGCCTCGTCGGTGTCGAGACCATTGATCACGATGTACTCGTTGGCGTCCCACGACGTGTCGAGATCCGGCAGCGATGGGTCCACCCGCTCCATCGTCGCGTGCAGCAGCGCCCCGTGCAGACCGTATCCCACCGCCCACCCGTCGCGATCCGGGTTGTCGGCGTTCGCCGTGTCCACAACGTTCCCCGCCCGATCCACCAGCTCCAGGATCTCGCCGCGGTCGGACAGCTCCAAGGTGAACGGAAGGTATGCCAGATCCGAGGGGAGTTCCGCCGGATTCACCTCCGGGTACGCCCAGAGCAGGAACTGCTCGTTCACCGCCCGCGGCGTAGCGACGAGGGGTACCCCATCCCGGTCCAAACCATGGGTGAGAACACCCTCATTGCCACGCCAGTTGTGCTCTGCGTCGCGAACAAAGGGGTTCACTCGTTCCATCGACGCGTACGGATGGACACCCCCTAGGCCGTACCCGCTCGCCCAGCCAGAGCGCCCCATGCGCTCCGCGTTCGCCGTGTCCACAACGTTCCCCGCCGGATCCAGGAGCTCCAGAACCTCGCCGCGCGGGTCGAGAGCCACGGCGTAGATGAGATCAGCCGGAACTCCCCGTACCGCGTCGTCGCTGCCCCGCTCCAGCAAGTACGTCCCGTAGGCGGTCACGGTCCCGCGGAGTTGAACCACCTTCCACGCCTGCTCTTCGGGCGTCGTCGGCTGGGTGAGCCGCCAGCGGAGGGTCCATCCCGTGAGGTCCACCGCGTTCTCCGTGACGTTGGTGAGCTCGATCCACTGGTCATCACGGCTCGCCGCCGTTCCCCCCCACGCGATCTCCGTGATCACGATCGGTCCCGTCTCCTCGTAGATGAGGTCCGCCTCGATGTCAGCCACCACGTCGTCGGTGCGGCGCTCCATGAGGTAGAACCCGAACGCGTCGATCGCCCCGCGGAGTTCCACAACCTTCACGTACTCCTCGAGCACCGTCGCCGGTTGCTTCCGGCGCCAGCGAAGGGTCCACCCGGTGAGATCGATCGGTTCGCCCAGCGAGCTGTAGAGCTCGATCCACTCGTGATTCGGGTCTGCCGCCGTCCCGCCCCACGCGATCTCGTTGATCACGATCCTTGGCCCAAGGGCACCGGCTCCACCGGCAATCTCCCCGCCGCAGTCCACAACAGTGATCCGGATCGCACCCACCGCGAACGTGCCAGTGGGATCGGTGACCGTGTAGGTGACGAAGTCCGTGCCGAGGAAGTCAAGCTGCGGTGTGTACACCACCTCCACCGACGCGCTGTGCGGCGCGCTGTACGTGACAGCGCTCAGGTCTCCGCTCACCGCGCCGAAGGTCGGCGCCCCGATGATCGCGAACGCCAGCGGATGCTGGTCCGGACTGGCCAGGTTCACGTCAGGGTCGCTCCCCCGGAGGGAGAAGGCAAGGGGCGTGTTCCGGCACGTCACCAGAGATAGGCCGTCCGCCGTGGGCGGCTCGTTACTGCGCACCCAGTTCTTGACGGCGTCCGACCCGTTCAGACCACCGGACCCGGTCGCCCGGCGCACGACCAGCCCCGCGACCGTCACATCCGCCGTCGCCCGGATGGCGACGCCACCAGGGTTCGATGAGAACACGGTCACGGAGGCCTGCCCCCCCGTGGTCGACGTGGTCGATGCTGTGACAAACGTAGCTCCGGCGGTGTTGTTGAGCAGCGTGAACATGACCGGCGTTCCATTCGGCGCCGGCACCCAGCCTGCGCCCGTGTTGACCTCCACAAGCGCGGTCACGGCGTGGTTCGTGCCCACCGGGTTCACTGACCCCAGCGGGGTCACGCTGATCCTGGCGTCCACGTAGGTTTTCTGCGCATTGCCCCCGTTGCCCGCTGTGCCCGTGGTGGCGATGAACGTTCCATCACCGAACAGGTCAGCTGCGGCTTGCACGAGGACTGTTCCCGGGGTTGCAGAGACGATCTGCGCTGCCGCCTGGCCCGCCCCGTTGGTGATAGAGGTGTTGACCCCACCCACGAAGCTCGCCGTTCCGCCGATGATGGAGAACGCCACCTGCACCCCCGACATCGGGATCCAGGTGAGTCCGTCGCTCGTCGTCTCGACCGCTGCAATCAGCGTGTGCGGATCTCCAACCTCATTGGTGGCTGCCGCCGGACTCAGGCTGATCCGCCCCTGGAGGTAGGTCTTCTGCGCCGGCACGGTGCTCCCGCCCAGGCCGTCCGTCGTCCGCACGACCTCGGTCCCGCCGGGGAACGTCATCGTCACGGTCGGGATCGCCACGAACGTTCCGGGTACCGCGCTGTTGATCGTGAGGCTCCAGGTGGCACTCATCCCGTCGGGCGCCACCGTGGGCGTGCTCAGGCTCTCGCTGGTCGGAGTCGGGGTCACCGTGTAGACCAGGCTCCACCCAATGGGGCTCGCCCCTTGTGCGTACGCCGTGATCAAGAACGTGTGCGGGTCACCCACCTCGTTCGTCGCAGACCCCGGCGTGATCGCGAGGTGCCCGTCTACCCCCAGGTAGTGGCTCGGATCCGTGTCGCTCACCGTCTGACCGTTGTACGTCGTCTCGGCCTTCCCAACGTTCCCGTACTGGCCCGCTACCGCTACCCCCGTCTTCGTCAGGGTCGCGCTCGCTCCAGGCGCCAACGTCGAAATCGTCCCGATCGAACCTACCTGATCGTCGGTCACGACGATCTCCGTCAGCGTCACGTTCCCCGTGTTCGTCACCTCGTACGTCCACGTCACCGTCGACCCCACCACGACCACCGGACCGGTCGGGCTATCGGCGTCGACCCCGTTCGTGTGCTTCTCTATGTCGATCGACGGCACCCCGACGAGCGTCTGCGTGTCGGAATCGCTATCGCTCACGTTCGGTCCGCTCGGCGGCGTCCCCGTCGCCGTCGCGGTGTTCGTGAACGTCCCTGCGTCGATGTCCGCTTGCGTCAGTACGTACGTTCCCGTGAACGTCGTCGTGTCCGTCGCCCCCGCCGCCAGCGACGCGATCGGCCCTCCGACCACCGTCACCTTGGGGTCCGCCACGGTCACGTTCGTCAGCGTCACGTTGCCAGTGTTCGTCACCGCGAACGTGTAGCTGATCGTGTCCCCCGCATCCGCTTGCCCGTTAGGTCCCAGGTTCAGCGTGCCTGTCTTCACGAGATCGATCGACGGGTCTGCTCCGAAGTAGTGGCTCGGATCCGTGTCGCTCACCGCCTGACCGTTGTACGTCGTCTCGGCCTTCCCAACGTTCGCGTACTGGCCCGCTACCGCTACCCCCGTCTTCGTCAGGGTCGCGCTCGCTCCCACCGCCAACGTCGGAATCGTCCCGATCGAACCTACCTGATCGTCGGTCACGACGATCTCCGTCAGCGTCACGTTCCCCGTGTTCGTCACTTCGTACGTCCACGTCACCGTCGACCCCACCACCACCACCGGACCGGTCGGGCTATCGGCGTCGACCCCGTTCGTCTTCTTCTCGAGCACCAGCCCCGGCGCCGCCCCAAAGTAGTGGCTCGGATCCGTGTCGCTCACCGTCTGACCGTTGTACGTCGTCTCGGCCTTCCCAACGTTCGCGTACTGGCCCGCTACCGCTACCCCCGCCTTCGTCAGGGTCGCGCTCGCTCCAGGCGCCAACGTCGAAATCGTCCCGATCGAACCTACCTGATCGTCGGTCACGACGATCTCCGTCAGCGTCACGTTCCCCGTGTTCGTCACTTCGTACGTCCACGTCACCGTCGACCCCACCACCACCACCGGACCGGGCGGGCTATCGGCGTCGACCCCGTTCGTCTTCTTCTCGAGCACCAGCCCCGGCGCCGCCCCAAAGTAGTGGCTCGGATCCGTGTCGCTCACCGTCTGACCGTTGTACGTCGTCTCGGCCTTCCCAACGTTCGCGTACTGGCCCGCTACCGCTACCCCCGCCTTCGTCAGGGTCGCGCTCGCTCCAGGCGCCAACGTCGAAATCGTCCCGATCGAACCTACCTGATCGTCGGTCACGACGATCTCCGTCAGCGTCACGTTCCCCGTGTTCGTCACTTCGTACGTCCACGTCACCGTCGACCCCACCACCACCACCGGACCGGGCGGGCTATCGGCGTCGACCCCGTTCGTCTTCTTCTCGAGCACCAGCCCCGGCTGGCCGGGAGGAGGACATGCCGGCCCCTCAACCTGATAGAAGCAGTTGCCTGACCCTGCCTTCACCGCGGCTGTGGTGTAGCCGGTAGGCCAGTATCCGCGAAGCGTGATCCAGAACTCCTCGCACTGCCCGACTGAGGTGAACCCAAAATCGAACTTCACTCCGAACACGCCGGTAGTGGGATCCGTTCCGCACGACCAAGTTACCGAGCTGCTGCCGACTCGCCCTGCCGATACCACGTCGGCGCACGTCGAACATCCGCCAGGAAGGCCCATCACCCAGTGACTGATCGCCGGGTTGCCATTGGAGCATACACGGTATCTAAAGGTGGTGTTCGTCCCGTCAAACGTCGCCCCGAGGAATGTCACGGTGTAGTTGTTGCAGTTCTGTGCCGAAACCAACGGTGATACCGTCCCACTCGCCAGCACGGCCAAAAGAAGAACCGCTCCAACCGCCCACCGCGGAACGCGGTTCGAACTCACACTGAACAGCTCAATCAAGTTCGCCATGGTTTCCTCCTACCTGGTTGCGCTTCGGCAGCCTGGCGGCCTACAGGAGGTCCATGGCTTTGCGCCCCCGGATCGCTCCGGGTTTACCTTTTCGGCGGACTACACTGCGATCGAATTCCCCCTACCTCAACCTCGGCAATAACGCCCTTGAACAACGAGAGCCCGCCGCACCGTCTCATCCCGCACGCAGCCCCTCGCGACCAGAATCTCTCCCAGTCTCCGAGGCCCGTTTCCCGAACTCGAACTCTGCTCGACCAGAGCCTCTTGCACATCCTGGGGGGTAATCGCCCTCATGTCGACGAGAATCTCTCCCAACCGCTTCCCGCGTTCGAAGTGCTCCTCTAGAATGCACATGATGACAGCCGAACGTGACTTCCGCTCTCGTTCGGCCAGCTCATCGACCAGCTCCAGCAGGTACTGATCCTCGTCGTTGTAGTACAGCGTCACCTGCACGTCTCCGCCCTCCTCACGGTCATCCCGGGCCAACAAAAACGGGCTCCAGGTCGTACCTCCACCTGGCAGCCCGGCCACCCGTCCTGGGTCCGTTGCTTTGCGCCCCCACGTTCCCGTGGGTTTGCCCTTTTCAGGGTGTGTTTACGTTGGTTTGTAGTGTAGGCGGCAGCGGTCCGCTGTCAAGAGGACATCTGTCCCTAGCGGTCGATCCCTGCCGCTGCGGCCACCCCGCGCCCCGCGTTCACCAGGCCCGCCCCGAAGCGCGGGTCCGGGGTCGGTGCAAGGGGTGAGCTGGTGGCAAGGAGGATCCGCACCGCCTCGTCTGCACTCAGAGCTGGATTCGCGGACAGGATGAGGGCCAACGTGCCGCTCACGTGGGGGGCAGCGAAGGAGGTGCCGGAGTTCGTGGCCAACCTCCCTCCTGGTAGGAGAGAGACGACCTCGTGCCCGGGGGCCGCCACAGCGACCTCCGGACCCCACGAGCTGAACGAGGCCAGGGCGTCGGCAGCATCCGTGGCGGACACAGCGAGAACGGTGCTGTACCGACCCGGATAGAGGACCTCTGCCCGGGCTTCGTTCCCGGCGATCCCCACCACGATCGCCCCGCGCGATGCCGCGTAGGCAAGGGCTCCTTCCACAACCGCCGGCGGGGTCCCCTTGGCGTACAGGCTGAGGTTGATGATCCGCGCACCGTTGTCCACCGCGTAGCGAATGGCCGCTCCCAGGCGGTCCCAGTCCTTGGTTGTGAACAAGCCACGGGAGTCGAGGAATCGCACGTCCATGATCCGAACGTTCGGGGCCACCCCAGCCGCGCCACCCTCGGTCAGGCGGGCGGCGATGATCCCCGCGACGAAGGTGCCGTGCCAATGGAGCTGCGTACGCCGGAGGTGGGCCGGGACATTGTCCCGAAAATCCCAGCCGAGAGCGTCGTCCACGTACCCGTTTCCATCGTCGTCGAGCCCGTTTCCGGGGACCTCCCGGGGGTTCGTCCACAACACCGCAGCGAGCTCGGGGATCGTCCTGTCGATACCACTGTCGATGACGGCAACGATGATCTCCTCGCTTCCTCTCGTGACCTGCCACGCCTCAGGGGCGCGAATCCGCGCCAGACCCCACGGGAGTCCAGCCAGGCCAGAAACCGGCGAGGCGGCCGTCCCCGCGCCTCCCGCGACTTCCTCCGGAGGAGCTAGAACAACCACACAGGCAGCCACCAGCCCCAGAAGGCTGATCGCCAGCACTCGAAGCCGCCCGCCCGCATTCCGTTCCATTCGGCAACCCGGCTGTCCTCATGGGACCCGTGGCTTTGCGTCCCCCCCTCGCGAAGGGTTTGCCCTTGTCGTGGCCCGCCCAGCGGGACCAGTGGTTACGGACGTAATATAGGGGTTTCTGTCCGTCCTGTCAACCCTGATGGGGAGGGTGCGCCAAGCGGAGGGAGCGGGGCGAGGCCGCCTGAGCTACCACAGCCTCCTGGACCGATCGCGGATCCTCAGCACAGCGGAGGCCCGGGTTCCTGCGGTCAGAACCTGCCTTGAGACAAGCCATCCCACCCCACAGAGCTCGCCCGGGAGGAACGTTGACTGGAGGGGGGCAGGTCCACTCCGAGAACCGGCGCACGGGGGAGAAACCGCACGGGCGTTCACACGCTCCCCAGGCACCGAAGTCTGCGGACCACTTCTGGCGACGCTGTGGCAGATCTTCGATTCCCCCGCAACGGGCCTCCCGTGCCGTGCGTGGCGCCGCGTGCACCCGTGCTAAGAGTCCCTCAGGAACCAGCCACGGAGGCCGCTGAGCTTGAGGGTGGGCGCGCTCCCTGCCGCCGGGGTTGCGTGTCTCGGAGATGGAGACGGGGGGAACTGGAGCCGACGGGACTTGAACCCGTGGCCTCTAGCATGCCATGCTAGCGCTCTCCCAACTGAGCTACGGCCCCACGTGATTCTCCCCACGGGGGCCGACGGTGCAACTGCTAGATGTCTAGGGCCACCACCCGATGCGCATTCTCGCGGATGAAGTCACGCCGCCGCGACACGTCCGTACCCATCAGGGTGGTGAACACCTCGTCCACCTCGAGGGCATCACGGATCGTGACCTGCCGAAGGATCCGGGCTGCAGGGTTCATCGTCGTCTCCCAGAGCTCCTCGGGGTTCATTTCGCCCAGACCCTTGAACCGGCGGATCGTGTACTTGCCGTCCTGAGATGCCTGGTGAGCCTGCAGTTCCTCGTCGGAGTACAGGTAGACCCGCGTCGTGCCCCGCTGAGCGAGGTAGAGCGGCGCCTTCGCGATGTACATGTGGCCGCGCTCGATCAGGGGGCGCAGGTTCCGGAAGAAGAACGTCAGCAGCAGGGTACGAATGTGAGACCCGTCCACATCGGCGTCGGCCATGATGATCACCTTGTGGTAGCGCAGCTCGTCGAGGTTGAACTGGTCGCGGATCCCTGTGCCAAGGGCCGTGATGATCGCCCGCAGCTCCTGGTTGTCGAGGAGCTTCCCCAGACGCGCCTTCTCCACGTTGAGGACCTTCCCGCGGAGGGGAAGGATCGCCTGGAAGTTGCGATCGCGTCCTTGCTTGGCTGAGCCTCCCGCCGAGTCACCCTCGACGATGAACAGCTCCGCCTCCTCCGGTGAGCTGCTCGTGCAGTCGGCAAGCTTCCCTGGGAGCCCGCCGCCGAACAACGCCCCCTTGCGCCGGACAAGCTTGCGCGCCTTGGCCGCCGCCATGCGCGCCCGATGCGCGGACAGGGAGTTCTCGATTATTGCCCGCCCCACCCCCGGGTTCTTGGCGAGGTACTGCCCAAACTGCTCCCGCACCACCTCCTCCACGAACGCGCGGATCCCGGGGCTTCCCAGCTTGGCCTTGGTCTGTCCCTCGAACTCCGGTTGCTGGAGCTTCACCGACACAATCGCCACCAAACCCTCGCGGATGGCTTCGCCAGGCAGGGCGTCGTCCTCCTGGCGCAGGATGCGCTTCTCACGGGCGTAGTCGTTGAGCACCTTCGTCAGCGCCGCACGGAAGCCGGTGAGGTGGGTGCCCCCTTCCCGCGTGTTGATGTTGTTGGCGAAGGTGAACACCTCCTCGTCCATCGCATCCGTGAAGAGCATGGCAACTTCGACCGACTGATTGCCGCGGTCCTCAGCGAGGTAAATCGGCCCCTCGTGGAGCGGATCCTTGCCGGTGGCTAGCTCGCTCACGAACGCGGCGATCCCCCCTTCAGCGTGAAAGGTCCGCTTCACGCCCGTGATACGGTTGTCGAGGTGAATGGCAAGCCCCGCGTTCAGGTAGGCCAGCTCCTGCAGTCGGTGCGAGAGCTTGGAGAAGTTGTAGTGGATCTCCCCGAAGATCTCGCGATCAGGGAGGAACGTGATCGTGGTTCCGGTGACGTCAGTCGCCCCTACGGACTCGAGCTCGGTTACCTTCCGTCCTCGCTGGAACTCTTGGCGGTAGACCTTTCCGTCGCGCCACCGCACCTCGACCACAAGTTGCTCTGAGAGCGCGTTCACCGCCGACACGCCCACCCCGTGCAATCCGCCCGACACCTTGTACCCGCCCTCGTCAAACTTGCCGCCCGCGTGGAGGGTGGTGAGAACAAGCTCCACCGTGCTCACACCGGCCTCAGGATGAATGCCCACAGGGATTCCCCGCCCGTCGTCCCGGACCGTGATCCGCTTGTCCTCATGTACGGTGATGTCGATCGTCTTGCAGAACCCGGCCAGGGCCTCGTCAACAGAGTTGTCCACAACCTCGTAGATCATCTGGAGGAGGCCATCGGGACCGGTCGAGCCGATGTACATCCCCGGCCGCTTCCGGACCGCATCGATGTCCTCCAGGACGTGGATCTTGTCTACGTCGTAGTTCGTGTCGTGGGTCACCGCCATCACCGCGAAGTGTAACCCAGACCGCACAAACGGGCAACCAGATGCAATCCGGTCCGCACCTGCCGCTCCCTGGCCTGGTCGACGAGCTGCGGGTAACCTTCCGCCGAAAGGAGGCACGGGTGCGGCTTCTCGAGTGGCAAGGACGGCGAATTCTGGCAGAGGCAGGGATCCCAGTCCCCCGAGGCGATGTGGCATCGACCGGCGACGCGGCACGGTCGGTTGCGCGTGCCGTGGGGGGGCCGGTGGTGCTCAAGGCGCAGGTCCCAGTCGGCGGACGGGGCAAGGCAGGGGGCATTCGACTCGCCCGAGACCCCGAGGAGGCGGCGCGGATCGCCGGGGAGCTCCTCGGATCAAAGCTCAAGGGGTTGCCAATCAGGGAGCTTCTCATCGTCGAGGCGACGGCGGTGAAGTCTGAGCATTACCTGTCCGTCACGCTCGACCGCCGTGCCCGAACCCCGGTCATGATCTACTCGCCCAAGGGCGGGGTGGACATCGAGGACGTAGCCCGAACCGACCCGAGAGCCATCTGCCAGGTGCATATCCCCCCGCTTGAGGGTCCGCTCGGGTTTCGGCTGCGGCGCCTCGTCTCCCTGGCCGCGCCCGAGCTGCGGAAGCCGCTCGCTGAGATCGCCAGCAAGCTGTTCCAGGTTTTCACCCGCTACGAGGCGAACCTGGTGGAGATCAACCCCCTCGCCGAGACCGCCCACGGCCTGGTCGCTCTCGACGCCAAGGTCATCCTCGACGACGATCACCGGCCGGGGGAGCAGTTCGCAGGCCTAGCTGATGCGGTGGTGGACCCGTTGGAGGCAGATGCACGTTCGGCAGGGATGACCTACGTTCGACTCGACGGTGACATCGGGATCCTCGGGAACGGGGCAGGGCTCGTCATGGCCACGCTTGATCTCGTGGCGCAGGCAGGCGGCCGCCCCGCGAACTTCCTCGACATCGGCGGAGGAGCGCGGGCCGACCGGGTACGCAAGGGCGTGGAGCTCATCCTCCGCGACGGCAAGGCCCGTGTCCTCTTTGTCAACGTGTTCGGCGGCATCACGCGTTGCGATGAGGTGGCCCACGGCGTGGCCGAGGCTACGGCGGGACTCGAGCTCCCGATGGTAATCCGGCTGACGGGGACCAACGAAGCCGAAGGACGAGCAGTCCTTTCGCGAGCCGGGTTGACCCCGGTCCGCACAATGGAAGAGGGCGCAGCCCGCGCGGTCGCGCTCGCCAAGGAGGCAGCATGATGAAGAGGTTGGTCACGTTCGCCATCGCGTGCATCGGTCTCGGCGGATGGGGCGCGGATGTCATCCCCCTGTCGGAGATCACGCCGGGAATGCTAGGATATGGCCTGACCGTCGTCGCCGGGACTGAGATCGTCCGATTCGACGTCGAGGTGGTCGATGTCCTCGACGTGCCAGGAGAGACGAACGACTTCATCATCATCCGGGTGTCAGGGCCCGCGATCGTTCGCTCGGGTGGTGTCGCCCAGGGCATGTCGGGAAGCCCGATCTACCTCGATGGTGGCCGGCTGGCGGGCGCCCTCTCCCGCGCCGCCCCCTGGTCTGCTGATCGGGATCGCCCGCTCGCCTTTGTCACCCCGATCGAGGCCATGCTCCGGGTTCTGGCCGAGGTCACCCCTCCTGAGACACCCCCCATCCCAGCCGACGGCCCCCGTGCCGAATGCAGAGCGGCGCTCTCCGATGCGACCCTCCTCGTCGGTCCCCACCATGCGTCCGTTGAGGCGCTCTCCGCACCGGTGATGGTCAGCGGCCTGTCCGACCGCGGCCGGGCCACGCTCGAGCGTGGCTTCGACAGTCGTACACCGTGGCACCCCGTGAGCGAACTGGTCCCCGGATGGCGCGAGCAGGGCAACGGCCTTCTCGCCCTCGGCGTCTCCCGTGTGCTGGCAGCCCCCGCGGCACCCCCACAGGTGAACGCACTCGACCTCGTCCCGGGAGCACCGGTGGGGGTGGGGCTCGTCACCGGCGACATCACGATCGGGGCACTGGGGACCGTGACCCTCGTGGATCAAGACGCGGTCCTCGCATTCGGCCACCCGTTCCTGTTCACTGGCCCGTCTCGCTACTTCCTTACCGCGGCCCATGTCTTCGACACCGTGGCCGCCCTCGACATCTCCTACAAACTGGGAACGGTAGGCGAGGTTCGCGGCGGGGTGTTCGCCGATCGCTGGGCCGCGGTGGGAGGGCTCGTAGGCCGTATCCCAAGCGGGGTCTCCGCCAGCTTCCGCGTCACTGACCTCGGCCGCGGCTCCGACCAGACGTTGGCCGTGAAGGTCGTGGAAGAACCGCAGCTTTCCGCCCTGCTCCTCTATGTGGCCGGACTCGAGGCTGCGGACCGGGCCCTGGATCGGATCGGGCCTGGGACCGCAACGGTCCGCTACACGATCACTGGCCGCGCCCTGCCCCGGCCTCTCGTGCGCGAGAACGTGTTCCTCTCGACCCAGGACATCGCGCTGCTCGTGCCCTGGGAGATGGCCCTCGTCGCCGACGCACTCCTGTACAACGAGTTCGCGGACCCAAGCCTGGTCACCGTAACGTTGGACGCAGCAGTGGAGCCCGGGTTCAGAGCCACCGAGATCCTCTCGCTTCACACCGACCGAACCGGCTACGCCCCCGGCGACCGGGTGCGGTTTGTCGTCACCATCCGCTCCTGGCGAGGCAGCGTCGAACAATGGGAGGGTTGGGTCGAGATCCCGGCAGACAGTGAATCGCCCTACGTGGAGCTACGCGCGTATGGGGGGCCGCGCCCACGTGAGCGCGGCGAGGCGGCGCCCGTGCTTGAGTCGCTGCAGGACCTCGTCGCGTACATCGAGGGGATCCCCCCGTACGACGCGTTGACCGTCGAGCTGTTCGCCCTTGATCCAATCTCGAACGTGACAGGCCAGGCATGGCTGTACGGTGTCGACGGCGTGACCGACCGGGTTCCAGGATCGGTCGTCTACGGCACAGCGTCCGTCATCCTCCCGGTGCAGAACCACGACCAGAAGGAGAGGTAGATGTGGGATCTCCGAGAGGCGGCCGAAGCGCTCGAAGCCAAGCTCATCCGGCCGATGGCGCCGTTCGTCGTCTCGGGCGCAACGTGCGACTCGCGCCGCGTTCAGCCCGGCGATGTGTTCATCGCCCTCACGGGGAGCCGGGCCAACGGGCATGACTTCCTCGGCGAGGCGTTCGCCCGCGGCGCCGTGGGCGCGGTTGTTTCCCGCGATCCGGGAGCAGGAAGCAACCTGGTCCTCGTTTCCGACGTCGCGACAACCCTCCGCGAGCTCGCGTCATGGCGCCGGACAGCGATCGAAGCCCCGATCGTCGGGGTGACGGGTTCGTTCGGGAAGACCACGATGAAGGAGCTTGTTGCCGCCGCGCTCTCGGCACGGTACCGCACCTACCGCGCTCCCGAGAACTACAACACCGAGATCGGCGTCCCTCTGGCGATTCTGTCGATACCCGACGATGTTGAGGCAGCGGTGTTCGAGATGGGGATGACCGCCCGCGGTGAGATTCGAGAGCTGAGCGATCTCCTGCAGCCGTGGGCCGGGGTGATCACCTCGATCGGACCCGCCCACCTCGGAAGCCTCGGGTCCATCGAAGCGATTGCGGACGCAAAGTGGGAGCTCGCGGAGTCACTCCCGGAAGAGGGTATCCTCGCCCTTGGCTGGGACTACCCCGAGCTCCGGGTGCGCGCGGATCGGTACCCCGGCCTGTGCCTCCGATTCGGGAGCACAGCCGACGCCGACTTCCACCCCCGGAACGTGGCCACGGACAGACCCGAGGGCGTCGCGTTTGACGCGGTGACACCGGCTGGAGCGTTCTCCGTTCAGCTCAAGTTGCTGGGGGAGCACGTCCCGGTCCTCGCCTGCGGTGCGATTGCCCTCGCCTGGGGAATGGGCGTCCCGGAGAAGAGTGCCGCTCAGGCCCTCGCCCACGTCGAACCGGTTCCGCACAGGCTCCACCTTCGCCCCGCGCCGTTTGGATGGCTGCTCGACGACTGTTACAACGCCAATCCCCTCTCGATGCAGGCCGCCCTTCGGGCCGCCGTGTCCCTGAAGGTGCCCGTGGCCCAGCGGGTCGTCCTGTTTGGGGACATGCTGGACCTGGGACTCGACGAGGAGCAGTTCCACGCGCAGGCCATCCGCGAGGCAAGAGACGCCGGTGTGGACGCGCTGTTCTGTTTCGGCCCACGGTCCACGGCAGCGTATGCAGCCTGGAATGGGCCCGGCACGGCGGAGGCCACTGACCTGGACCGTCTGTTGAGCGAGGTGCGGCGCACGATCTGGTCAGCACCCACCCTGCTCTTGGTCAAGGGTTCGCGGGGAATGGCCCTCGAACGAGCAATCGAAGGTCTCATCAACTACGCCCCCGCGGCCGGTCCCACAGACTGAACGCGACCGCGGCGACCATCCCCAGCCCGCCGATCACACCCCACGTCCCAAGAGGAGAACGGGGAAACGCATCGAGAAGGACCCCGCCGAAGAACGCGCCGACCGACCACCCCAGCGTCTCGGCGAGGCCGAACGCGCCCAGGTACCGCCCGCGGCGCCCGGCGGGAGCGAGGTCCGCCGTCACCGCCAGTGTGTTAGGAGCGAAGGTCATCTCCCCACACGTCACGATCACCATCGCTCCGAGCAAGGCCGCGTACGCTGGACTGACGCCAAAGACCAGGTACCCCAACCCGTACAACGCGCTCCCCGCGGCGAGCAGTCGGCGCCGCGGGAACCGAGCCAGCTTCCGCGCCAATGGGTACTGAAGAGCCACCACGAGAAGCCCGTTCAATGTGAGCAGTCCGCCAAACTGGGCCTCTGAGAACCCCAGGCGGTCCACCGTGAACACCGATAGTGTCGAGACGAGCTGGCCCGCGACGATGAACACCAGAAGCGAGATCGCGACAAACCCCATGAACCGCCGGTCCTCCAGCACATCGCCCAGCCCGCCCCCTCGCGATGGAGTCCCACTCTTGAGGCTGGGCTCCCGGGCAAAGCGGCCAAGGAGGGCGAAGGCGAGCGCTGTCAGGGTCGACGTCGCTGCGAACATTGTCCAGTACGGAAGAAACGAAGCGAGGTATCCTCCCAGAGCAGGGCCGGCCGCCCACCCCACGTTGCCTCCCACACGAAGAAGGCCGTATGCCTCCATGCGCCGATCATGTCCGGCAACATCCGCGACCATGGCTGTGATCGCGCTCATTGCCAGGGCCCCGGTGATCCTCACCGCGAGGTACACCGCCACGATCGCCCCGATGGATCCGTCCCCCCCCACGAGGGCTGCGAGGCCAAGGAACAGGACCACTCGCCAGCCCACCGCGTGGAGCACCGTCACCCGACGGCCGGCCCGGTCTGCCAGCTCGCCGCCAAGGATCCGGCCCGCCGCACTCACCACGCCGTTCGCCAGGGCAATGGCCCCAACGACCGTCATCGACAGGCCCCGGTCCCGGTGGAGGTACAGCGATAGGAACGGCAGTGCGATCGAGAAGCCCGCCGAGGTGATGAGTTGGCTGGCCACGAGCACCCACAGCGCGCGATCGAACCGCGCAAGCTCGGCACGCAATAGACTCCAGCTGCCCCTGGCCGTCACAGGAGCGAGGCGATCCACGCCAAGAGCGGGGCAAGGAGCAGCGCCGGCAGCAGATCGGCTGCCCGGAGGTCGCGCAGCCGAAGGAGTGACAGCCCCAGGGCAAGGACCACCGCCCCGCCGGCTGCCGACAGCTCCACGAGGGCGGGCGCGTCCACCGACAGCTGGGCGAAGTGGGACGAGAAAAGGCCCGCGATCCACGTCACGCCCCCTTGGTAGACGAAGATCACCACGAGCGACAGGAGAACCCCGGGGCCGAGCGCCGCTGCCAGCGTGAGAGCACTAATCCCATCCAGGATAGCCTTCGCCGCCAGCAGGGACCAGTCGCCGTGCAGCCCATCCTGGATCGCCCCCAGCAGCGCCATTGGCCCCACGCAGAACAGCAGGCTCGCCGCAAGGAATCCCTCCGCAAGCGGCCGCCCCCGGAACATCCCCTCGACCCGCTTTGTCCCCCGCTCGAGGCGTTCCCCGAGGCGCAGCGCTGCCCCCACTGCTCCTCCCAGGATCACAGCCAGCAGGAGAACGAGCACGTTGCCGGTCCCCAGCGCGAGCCGTAGCCCGAGAACGAGCGTGGCCAGCCCCACTCCAATCGCCGCCCCCTCGCGCACCCGCGCCGGCACACGGGCCCCGAGCACCCAGCCCAGAAGCCCTCCAACAAGCACCGTGCCCATGTTGACCCACGTGCCAGTCATCGGACGAATGGTAGCTCCGCGGCGAGATCCCCACAGCCCGCGCAACGACGGCCCCCGCACCCTTCCCGAACAGACGGGACCCGATCCCTCCTCCCTGGTCGCCCCGCCCTCCGCGTGTTCCTGGCGCCGCGGGTGGTCCTTACCGACGGCCTCCTACCGAGCAGTTGACGCCCTCCCTCCACGATCACTATAGTGCGTCTATCCAAGGGGGGATCCGCCATGTGGAAGGAGTTCAAGGCGTTCATCGTCAAGGGAAACCTCGTCCAGATTGCCGTGGCGTTCATCATGGGTGTCGCGTTCGGCACGGTCGTGAGCTCATTCGTGAACGACCTCATCATGCCGATCATCGGCAAGCTCGTCGGCAACGTGGACTTTGCCAACCTGTACATCAACCTGTCGGGCCAGAGCTACGAGTCCGCAGCCGCAGCGCGGGCGGCGGGGGCAGCGGCGATCTACTACGGCGCGTTCATCAACGCCGTGGTCAACTTCCTCATCATCGCCCTCGTCGTGTTCCTCATCGTCAAGGCCTACAGCAGGATGGAGAAGCCAAAGGTTGCCCCTGCCCCGACCACGAAGGAGTGCCCGTTCTGCAAGACCCAGATCCCGATCAACGCCACACGGTGCCCGCACTGCACTTCGGACCTGGGGGGAAAGGGCTAGCCGCAGAGGGGGTGGAGCGCTCCTGGATGCGACCGGGGCCTCCGGGTCGCGCCGCTAAGGAGTACCGGCGAGCAGCAGGACCGAGACCATTGCCGCCAGGGCCAACAGCCCGGCGATCCAGGTCAACACGCGATCACGACTTGACATAAGGCCATCTCCTCGATCACCACGCTCTCTTCTCGGGAAGACCCTCGTCTCAACCAGGGGAGAGCGAGCGGTGCGATGGCCGATCTTGCCGTGGTCGACCGGGGACGCTGCGGCATGTGTCCGCAGCCCAGAGGACAACGGAGGGCGACCTATCTCTCCCGCAGAAGCTGCACCGCTTTGCTATTGTTGGTACAGGTGAAGACGACGAGCGAGCTGTGCCCCGCCTCGAACGCACTCGCGTACAGATAGCGGATGTCGAGTCCTTGGCGCGCCAACACCTCAGTGATGCGTCGCAGGAAGCCCGCTCGGTGAGGCAGCTCGACAAGGACGACGTCGTGCTCCCTGACCTCGTACTCGGCACGACGAAGTGCGTCAAGGGCATAGCTAGGCGAGTCGGGGACGAGGTGGAGCTCAGCCGTGTCGTCATGAACCATCACCGCTAGGGCAAGGATGTTGATCCCCTGCTCGGACAGAAGGCGCGCGATACCGGCAAGCACCCCCACGCGGTTCTCCGTCACCACGACCAGCTCTCTGCCTATGGTCGCCTCGCGCATTCCCTCTCCGTACGAGGGTAGTGTACACCGAAGCCCCACGGTTGCCCAACGGCGCCGCTATAATCCCCCCCGGACGGCCCCATGAACCCATCCACCCAACGCATCCTCGTGTGCAGTGCCTGGCCCTACGGATCGGGCCTGCCTCACCTTGGGAACCTGATCGGCTGCCTGTTGTCCGGGGACGCGTTTACCCGCTTCTACCGGCTGCGTGGCTTTGAGACACTCCACGTGTCGGGGACCGACGCTCATGGAACAAAGGTCGAGTTCGAAGCAGCCCAAGCCGGGGTCTCACCCCGCGACCTGGCCGACCGCGTGCACCGAAAGATCACCGAGATCCTGGCGCGGTTCGAGGTCGCCATCGACAACTACACAACCACTGAATCCCCAGTCCACCACGAGTTCGTGACGCAGATCTACCGTGAGATGGAGACCGAGGGGTACATCGTGTCCCGCGAGGAAGCGCGGGCGTTCTGCCAGGGGTGCAACCGATTCCTCGCCGATCGATTTATCATCGGCGCGTGCCCCCGCTGCGGCTACCTCCATGCCCAAGGGAATCAGTGCGACGCGTGCGGAGCGCTCTTGGAGCCCGAGTCGCTGCGGTCCCCCCACTGTGCGTTCTGCGGCTCATCCGACATCAAGCCGCGCACCACCCGCCACTGGTACCTCGATCTTGAGAAGCTGACCCCGAAGCTTCTCGATTACGTGGGAAGCCGCGACTTCCGGGGAAACGTCAAGCTGTTCACCGAGCGGCTGATCCAGGACGGCCTCCGCCCACGCGCGGTGACCCGCGACATCCGGTGGGGGATTCCTGCTCCGTTTCCCGGGGCAGAAGGCAAGGTCATCTACGTCTGGGCCGAGGCTGCCCTGGGCTACGTCTCGGCGACGATCGAACACTTCCGTCGGCTCGGCCACGAGGAGCGGTGGCGCGAGTTCTGGTTCGGGGACCAGGTGTGGCAGATCTACACCCAGGCCAAGGACAACATCCCGTTCCACACCATCATCTTCCCCGCCCAGCTCCTCGCTGCGGGGCGGGGGTACCACCTCCCGGACCAGATCGCGGCGACCGAGTACCTGAACTGGATCGGCGGGGAGCAGTTCTCGAAGACACGACGGGTAGGGATCTTCGCCGACGAGGCCCTCGAGCTCCTTCCGCCCGTCTACTGGCGGTTCTACCTGTTCTACAACCGCCCCGAGTCGAAGGACGTCGAGTTCTCGTGGGAGGAGTTCGACAAAGCGGTCAACCACGTCCTCGTGGACAACATCGCCAACTTCGTGCACCGCGTTCTGTCCTATGTCTGGACCCGGCACAATGCCACGGTCCCCGATCGGGCAACCGATCCCGAAGTCATCGAGGCGATCGAAGCCACGCTGACCGAGGTTGTGCGCACGGTGGAAGCGGGAGCCCTCGCTCCCGCTCTGCGAGCGATCGCCCTCTTGGCGGGGACAGGGAACGAGTACATGCAGCGCACTGCCCCATGGCGAACTGGGGACGCCCGCGCCGTGGCTTCCGCTGCTCACCTTGTCAAGGCCCTTGCCATCCTCCTTGAGCCGTTCGTTCCGATGTTCTCGCAGGACGTCTACGCGATTCTGGGGATCGCGAACCCTCGCTTCGCGGACGCCCGGTGCGGGCTCAGCGGGCACGCGCTGGCCCGCGAGCCCCGCCCGCTCCTCGCCCACGTGGATGTTGCCGAATTGAAGAGGAGGTACCAGGAGATGAAGGAAGAAGGTCTCGTATCGTTCGAGGAGTTCCAGAAGCTGGACCTGCGCGTGGGGCGGATCCTCGTCGCCGAAGAGATTCCGGGCGCAGACAAGCTCCTCCGGCTGCAGATCGACCTCGGCGACCGCCAGGCCCAGGCCGTGGCAGGGATCCGTCAGCACTACCGACCGGCCGACCTCACGGGGAAGCTGGTGGCGGTGATGGCCAACCTGAAGCCCGCCACGATCCGTGGGATTCGCTCGGAGTGCATGGTCCTTGCCGCAGCGGACGGAACACTGGCTCTCCTCACGCCAGAACGCGAGGTGGAACCGGGGGCCCGGATTCGCTAGGATTGCCTCCGTCCGTTGTTCCCACTATGATGAGTGAGGTGGCTATGTACGCTGTGGTGGAAATCGGTGGCAAGCAGTACCGCGTCGCGGCCGGTGCCGAGATCGTGCACGAGCTCCTTCCCACGGTGAGCGTGGGGGACAAGGTCACGTTCGACCGCGTTCTCCTGTTGCGGAACGGCGCGGGTGTCGAAGTCGGCCGTCCGTACCTGGCCGGCGTGCAGGTGACCGGAGAGGTAACGGAGGCCGGACGAGGGCCGAAGGTCATCATCCAGCGGTTCTCCCCGAAGAAGGGGTACCGTCGGAGGAAGGGCCACCGCCAGCCGTACATGCGCACACGGATCCTGGCGATCGAGAGGAGGTAGCGGCGATGGTGGAAGTGGTGATCGACCGAGACGAGGAAGGCCGGGTCCAAACGGTGACCTTGCACAGCGACGAGTCGGCAGAAGGTCTCGCCGCTGAGGCGCTGGTCGAAGCGCCGATCCTCGGTCTTCGAGACTACCTCCATCTCGACCCCGAAGTGAGCAAGGAAGGGCGTGCGGTCCGATTCCGTGTGGACCGATCCGATTTCTTCCTCGACCGTGAGATCGACGCCGTGATCGAGACGATGGTGTTGGGGTTGCGTTTCCTGGCCAGCGCCCGTCCGGGGCGAGTCACGGTCCACGAGGTAGGCGAGGGTATCAAGGTATGAGAGGACAGAATGGCGCATAAGACAAGCGGCGGTTCAACTCAGAACGTACACGACTCACCCGGACAGCGCCTGGGCATCAAGCGATACGGGGGCGAGCTGGTACAGCCTGGCTGCATCATCGTCCGCCAGCGGGGTACGAGGTTCTACCCAGGCTCCGGCGTCGGCCTTGGCCGCGACTTCACGATCTTCGCCAAGACCACGGGAACGGTGCGGTTCTCGGGGCACAAGCGCGTTTACGTCAGCGTGGACCCGCTCCAAGAGGCGGTGTAACCCCCCCGAATGTGGGTTGATGAGGCGAAGATCCACGTCGCCTCGGGACGGGGGGGAAACGGGCTCGTCAGCTTTCACCGCACGCGCCACAATCCCCGTGGTACCCCCGACGGCGGGAACGGCGGCCGTGGGGGAGACGTCATCGTACGCGCGACCCGGTCCGTGGGCACGCTCCTTCAGTTTCAGAACCAGATCCACTTTCGCGCCGGCCACGGCGGTCACGGAGGGCCGAACTGCCGGCAGGGCAGGAGCGGTACCCCGCTCGTGATCCACGTTCCGGTGGGGACCGTCGTTCGCGACGCCGCGACCGACGAGATCCTTGCCGACCTTGCAGAAGAGGGGGCAGAGATGCGGGTTGCCCGTGGCGGCCGGGGGGGACGCGGCAACCGGGCGTTCACCACCTCAGCCCGCCAGGCCCCCCGGATCCGCGAGTTCGGCGAGCGGGGCGAGGAACGCTGGCTCAAGCTCGAGTTGCGCGTTCTGGCCGACGTGGGGATCGTGGGGTTCCCCAATGTGGGCAAGTCCTCCCTCCTGTCGCGGGTGTCCCGAAAGCGGGTCAAGGTCGCCCCCTATCCGTTCACCACATTGTCTCCCAATCTCGGGCTCGTCGAGGTTGGCGATGGGCACACCCTCGTCTTGGCTGATCTACCGGGGCTCATCGAGGGCGCACACGAGGGGAAGGGATTGGGGGATCGGTTCCTGCGCCATGCCACGCGAGCCCGCGTTCTGCTCCATGTCGTAGACCTGGCCGGCGTCGAAGGGCGTGATCCGCTGACAGACCATCACCTCCTGCGTCGAGAGCTGGACGCGTGGGACGACCTACGGGACAAACGGGAAATCGTGGCCGGGAACAAAGCCGATCTTCTCCCCCCGGAGCGCGTGTCGGCCGAGGTCGAGCGGTTCCGCAGCGAAGGGATCGTCCTCCACCCGATCTCCGCGGTCACTGGACGCGGGGTCCGCGAGCTGCTGTTCCACCTCTGGCGGGCACTTCAGGAGATCCCCCCCCCCACGCCGGCGGCTCTCCCGCCAGCCAGACGCGTGTGGAAGCTCACCCCGGATGCTATCCCGTTCGAGGTGGTCGAGACCGAGGGGCAGTTCGCAGTGCGCGGTCCGATCGTGGAGCGACTGGCACAGCGTCTGGACCTCTCCACCCCTGATGCCCAGAAGTACTTTCAACAGCGGCTCGAGCGTCTGGGCGTCATCGCTGCACTCCAGCGACGAGGGGTGGCCCCTGGCACGACCGTGCACATCGGAGGGCAGGAGTTTGAGTTTGCAGGGTAGAACCGGGCTGTTCGGCGGCACGTTTAACCCCATTCACACAGGCCACCTGCGCGTGGCCGAGGAGGCGCTGCGGCAGTTCGGGCTGCGAGAGGTGGTGTTCATTCCTACCGGCTGCCCCCCTCACCGCACCGTAGACGAGGGCACACCTGCGGAGACACGGTACACGCTGGTCTGCCTCGCAGTGAAGGACCGTCCACGGTTCTCCGTGTCCCGCATCGAGGTCGACCGGCCCGGCCCGTCCTACACCGTGGACACCGTCGCCGCAATGAAGGAACTCCACCCTGAGGGCGTGGCCTACATCGTGGGGGCGGACATCTTCGCCCGCATCGAGACCTGGCGCGATTGGAGGAGGCTCTTGGAGAGCTGTCCGTTTATCGTCGCTCCCCGCCCTGGAGCCTCACCCGCCCAGTTCCACCGCCCCCCGTTCACCGCCGCCGAGGTTCACGTGCTCAACATGCCCCTCATCTCCATCTCCTCTTCCGAGCTCCGCCGCCGCTATCGTGAAGGAATGCCGACTGCGGGGATGATCCCCACTGAGGTGGATCGCTGGATCCGCGAACACGGGCTGTACGGCGTGGCCGCCCGGCGCGAGGGCGGCTAGAATGCGTGGTATGAGGAGGGACCCATTCGACGGGAGTTTCGAGTAAACGAGCAGATCCGATCGCGAGAAGTTCTCCTGATCGACCCTGAAGGACGCAGCTTAGGCGTGCTGCCCATTGACCGGGCACTGGCCCTGGCGCGCGAGAAGGGGCTTGATCTCGTGGAGGTGGCCCCGGAGGCGAATCCGGTTGTCTGCAAGATCGTGAACTACGGGAAGTACCGATACCAACAGGGCAAGCGGGAGAAGAAGCAGCAGAAGGCGTCGCGGCTCAAAGAGGTGAAGTTCACGATCCAGACTGGGGAACATGACTTCCAGACGAAGCTTGCGCGGATCCGCGAGTTCCTCGAAGACGGCCACAAGGTGCGCGTATCCGTGTTCTTCAAGGGACGCCAGATCATCCACACCGCGAAGGGCGAGGAGATCCTGGCCCGCGTAGCGACCGCCACGGAGGACATGGCCAAGGTAGACCAGGATACGATGAGCAAGGGAAGGACCCTGCAGATGTTGCTTGTCCCCCTTCCCCGCAAAGGAGGACGCGTTGAAGACAAGAACGCACAGAGCGTCAGCGAAGAGGTTTAAGGTTTCGGCAACAGGGAGGATCTTCCATCAGCGTGCTAATCGGAAGCACAAGCTGTCGAAGATGAGGCCTCAGTACCGCCGCGAGGCGGGTCGACCCGCCGAGGTGCTGGGCGCCGATCGCAAGCGACTGCGGCGCATACTGAACATCTAGGGAGGGACAGAGATGCGAGTTCCAGGTGGGGTGAAGCATGGCCGGCGACGGCGCAAGGTTCTGAAGCTGGCCAAGGGGTTCCAGGGTAAGCGCGGATCATGCTACCGCATCGCCAAGCAGTCCGTGATCAAGGCGTTGCGGCACCAGTACGTGTCGCGAAAGCTCGAGAAACGCGTGATGCGTCAGCTGTGGATGATCCGGATCGGCGCTGCTACTCGCACGCACGGGGTTTCGTACTCCAGTTTCATGGGGGGATTGCGCAAGGCCGGCGTGGGACTGAACCGCAAGATGCTGGCCGACCTCGCCCACCGTGATCCGGAGACCTTCTCTCAGGTAGTTGCGATCGCGAAGGGGACCGAGCACGTCTAGGCTGGCGTGTCGGTCACGCGCCATGGGGTCCGGCACGGCATCGGTCACCACCCGGGGAGACCGTGATCGAAGCTCGCTCCCAAACCGGACCTTCGCACACAGGAGCGACGCGGGGTCCGCGTGGAGGGGTGTCGCCGAGCCGTCGGTCCGCACGGCCATGGCCCCGTGGACCGGGATAACCACCTCCTTGCATCCTCGACGCTCTGCCGGCCCGCGGGAGGTCGTACGCTGAAGGGTAACCACATCCTGATCACGGTGGAGCGGACCCTTGCCGGCGTCCGCCAGCGGGTTGCGATCATTGAGGACGGCGAACTGGTCGAGGTCCACTTCGCAGTTCCCACCCGGCGGAATCTGGTCGGCAACATCTACTGGGGCCGGGTGGAGACGGTTCTCCCCGGGATGGGAGCCGCGTTCGTGAACGTGGGGGAGCGCAAAGCCCTCTTCCTGTCCGAGCACGAGCTGAACGACGCGCTCCTCGTGGCGAAAGGGTTTGAGCCGTGGAAGGAGGCCGTGCCCATCCAGAAGGTCCTCCGCCCTGGGGATCCGTTGCTCATCCAGGTCAGACGCGAGGGCATGGGGAAGAAGAACCCGCAGGGGACGACCAAGATCAGCCTGCCTGGGCGGTACTGGGTGTTCCTGCCAACCGAGGACCGCGTGGGGATCTCGCGGCGGGTGGGGGACCCCGAGGCCGCGCGGCGCCTCCGCCAGATAGCCTACGAGCTCAAAGGAGAACGGGAAGGGCTCATTGCCCGCACCGCCGCATTCCGAGCCGAGCGCGAAGAGCTCGAACGGGACTATCACCACCTCCGCAGCCAGTGGGAAGAGATCACACGCCTTGCCGAGGCATCGTCGCCCCCCCGTCTGCTCCACCAGCCGCTCGATCTGGTCAGGACCGTGATTCGCGACCGGTTCCTGGAGAACGTGAGTTCCCTCATCGTGGATGATGAAGAACAGCAGCGCGATATCCAGGAGTTCCTTGATCAGCTACGTCTTCCCCAGCTTCGCCGTCGCGTGCGGCTGTACCGCGGCCAGGTCCCCCTGTTCGTTCGCTACGACATCGAGCGACGGCTGCGCGAGGCGCTCCAGCGCAAGATCCCGCTCAAGGCGGGGGGGTTCCTCGTCGTGGACGAGACCGAGGCGCTCACCGCTGTCGACGTGAACACCGGTTCCGACGTTCGCCACCGCACCCAGCACTCGGCGATCCTCAACACGAACCTCGAGGCCGCGAAGGAAATCCCCAGAATCCTCCGACTGCGCAAGATATCGGGGATCATCATCGTGGACCTCGTGGACATGGACAACGAGGCCGATGCGCAACAGGTGATCTCCCTCCTCGAAGCAGAACTGCGCAAGGACCGCGTGCCCGCTGACCTCATTGGAGTGACGAAGCTCGGGCTGGTGGAGATCACCCGCCGCCGCGAGGGTGAGTCGCTGGCCGCGACGATCGAGGACGTCACCGAAACCTAGACCACGCTTGCAAGCGGGGGAAGCGGGCGCTACTATCGTCTGGCAGGGCGGATAGCTCAGTTGGTAGAGCGCTCCCTTCACGGGGGAGAAGCCGGGGGTTCAAGTCCTCCTCCGCCCACAGCCACCGCCCATGCACATCTCGATCGAGGGTTTGCCCGCGCTCGGGAAGAGCGAGATTCTGTCTGTACTCCGCCTCTACTACCCTCGCCGGGTGACGGTCCTCCCCGAATTGGTCAAGGAGGTCGCCGAGAAGGAGGGGATCGATCTGTTCCGCCAACGAGAGCGACTGAGCAGCGCGATCTGGTCCGCGGTCCCCGTGCGCGAAAGGATCATTGCCGACGCTCTGCGCGCAGGCTCTGTGGTCATCGAGGAGTCGCACCTCGGGGTGCACGCCGCCTACGCTGCCGCTGTTCGCGATCAGCCCTTTCTGCAGGAGTTCAGGCGGCGCGAGGCCGGCCTGCGCTGGCCCACCTTGTTCCTGCGCCTGACGGCACCGATCTCCGTCTCTCTCACCCGTCAGGCCGCGCGCGGCGACCCGCGGTACGCCGTGCCCGCAGACGTCCTGACACAGATGCTCGCCGCGCTTGATCGGTGGCATGCCGAGCGCCGGAGCGATCTCCGAGCGATCGACGCCGATCGCCCTCCGGCCGAGGTTCTGGCCGATCTCACCGCAGCCGCGGGTCTCGCCTACCCGCTCCGGCCCTCCGGCGCAGTCCTCCCCTACCTGCTGCTGCTCGGCCGCCCCGCCGCAGGGAAGTCCAAGCTGATCCGATTTCTGATGAACCTGCCCACCGAAGAGAGGGCTCATGACTACCACCTCGGGAGCCCCCGGGTCGTCGACGACTTCCCCATCCTGTGGCAGATGTTTGTCGACGACGATCTATGGGAGGAAGTCGGGCGGGGGCGCCTCCACTCCCGCCGGGCAGCAGAGAACTACGCGGTGGCCCACGACAGCCTGTGGCCGTTCCTGATCTGCAAGTTGCGGGAAGAGCTCAGGAGGCGGGGGGCGCGGCCCGGGGAGACGGTGATCGTCGAGTTTGCCCGCGGTGGCCCGACTGCGTACCGCGACGCCCTGCCCCTCCTGTCACCTGAGATCCTGAACCAGGCAGCTGTTCTGTACATCGACGTTCCATTTGAGGAGTCGTGGCGCCGCAATCTGGCGCGCTATGACCGAGCGCGCCGAGCGGGTATCCTCACCCACTCCGTCCCTCGCGAGGAGATGGAGCGCACCTACGCCTCCGACGACTGGGCCGCCCTCGCCCCAGCAGGCGACGGCTACGTCTCCGCAGGATGGGTGAGGATCCCATATGTCACCGTGCACAACGTCCCGGAGCCCACCACACACGACGACTTCGTCCGTCGGTTCCGTCCCGCCTTGAGCCGGCTCTGGGAACTGGCGCGGGCCCGCTGAGCAGGCGGCCCCGCACGCTTCAGCTCTGGAATGCCCTCGGCCCGGCGATAGACAGATCCCGACCCGCTCGGTGGCTCTCCCGGGGCTCGCCGGTCCGGAGCCCACCGCTTCGTTGACCTTCCTCCACGGAATCTCCATCGTCCGCCCCGGTTCTCTCCACCCAGGGGGCATACCCTCGCGACATTCGTTCTATCCACCCCCGGTGGGTAGGGCTCTCCGGAGGTACCGAATGATGCGCGGGATGCGGATAGGAGCGCGGGGCACCCGGGCGGCGGTCGCGGTGTCGGTGGTCTTGCTCGCGGGAGTCCTTGGATGGGCAGAAGGCCCCGCCCAGGTTGTGCTTCCCACCCCTGAAGGAAGCTGGTCCATCCCCGGGAACTACGCCGGACGCCGGCCCGCGGCCGGAGGCACGGTGGAGATCCGCGGCGTGGGCGTCCTGTCGTTCGACCCGGCCGCCGTCCGCACCACCCGGCCGGACCTGTTCGCGCCCGGGCACTTCTCGGTGTTCGACGTGGTGGTGCACCTCGCCGAGCGGGGGGAGATCGCGCTCGCCTACCGGTGGGACGAGGGCACCGCCACCCACGTCATCCTCTCGCTGAACGGCCTGCCCGGGTGGTGGTACGACGCCCGGTACCCGGGCGGCGAGTTCGAGCGCCCTGCGGTGCGGATGGACCACTTCCCGGTGAGGGATGGGATGGCGATCCGCCTCTACCTGGAGGCGCCGGAGCGGCTGGCCGCGATCGAACGGAGCTTCCGCGACGAGGTGGTGCGCCGGGCGGCGAACGCCGGCCGGGTGGTCGTCCCCGAGGTCACGATCCGTGGGCCGCGGTGGACGCTCGTCGCCCACGACGTCGTCGTCGAACCGTCCGGGGTCCGGGGAGACGTCTTCCAGCCCGGGCTCGTCACGGCCCTCGACGTGCTCCTGGCGCTGGGTCGGGACGGGCGGATCTCGTCGCTCACCCTGGCCTGGCACGATCGCCTCGACAACGCCGATCCCGTCGACAGCTTCATGGTCCACGCCCTCCGCGCGGCGGAGGGCGAAGCCCCGTTCGCGGAGGGCTGCATGCTCGTCCACCAGACGGGAAGTGCTGGGCTTGAGGGATTCCTCGCCCCCCACGGTCACGGGTCGTCTCACGTCCACCTCACGGCGGACCTCGAGGCCCTCGTGTCCCCCGAGCACGTGCGCTGGACGTGGCTGTGCCCGTGAGGGGACGCGGCACAGGGAGAGGAGGCTAGACCCATGTGGATCGTATGGGCCAATGCCCGAAGGCGGAAGGCGCGGTTCGTGATGACCGTGGCCGGGATCGCGGTCGGGGTCGCCACCCTGTTCGCCCTGCTCGCGTCGAGTGCAGGGATCCAACGCGGGCTGGAGCGGGAAATCGGAGGCCTGGGAGCGCACATCCTCCTCCTCCCCGTAGGGTGCCCATACACGCTGACCCTCGCCCTCATGCAGGGGACCGACACCCTCGACTACATCCCCCAGGAGCGCCTCGCCGCGGTGCGGGCGGTGGACAACGTCCGGCTGGCCCTCCCCGTGGTTGTGGGCCGAGTGCGGGTGAACGGCGAGATGACCCCGATCTACGGGGCGACCGACGACATCCTCTACCTCAAGCGGTGGGGGGGCACCCGTTTCGACGGAGCGGTCGTGGGAAGCGACGCCGCTGCCCGGCTCGGCCTGACGGTGGGGAGCCGGATCACCCTCTCTCTCTACGCCCAGGACGAGCTGGCCGTCATCCGAATCCTGCCGCGCACCGGCGGGCGCGATGACACGTTCGTGTTCATCCCCCTCGAGGTCGCCCAGCGCGTGCTCGCGCTCCAGAACGAGCTGAGCGCGGTCCTCATCCAGACGGAGGCCGTGGACCGGGTGGCCCAGACTCGGCAGGCCCTGGGGCGGCTCCCCCACCTCCAGGCCGTGCCCCCCTCGGAGGTGTTCGACATGCTGGTTGGGCTGTTCGGTTCGGTGGCTTCAACTCTCATGCTCATTACCGGCGTGGCGATCGTCGTCGGCGTGTTGACCACGATGAACACGATGACGATGGCCGTGTACGAGCGGAGAGCAGAGATCGGGCTCCTCCGGGCGGTCGGGGCGACGCGCGGAGACGTGTTCCGCCTGTTTCTCGTCGAGTCCCTGTGGGTCGCCCTGCTGGCCGGGGCGGTTGGGGTCGGGGGGGGCTACGTCGCGACCCAGCTCCTGCCGCGGACGACCGGGTTCGGGCTCGCCGCCGCGCCCCACTTCTCCCCGAGCTACATTGGGATCTCTCTCCTCGTCGCCGCGGGGGTGGGCAGCGCCGCCGCGCTGTACCCCGCGTGGATGGCGGCGCAGACGGAGCCGATCCAGGCGCTGAGGGCACCATGAGGATCGAGCTCCACCGGGTGTCGAAGGCCTACGGATCCGGGCCCGGCCGGTTCTGGGCCCTCCGGGACGTGAGCCTGTCCGTGGACGGAGGAACCCACCTCGCGATCGTCGGCCCGTCGGGGTCCGGCAAGTCCACCCTCCTCCACCTCCTGGGGTGCCTCGACATCCCCACCGAGGGCGAGGTCCTCCTCGACGGCGTGTCCCGGGCCAGCCTGAGCGACCGCGAGGTGAGCCTCGTCCGTCGAACCCAGATGGGGTTCGTGTTCCAGCAGTACTACCTCAACGAGGCGATGACGGCGCTCCAGAATGTGCTCCTTCCCCTTGAACTCGGTCGCGTGGCCAGCCGGCGCGAGAAGGCGCTCGCCGCGCTGGAGTGGGTGGGACTCGGGCACAAACGGGACGCCCTGCCGAGCGAGATGTCCGGTGGTGAGCAGCAGCGCGTGGCGATCGCCCGCGCTGTGGCAAACGCTCCCCAGCTCGTGCTCGCCGACGAGCCAACGGGAAACCTTGACTCCGATAGCGGCATGAAGGTCCTGGAGGTGCTGCACGCTCTCCACCGCGATCGAGGCACCGGGCTCGTCATCGTGACCCACGACGAACGGGTGGCAGCCCGGATGAGCGTGGTACACCGCGTCCGCGATGGGAGGCTAGAATGAACACCAAGGCAGGCTGGGTACTCATCGTTGCAGCAATCGTGCTGGCCGGGTTGGGCGCCGCCGTCGGGCTGGGCGTCTTCAGGGGCACAGACCGCATCCAGCATCCACCCTCGGGATCTCCCGCCGTCGCAGCCCTCTCCCCTACCGCGGCAACGGCCGTCGGGGCTGTCACAACCGGTCCCGCTGGGCAGACGCCTGGTGAATCGGCTGCTCTCCAGCCCCACGTGGAGCGGGAACGCCAGGCCGAGTGGGAAGAGAGCGAGTCCCCACAGGCGGTGGGCAGCGTCACGGACGCCGCCCTACCGGAGGACAGCGCGGCACTGGCGAGGAGGCCGGACGGCCCGGTGGCGCTCCGCGTGGCCGAGCTGATCGCAGCGGCAGCGCAGCACGCGGGCCAGGAGGTCATCCTGACCGGGCGCATCCTCACCCTGTGCGTGCGGGGGTGCCAGCTCAGTCTCGACGACGGGACGGGTGTGATCCCGGTCGAGCTCGTGGACGACGCGCTTACGAACACGGTCCCCCTGAGGAGCATAGGGCGGCAGATCGAGGTGATTGGGGTGTTTCGTCTTACCCCGCGCCCGCACGTCGCGGTGGAACGCCCGGAGGGCTGGCGCTTCCCCTAGCTACCACCTCAGCTCCGTGCCCACGGCCCCACGAAGCCGGGGTCAGATGTTCACTCTTTGAATCCCCGCCTCGCCGCATCCGCCTGTTCTGTTCCCCTGCATCGGACTCCGCCAGCTCCCGCTGACTCTTGTGGCTCGTTGTCGGGCAGACGGCTGTGGCTACTGCTTTCGAATCGCCTGAGCGGTAGTGACAGTGAAGGGGAGCCCGCCATCGGATCGCGGGTCCCTGGCAGCGATGAAGACGAGCGGCAGGCCGTGGAACCGGGCGCGGAGTGCCCAACGGTCGCCCAGGTACTCGGCGCCTTCGACCTCGGCGGTGAACGGCCCGGCGCCCACCTCCACCCACTCGGGCCGGAAGAAGAGGAACACCTCGTCGCCTTCTCGGCACGCTCCCCGCTCGGCGGGGAACTGGTCGCCGGCCACCTCGACGAGCGCGCGGTCGCCGTCCACGGACACCACGCGGCCCGGCCACAGGTTGGCCCGGCCAAGGAAGGAAGCGACGAACGGGGTCTTGGGCCGGTGGTACAGCTCCTCGGGCGAGGCAACCTGCTCCACCCTCCCCTCGCGCATCACCGCCACGCGATCGGCGAGGGCGAGGGCCTCCTCTTGGTCGTGGGTCACGTAGAGGGAGGTTGTCCCCAGCTTCCCCAGGAGCCCCCGCAGCTCGGCGCGGAGGTCCTTCCGCAGCGCGGCGTCGAGCGCAGACAGGGGCTCGTCGAGGAGAAGGACCCGCGGCTCGGGGGCGAGCGCCCGGGCCAGGGCCACGCGTTGCTGCTGGCCTGCGGAGAGCTCGTGGGGCCTCCGCCGCTCGAACCCCGAAAGGCCGACGAGCGCAAGGAGCTCCCGCACCCGCCCCTTCCGGTCTCCACCTCTGAACCGGAGGCCGTAGGCGACGTTCGCCCCCACCGAGAGGTGGGGGAACAGGGCGTAGCTCTGGAACACGAGCCCTACCCCGCGCCTCTCCGGCGGCCAGTCGGTGGCATCGCGGCCAGCGAGGACCACCCGGCCGGCATCGGGTCGCTCCAGCCCGGCAACGATCCGCAGGACGGTTGTCTTCCCGCATCCGGACGGGCCGAGAAGGGCCAGGATCTCGCCGTCGGCCACAGCGAGCGAGAAGTTCTCGACCGCGACGACAGGCCCGAACCGCTTTGTGAGCCCGCGGACCTCAAGCATGGAACCGCCTGCCCCCCCCAACCCAGAGACCCCAAGAGGAGACGGCGGCTCCGCGGTCCGGTGGACGCCATCGGTGTTTCGTGGGTGCCTCAGCCCGTCACGCATCACGCGTCACCCGGCACGGCCTGGTTCTCGGCGGTAGGACGAGAAACTGCGAGGGCTCCGTCGCGCTTCAGCCAGCGGGAGCCGGCGCGGTCCCACGCCCACGCAGCGAGGGCGGTGGTGACCATGAGCACGGTGGCCATCGCCGACGCGGCCCCGAAGTCGCGGCTCCCGAGGAAGTGGTAGATCGCCATCGGCATCGTCATCGCCCCCGGCCCGGAGAGCATCGCCACCGCAGTCATCTCCCCCAAGGACAGGGCGAACGCAAACGCCCCCGCGGCAAGGACCCCGCTCCCGAGGAGGGGCAGGGTCACGGTCCGGAACGTGGCGAACGGGCTTGCCCCCAGGGTCCGCGCCGCCTCGGAAAGGGCGGGGTCGAGGGCGTCCCACAGAGGCCGAATCGCCCGCACGACGAACGGGTACACGATCAGGGTGTGGGCGAGCACGATCGCCCACCCGCCCCTCAGCGCGGACAGGGGCGGGCGGCGGAACGCGAGGAGGAGCGCCAGCCCGAGCACGACCGAGGACACAGCGAGCGGTGCCATGAGGACCGTTTCCAGGACCCGCGACCGCACGCGGCGCAGCACCGCGCTCACGCTAAGGCCCAGGACGAGGGACAGTGCGGTCGCGCCCCCGCCGACGAGGAGACTCGTCCGCACCGCAGCCAGGGGGGAGGACTCGATGAACGGGTTCCAGGCGGGCGAGGCGATCATCCGATACCAGTGGAGGGTCGGGGACGCGCCGCCGGGAGCGGGATGAAGGAACGAGTCGGCGATCACCGCCCCGATCGGCCCCAGGAACACGACCGCTGCCGGGAGGAGGTAGAGGAGCCACAGCGCGCGCCTCGGCTTCTCCCGGGTGAAGAGGGGCACGGTAGAGCCAAGTCGTACTCCGCCCTGACGCGCGGAGAACATCCCCCCTCCCCACAGGTGAAGGTAGGTCAGGACAAGGGACAGGCCGAGGGTGAGGATGGCCAGCGCCGCCGCGCGGGGGAAGCTCGCCACCACCCCCCGGGTGTAGAGGTACACCCCGACCTCGACGGTGGCATAGCGCGCCCCGCCCAGAGCGAGCGGGATCGAGAACGACAGCGTGCACAGGACGAACACGAGGGCGAGGGCGGATAGAACGGCCGGAACGAGCAGGGGGAGGGTCACGGTGAGGAACGCGCGGAGCGGACGCGCACCGAGGGTCCGTGCCGCCTCGACAGGCGTGGGGTCGGCCCGCTCCCAGGCCGCGTTCACAAACCGCGCCACCACCGGTGCGTTGTAGAACGCGTGGGCGAGCACGACCGCCCACAGGGTGTAGAGGACCCGGATCGGGGGCTCCCCGAGGCCGAATAGGGCCATCAGGAACCGGTTGAGGTGCCCGGAGCGACCGAAGAAGAGGACGAACCCCAGCGCCACCGTGATCGAGGGCAGGACGAACGGGACGATCGTGAATGCCCGCAGTAGTCTCCGCCCAGGGAACCGGTACCGGGTGAGGAACCAGCCCAACGGGAACCCAAGCCCCAGCGAGAGGAGCGCGGACAGGGCGGCCTGTTCGAGCGTGAACAGGATCAGCCGCCGCACGTAGGGGTCGGAGAGAGCGGCCTGGAGCCGTTCCCCGGTCCACCGCCCGTCGATCTGGAGCCCGAGGCGCAGGACGTCCCACAGGGGCCAGAAGAACGCGACCCCGAGGAACAGGAGCGGCAGAAGGGCGAGCGCCGCTCCCGCCGCCCCTCGTCCCGTCAGTTGCCGAGGATGGCCTGCCACTGGCTGATCCAGTCGTCGAGGTGCTGGGCTACCTCACCCGGATCGAGGAACACCGGATGTTCGGGCACCACCGCGAGCCGCGCGAAGTCGGGTGGGAGCGCGACTCCGCTGTGTACCGGGAACATCCACTGCGAGGTCGGGATGAGCTCCTGGATCTCTGGCGAGAGGACGATGTCGATGAGCGCGTGGGCAAGATCGGCCCTGCGGGTCGTCCGGACGATGCCGAGGCCTTCGATCAGGCGGTACCCCTCCCCGTCCAAGGTCAGCACGCGGTACTTCGCCTCCCCGACCGTGAGGTAGGCGTAGGCAGCGTCGGTGGAGTAGGAGAGGACGAGCGGGGCCTCGCCGGCCTCGAACATCGCGAACGCCTCGGTCCAGCCGCGGGTGATCGTGAGGAGGTTGGGGAGGAGGGCCCTCCAGTACTGCGGCCAGCTGTCGCCAAAGTGGGCCACCGTCCACAGGAGGAACGCGAGCCCGGTCTCCGACGTCCGCGGGTCCTGGAGGATGATCTTCCCCCCGAGCTCTGGCCGGAGAAGGTCGGTAAACGACCGCGGGAGGAGGTCCTCGGAGAGAGCGGGGCTCGCCACGAACGCGATGTACCCATGGTCGAACGGGAGAACGTGGTTCGAGGGATCGACCCGCAGGTCCTCGGGGATGAACGCGAGGTTCGGGATGAGGTCAGGGTCGAACGGTCGGAACACCCCCTCCGCGAGCGCGCGGGGCAGGCTCCCGGCGGTGATCCCGAGGAACACGTCCGCGTCCGTCCTTCCCGCGGAGAGCTCGGCGATGAGGCGGGACAGCATCTCCGCGGCCCCGGCTGGGGCGACCCACACGAGGTCCACCCCCGGATGGGCAGCCTCGAACGCCTGTTCGATCGCCGCCGCGGGCCCCCACCGCACGAACGACCGGCTGGCGTAGACAACGAACTGCTCGGCCGCCACCGCGGACGTTGCGAGCGCCAGGGCGGCCACGGACCCGATGAATCTCTTCATGGGATACCTCCTTGGGGACTGGGGACCGGATCTCCGCACGGGGCGTGCACAGGCTGGGTAGCGGCCCAGCGAGCCTGGACCGCGGAAGGACGCGTTGGCATGGGTAACCTTTCCTCCGCTGGCATGACCCAGATCAGGTTCTGGGGTCGAGGCGTGGGACCCCCTCTCAGCCCTGTACGGGCTCCCCCAGTTACCCCGCAGCAATTGTATGCGGCTCCCCCTGATCACGCCAGGTGCGCGTGCTCGCTCAACCGTGTCCTGGCACCTCCGCGAGCTGGCAACTGCCTGGCGCACCAAGAATCACCCCTTGACGTCTGGGGGGGGGACAGTATAGTGAACATTACTGAGGGGGTGATCCGCTGGGTACACGACGGCATGGTCGACCAGGAAGCGCTTCGCCGTGCGATCCTCGCCGTCGGGAGCGAGGGCGGAACGGATGAGTGAGGAACCACACGGAGGTGCGTGATCCGACGACGTGGTGGGTGTTGGCACTGGTGCTGGCGGTTGGGGTCATGGGCCTGGCAGGTGACGGGAGCGTGGCGGGGCCCATCCACGACTCCGGAACGATGGGGCAACCCATGGGTGAGCTGTGCCCGCCCGGGACGGTCTACCACTGCGAGCGGGTGTGCGCTTCCTGGCATTCGGCCCCAAGTCTTCTGTGCGTCAACAGCTGCCAGGCTCTGTTCTGGCCGTGGTGTACCCGTCTGCCTCTCGGAATGCATCGAGCGCTGTCCAGTGGTCACCTTGTGCCAGTGGTACAGCACGCAGTGCGCATGCCTCGTGTCCATCCCGTATGGATTGGACCCCGTTCCATTCTAGCAAAGGAGGCAGGATGATTCTGATGCTGGCATTCCTGACGTCTGTGCTGGCCCTTGAATCCGCCGGGGCCAATTGGGAAAGCACCTGGCGGGTTGGAGACACCTGGGCCTACCGCGTCCAGTCCGTGGAGGTGCCGGGGCCGTACACCCAGCTACCCTATCACGATGACTACACCCTGGCGATGGCTGTGGTCGAGGGAGCGAGGAGGGATCCGTGGCGGCTCGGTGCCCAGCTGTGGGTGTGGACCCTCCTCGTCGAGCACGACCGGTACGGGTTCCCCGTGTCGGCGCACGAGACCGTCTATGTCCATGAGATGGAGGGAGTCGACGTCGTCCGATGGCCGTTGCCCACGCTATTCTTGTGGTTCGACGCCAGCCAACGGCCGGAGGAAGGCGCGGCTCGAGTGGGGATCCGACGGGAGGAGACCGAGCCGGCCGTGTGGGAGTGGCGGATGCCGATCGAGTCAGCCGGGGAAGCGGTGGGCGAGGTCATCTACCGCGTCACCCTCGAGTCCATCGGTCCTGGTACGCTAGAAGCGGCCGGGGGTCTGATGAAAGCCACTGGCTTACAGTACCGCGCTGAAACCCGGACTGAATGGGTTGGGCGGAAACCCACGCTGCGGATCCACAAGGGCACGGCTTGGGGCAGCGACGACGTGGGCAACTGGGTCACGATCGAGGGGCAGGAGGAAGTGGACGGTAGGGTGGTGCGCGAGTACAGATTGGATCTTGTCTCCTTCTCCCGGGGCGCCACCACAGGGTGGAACATCCCTGACAGCGACACGACCCGCTGCGAAGACGATGCCAACACGGTCTCTGCAGTACCCCCAGGCTGATGCCGAAGCTATCACGCGTGTGGCGTCGGTTGGAGCTACGGGCACGTGCTTTGCGGGGAGTCGCGCCAGCAACCTGTGGCTACCCTTACCCGATGATGGACAGCAGTGGTCCGGAGGTGCCCTGGTGAAGGGACAGCGGCGGTGCCAACGCTGTGCACTGTGGAGGGCAACCCCGTGGGTGATCACCTGGGTCCTGACGGCAGGGTGGGTCTTGTTCTTGCTTACCGGACCCGGCAGGGCATCACCGGGTCACAGACCATCGTCTGGTGGTTGCCCATCATCACCCTGTTCAGCGTCCTGGTCTTCCGCGACGTCCTGAAGTTGTGGGCTCAGCGCCGTTCCTCAGGCTTCAGGAAGGGGCTGCGGATCCTGGCCTTGCTGCTGGTGTACGGTGGTACAGCGGTGGGGACGGCGGCGGCCCTGGTCGTCGCCGCTCCGCCGCTGCCGGACCTCGAACGGTTCGCCACCGGCGTCGGGGGTACTGCACTCCTGGCGCTCGTAGCGGTCTGGTTCATCACCTCCCTGGTGTGGGCACGGATCCGTCGGCGTAGACCGACCCCACCCGGAGGTGATGCCTGAGGGACGCGGGGAAGTGGAACCCAGCGGGGGTGATCCGCGGGGTGCTCGATGGGCTGGTGGAACCAGCGGGGCTTCGCTGTGCGGTCATCGCCGTCGTGGGCGAGGCAGGAGACGGTGAGTGGGCGCAGCAAGAAGGGGCTCGATGCATACCGTGTTCTTGGCGTCGGGCGTGTCGGCGGTGCTCGGACCCGTTGCTCGGGCGAACAACAGGCGCGTCCCCTGGCCTAGAGGAAGCGCCCCCTAGGCCGACGCGCTCGTCGCCCTGGGAGGGGGGCTCCTGGTGGGTGCAGGAGGTCCCCATGCCTCGCAGGCGTGAAGCGATGGGGTGTGCCCCCCGGAAATCCCCTCTCGTGGTGCCCGGTCGCCGCGGGGCCGGGCCCGGGGACGTCCCTCGACCGAAGCTGGAGCGGATCGGGTTGAGTCCCGATGGGAACTGGCGGGTGATAGCGATCCCGTGGTGGGTCAGCGTGAGCTCAAGGGAGCCGGTCACCTGGACGTCCGGGGTGTGGGACATGACCACCGGCCACGTGGCGCGGGGGTTCCCCGGATAGCTGTTCTGCCTTCCCGAAGGCCCGCTCCTCGTCGCGGGATCCTCCGGCCCCCTAGCCAACGTGACGATGTGGGATGGGCCCCTGGGGGCGACGTCCAAAGTGCTCCGGCTCCCCTCGCTCGAGGCGGGCCTCCTGAGCCTCTCACCGAACGGGCAGTACGGCGCGTCGGGGCTCGCTGAGAGGACGGTCCGGTTCGAGAAGCCTGGCACCGAACAGGAAGTGGCTCTCCTGGACCTCAAGGCCGTTCTCGCGATCAGCCCCGAGGTGGAGTTCCGCCTCGCCGAGGTCTCGTTCAACCCAGACGGGGATTTCCTGCTCACTGCGTTGTGGACGCCGGCCGTGGGGAACCTGCTCGTTCACCTGCGGCACGTCGGGGATCTTCTGCGCGGAGGGGTGCACGGCCGCGAGTCGGGTCCCTCGTCGTGGGGTCGAACCCCGGGGCGGCTCGTCGTGGCGGATGGCCCCTTGACTCGCTTGAGATCGGATGTCGTCATCCTTGTCTGAGGCGGTCAGCTGTGATCCGACCGGACAACCCGGGCGAGAAGAGGATCGACTCGTCAGGCAGGTCGCGCCCGAGCGTTCGCCCCCCTGGGAATTGACTCCGCCCGGACCGCGGGCTACCGTGACCCCAGGAGGTGGCCCCATGGACAAGCTGTGCGTGGCGTTGAGGATCCAGGCCGACGAAGACGGTCTGTGGCTGGAGGACGACGGCCGCCGGGTTCCGCTCCCCGGTTCGTTTTGGCACGCCCTGGCCGGGGCGCTGCGCGACGCGGGACAACCCGAGCTCGCCGGTCGGGTCGAGAGGGCCCACGCCGAGTCCGAGGAACGGCGTGTCCGAGCGCAGGCGAAGTTCCTGTGCATGGACCCCGCGTACTCCCCAGAGCAGGCCCGCCGCTGCCACGAGCTCTTGGAGGAGGACCTCAAAAGTGGGTGAACCCCCGCGGCGCGAGGGGCACTTCCCGGTTGCCGGGAAGGGCGAGCAGTCGCCCCGCGGGGGTGGGTAGGACCTCCCCGACCACGGACACCGGCGTGCCCGTCTGGGCGGAAACCCGCGTGGCAAGACCCTCGGCCGCGTGGGGCGGGACGGTGAACAGGAGCTCGAAGTCCTCGCCCCCAGACAACGCTAGTTCCCATCCCTGCTTCCCCATCCGTCTTGCCACCCGCTCGACCCCGGGCGACACGGGGAGCGATGCGGCGTGAATCCGCACGCCGACCTCGCTTTGGTCGCACACGTGGGCCACGTCGCCCGCCAGGCCGTCCGAGAGGTCGATCATCGCCGTGGCGAGCCCGGAGGCGGCGATGAGCTGCCCCTCCCACACCCGCGGAGTCGGGGCGAGGTGGCGGGCGCGGAGCGCCTCCCGGTCGGGGTCCGCGACCTCGGGGTGCTCGCTCAGGTAGAGCCCGGCCGCGGCCTCGCCGAGGGCGCCCGTCACGAGGACGAGGTCTCCCGCCTTTGCCCCGCTTCGGGTGAGGAGGTGCCCTCGGGCCACGCGGCCGACGAGGGCGAGGTCGAGGACGATCCCGTCCCCGGAGCGGGCGACGTTGCCCCCGACCACGGCTATCCCTAACCGGTCCGCCTCCTCGGCGAGACCGGTGTAGAGCCCCTCCACCCACGACAGGCCGAGATCCGAGGGAAGAACGAGGGACACGACGGCGTGGGTGGGGCGGCCGCCCATCGCCGCGATGTCGCTCGCGTTCACGGCCACCAGACGCTGGCCAAGGTGGCGGGGGTCGATCCGGTCCCGCACGAAGTGGCTCCCTTCGACCTGGCTGTCCACGGTCAGGAGGACGAGGTCCTCCCCCCCAAGGTCGAGGGCGGCCGCGTCGTCGCCGATCCCCACGACCACGTCCGATCGCGTTCGCCTCACGATCCACGCCAGCCGCTCGATGAGCGGGAACTCCCCGACGTCCCCGATGCGCATGCCTTCATCGTACCCAGCAGCGCGGGCCCGCGCGCCGGCTCCGCGAGAAGAGAGAGCGGCAGCGTGCAGGAGAGAGAATGTGACGGGTGATGGGCCGTTGTGTGGGCGGACCACCGCAGCCCGGCACGCGCAGGGCGGGCTATCATGCACGAGATGCCAGGGAAGCTGACGTCGCCCACAGTACTCCGCGATCTCCTGGCCCGGCACGGGGTCCACCTGCGCTCCGAGCTCGGCCAGCACTTCCTGGCAGATGAGAACACCCTGGCAAGGATCGTCGAGGCGACAGAAGCGCAGGAGGATGAAACCGCCGTCGAGGTGGGCGCGGGCGCGGGGACCCTCACGTGCGCCCTCGCCCCGCGGGTGCGGGATCTCGTGGCGGTGGAGGTGGACCGGCGGTTGATCCCGGTCCTCGAGGAGACGACCGCCGCTCATCCCAACGTGCGGATGGTCTGCAGTGACTTTCGGGAGCTCTCGCTCGGAGCGTTGGGGAGAGAGCTCCTCCTCGTGGGGAACCTGCCGTACGGGATCACGAGCGATGTGCTTGTGAAGGTCATCCGAGAGCGGGAGGAAGTGGCGCGGGCGGTGTTCATGGTTCAGTGGGAGGTGGGGGAAAAGCTTGTCGCCCCGCCGGGGCCGGAGGCGAGCCGGCTCGGCGTCCACCTGCGGGCGTACTTCGACGTCAAGGTGGTACGCAAGGTACCGCGCACCGTGTTCTTCCCCCCGCCAGAGGTGGACTCGGCGCTGATCCGGCTGCGGAAGCTCGCCCAGCCGCGGATCACCGTGCCGGAGGACGCGTTCGAGCGGACGCTCGCCCTCGTCTTCTCCAGTCGGCGGAAGACCCTCCGCCGGGTCCTCCTCGGGCAACTTCCGGCGGCGGAGGTGGACCGGATCCTGACCGAAGTCGGCCTCGATCCCCGGGTCCGTGGCGAGGCGCTCTCGCTGGAGACGCTGGACCGCCTTGCGGGAAGGGCTTACGGTTGACCCGTGACCTTCGGAGATCGGGCGCGACACCTGGCGCGGGTGCTGGACGCCCGTCGGCGTCTGATCTCGCTGCCTCCCGCCCGGACAACCGTGTTCGTGGGGGATACCCACGGGGACCGCGAGGCGACCGCGCGGGTGCTGGACAGGTTCCCTCCGGGAGAGCACGTTCTCGTGTTCCTCGGGGACTACGTGGATCGGGGGCCGGACTCGCTCGGGAACCTCACGCTCCTCGTCGAGGCCAAACTCGCCCACCCGGACTGGGTCCACCTCCTGATGGGCAACCACGAGGCGTGGGCAGTGCAGCGGTTCTCGCCGGCTGACTTCTGGGAGCAGCTCTCCCCCCCCGAGGCGAAGGCGCTCGAGGAGGTTCTGGCCGCCCTTCCGCTGGCCGCCCACCACCCAGCGGGGGTCCTCGCCCTCCACGGGGCCCTCCCCGACGTCGGCGATCTGGGAGAGATCGCGCGCCTCCCGCTTGGTTCTCCGGCGTGGCGGGCGACCACGTGGGGCGACTGGGTCGACGCCCCCGGGTACGCGTTCGGAGCCGGGGACACGGGGCGTCCCGCGTTCGGCCGGGACTACTTCGCGGAGGTCATTGCTCGCCTCGGGATCGCAGTCCTCGTCCGGTCGCATCAGCCAGGTTCCCCCACCTACCTCTACGGCGACCGTTGCCTGACGCTCTTCACGTCGCAGGCCTACGGGGGCACCCTCCGGCGGGTTGCGGTGCTACGTCCCGGCACGGCGATCCACTCGGCCCGCGACCTCGAGCTCGTCGAGATCTAGTCGAGGGGAAGCTGCAGGGGCCCCGCCGGGGGAACGAATACCTCCGCCCGGTAGCGGCGCAGCTCCTCGATCGACTCCAGGATGTCGGGCAACGCCCGGTGCTTGGCCTCGGAACCGTTCGGCGGCGCCTTGTGGGGGTACCAGCGCCGGACGAGCTCCTTGAGCGAGCTCACGTCAATCTGGCGGTAGCTGAGGTGGGCCTCGAGCTTCGGCATGTGGCGCATTAGGAACCGGCGGTCGAAGCAGACGGAGCTCCCGGCGAGCGGGCACGCCCGAGGCGGGCACCGCGCCGCAACGAGGCCGAGAACCCGCTCCTCAGCCTGGGTGAGGCCCACGGCCGACCGGCGGACCTCGTCGAGCAACCCCGAGGCCTGGTGCTGGGTCTGGACCCACTCGTCGAGGCCCACGAGCGCATCGTTCGGATGGTGAATCACAAGCGACTCCTGGGAGAGGACGTTGAGGTGCTTGTCCGTGATCACAGCAGCGATCTCGAGGATCACGCTGGTCTCGGGGTCGAGCCCGGTGGTCTCCAGATCGATCCACACGATGTTCTCGCGGTACCGGATGGTGGTGTCCTTTCTTCCCCAGCTCAGGATCGGCCACGGTGCCTCCCGCTTGCCCGCGCGGCAACCGAGCGCTACCGTACGGCCTATGGTGCCCGGAGCGCTCCCGGTTGGCCAGCGATGGGTGGAGAAGCCTGTCCCCTACGATATCGGACCGGTTCCGGACGTTGACCTGTCTGGGTTCCGGCTCCGCCTGTTCGGCTCGGGGGAGCGCTCCTGCGAGCTCTCTTGGGACGAGGTCCTGGCGCTCCCGCAGGCGGAGGTGCGAGCGGACTTCCACTGCGTTACGGGGTGGAGCGTGCCCGACGTTCGGTGGGAAGGGGTCCTCACTCAGGAGATCATCCGGCTCGTCCGGCCGCACCCCGACGTAACGTGGGTGATCGCCCACGGACGGGAGGGCTACACGACGAACGTGCCCTATGCCGCATTCCAGGAGGGCCGGAGCCTCCTCGCCCACCGGATGAACGGCGTGCCGCTCCCGCCTGAACACGGGTTCCCCCTGCGGCTCGTGATCCCCTCCCTCTACGCGTGGAAAAGCGCGAAGTACCTCTCGGGGCTGGAGTTCCTGACTGGTCTCCGCCGCGGGTACTGGGAGACGCGCGGCTACCACGATGTCGGCAATCCTTGGCGTGGGGAACGCTATCGGCGCTAGAGGCCCGACCACCAGTAGCCGTTCATCGGCCCGAACCGACTGAGGGGCCACACTCGGAAGAACGGGGCCCCGATCAGCTCCTCCTCGGGAACGAATCCCCAGTACCGCGAGTCATAGGAGTTCATCGTGTTGTCGCCGAGCACGAAGTAGTGACCCCGTGGAACCAGAGTCGGGGCGATCCCGTACTGCATGCCCATCCCCTGGGTCCAGTAGGTGCGTCCGGCGACAGGGGCAAGCGGCTGTCCATCCACCAGCACCTTCCCGCCGACGATCTGCACGGTCTGACCACCGACGGCGATGAGTCGTTTCACGTACCGCTCTTGACGAGAGCGCCACTTGATCCCCAGCGCGGCCAGGTCCGTCGCACCGCTTGGGACCGATACGGTCAGTGTTTGGTGCCCCACCGCCTCACGCAGGACCACGAACGCAAGGTCCCCACCTTGGGCAGCCTCGATCCTGCGGTTGGCCGTGCGCACGGAGGGGACGGGCTCCCCCCCGATGCCGATCGTGGGGTACTGGACGTGGGTGATCCAGTCTCCGGCCTGCACCCCGGCCACCGCGGCGGGGCTGCCGGGCGTGACGTCGGTGACCCGTAGCTCCTCGAGTTGCCAGAACACGATCACCCGCCCCGGCGCGGGGTCACGGAAGTGGTAGGTGAGGATGTCCACGAAGAACGAGTCCCCGGGGGCGATCGTGGGGTTCATGGACCCGGTCGGCACCGTCATCCGGACAGTGACGAAGGTGATCGTGAGCCAGAAGATGACCCCAACCTCGACGATCGTTTCTGCCCAGCCTAGCCAGTACTCGGTCCGCGGAGAAAGCCGGACCCCGCGGCGCCGCAGGAGGCGGACGATCCAGGGCGGTCTCTTCTCTTTCTTGCGCCTGCGACGCGGCCAGGGACTCATTCGATCTTGTGGATGCGGCTTACCCGGCGCAGCCAGTACGGACGGCTCTTGGTCACCGTGTTCCGCTTGACAACCTCGATCCGCTCGAGCTTCGGCGAGTGCACGGGTACGGTGCGCTCCACCCCGACCCCGGCCGCAATCTTGCGCACGGTCATCATCGTTCGCGTGCCCGAACCCGAGATGCAGAGCACAACCCCTTCGAAGGGCTGAAGACGCTCCCGCGCTCCCTCTGACACCCTCTCGTAGAAGCGGATGATGTCCCCGGGCCGAAACTCGGGAACATCTCGTACTTGTTTGGCCTCGAGGGCGTGGATGAGATCGTCCATACCCGTCATACTTCCTCTCCTTTCAACCGATCTAAGATGATGGCCACCGCAGCCCGCACCGACAGGTAATTGTACCCGCGAGCACGCACGGGGGGGAGGAGCGCGTCGCAGGCGGCGAGAAGCTCGTTGGCCATCCCGTTCCCCGTGCCAAACAGCAGCAACACCGGACTGTCGCGGAGCTGAGCGCGCGCCTGTTCCCAACTCAGCCGGGGATAGGGAAGGTCGCTGCGTGCGCTCGTGCCCCACACAAGAGGGGGCCGGCCTTCGGCCTGGCTGACCTCGTGGTAACACTCCTCAAGATCCTCTCTCACTGCGACGAGCGCCACTGCCTCTCGTCGGTTGGACAGGCTTTCCTCCTCCATCCAGAATGCGCACAGGCGCTCAGCGATCCTCCGCTGCGTGGCGAGGGGCGTGACCACGTAGTAGCGGGACACCCCATACGTGCGAGCGGTGCGAGCGATGTCCGGCACGTTCATCGACGTCAGCGCAGTCGCCACGATCTCTCCCTCTCGGCTGTGCATTGGAAAGTGGAGAAGGGCGACGTAGAGGTTGGCCATGGCGGGGTGAAGGGTAAGAGAGGACAGCCGTTCAGGCAAGGGATCGAGACCCCATACGCATTGCCCTTCGTATCGAACGCGGGTAGACTGGCTGCCGATGCGTTCTATGCGCCCCATTCTTCTCGCCGTGCTGGTTCTCGCGCTCGACCTTGGCACCAAGGCGTGGGTCGCCCGGGCGCTCGAGCGGGGAGCGTCGCGGGCGCTCCTCGGGGATATCGTTCGCCTCACGCGCGTGCACAATCCCGGCGGGGCATTCGGCCTACTCCCTCAGCACACGTGGGCGTTCGTCCTCGTCTCGTCACTCGTGGTGATCGTCCTCGGCGCGATCCTGGTGAGGGGCCGGTGGCGGGGGCTCGCAGGGGTGGGAGGTGCGCTCCTCCTCGGGGGAGCGGCCGGGAACCTCGTCGATCGCATCCGGTGGGGGTACGTGCTCGATTTTCTGGAGGTACCGGGCTTCTCCGTGTTCAACGTTGCGGACGCGGGAATCGTGGTCGGGGCAGGGCTTCTCGCCTTGGCGCTGCTCTGGGGAGGGAGAACGAAGTGAAGCCTCGGTTTGTCGTCCTGGAAGGGCCTGACGCGTCAGGGAAGTCCACGCAGCTCCAGCTGCTCGCGGAGGCGCTGCGACGGCGCAACATCCCCCTCATCGTGACCCGGGAGCCGGGTGGGACGCCGCTCGGGGAGCGCCTTCGGGAGCTCGTTCTCTCCCCTGGCTGTTCGATGGCCCCCCTGACCGAGCTTCTGCTCATCGTCGGGGCCCGTCACGAGCACGTGGAGACCGTCATCCGACCCGCGCTGCAGAACGGAACCTGGGTTCTGTGCTCACGGTACACGCTGTCATCGCTCGCCTATCAGGGATGGGGCCGGGGATTGGACCTCGATCTCATCCGCCGCCTGAACCAGCTCGCCACGGGCGGACTTGAGCCGGACTACGTCTTCCTCCTCGATCTTCCGCCTGCCGTCGCCTATGACCGGACCCGGGAGAGGGATCGCTTCGAGGGAGAAGGGCTCGAGTTCTTCACCCGGGTCCGGGTAGGCTACCTCGAGCTCATCCGCTCGGTACCTCGTGCCTACGTGATCGACGGCACCCTGTCCGAGGAGCGAGTGCTAGGGGAGATTCTGGCCCATCTTCCGCTTCCTGGGATATGATCAGCCGTCAAGGAGGGTCCATGGAGATCGTCTGCCGGAGAGAAGACCTTGTGTTCGGTGTGAGGGCCGTTAGTCACGCTCTGGGGGGACGGACCGCGATGCCCATTCTCGGGGGAATCCGCTGCCAAGGCGATGGCAACGAAGTGGAACTTGCAGCGACGGACCTGGAGCGGTCCATCCGGTGCCGGATCCCGGCACAGGTCAAGGGCTCCGGCGCGGTCGTCCTCCCGGGACAGATCCTGTCCCAGCTCGTGGGTCGCCTTCCCGAAGCAGAGGACCTCGAGCTGCGGGAAGAGGATGGGCGGGTCCGACTTGCGTGCGGGTCGGCAAGCTTTGATCTTCTGACTCTCCCAGCAGAGGAGTTCCCGGACGGGGTGCGCCCGCAGGGTGACCCCATCGGACACGTGGCGCGATCAGCTCTCCTCCAAGGCATTGCCCAGACCGCGTTCGCAGCGCTGCGTGCCTCGGAGACAACCCGCCTGGCGCTGACGGGGGTCGACATCGTGCTGCGGGAAGGAGCGGCCAAGCTTGCAGCCACGAACGGCTACCGGCTGGCGATCAAGAAGGTGTCCGTCACGGGCCTCCCCGATGACTACGAGGGATCGTACTTGGTTGACGCAGCGGTGCTCGGCGACCTATCGCGCGTACTCTCTGGACTGGCGGACGACAGTGTGGCGATCTACACCGACGGCGGCCAGCTCCACTTCGCTGCCGGGACCATCCTCTTCTCGTGCCGGACGATCCAGGAGCAGTTCCCGGACTTTGAGCGCGTGGTGCCCAAGGACAGCGAGATCGGCCTGTTTGCTCCTCGGTCCGAGCTCCTCGACGTGCTGCGGCGACTCGAGGTGTTCGCAGCCGAGGAGTCAGGCGCGGTGAACCTCAGGGCAGCGGGTCCCGAGCTGGAGATGACTGCCGCGTCAAAGGACAAGGGCCAAGGGCGAGAGTCGGTCCACCTCCTCAAGACCCCGGCCAAAGGGGTGGAGATCGCGTTCCGGGCGGAGTACCTGATCGACGCCCTGCGGAGGATGGAGTCTGATCAGGTGGCGATATGGCTTTCCGCGCCGGAGCGAGCGGGCCTCATCGAGCCCGCAGGCGAGATCGCGCCCGGCGACGAAGGGTTCATCTACGTCTGCATGCCGGTCAGGCTCCTCTGAGCCTGGCCTCGGCGCTGGCGATCGCCTCGGCGATCGCCTGAGGTAGAGCCGCGCCGTTAGGCCCGCCGCCCTGGGCGAACGCAGCCCGGCCACCTCCGCGACCCCCCAGGGCCTCGGACGCGACACGCACTAGCTCGCCGGCGTTGACCCGCGGTTCGTCCGAGACCTTCGCCACAACGACTGCCTTCGTTCCGTCACGAGCACCGACGACAACCACAGATCTCCCAAGGCGAGCCGCGAGCGCGTCGGCGACACGTTTGGCGTCGTCAGCTCCTCCCTCCACGATCGCGCTTGCGAGCTTTGTCCCCCCCACCTCGCGGGCCGAGGAGAGGAGCCCCTGCGAGCGGAGTGCCGCGAGTTCTCCCTCCAGCACCGTCACCCGCCGGCGAAGGGTCTGCGCCTCGTCGAGGAGCCGCTGCACACCAGCGGAGAGCTCAGTCACAGGCACCCCCACGAGAGCTGCGATCTGATTGCGTTCCTCGCGCAGGCGCGCCAGATGGCGGTGGGCCGTCTCGCCCACCACCGCCCGCAGCCGCCGCGTTCCGGCCGCCACCGACTCCTCAGCGAGGAGGACGATGGGGCCAATCTCGCCCGTGCGGCGGACGTGGGTGCCCCCACAGAGCTCGCTCGACACGCCGGGAACCTGAACCACCCGCACGCGTTCCTTGCCCCGGTACTCCTCCTCGAAGTGGGCGATCGCCCCCCTTTCCTTCGCCTCCTCGAGCGGGAGTTCCTCCACCACCACCACCATGTTCTGGAGGACCGGGGCCAACGCGAGCTCCTCGACCCGCGCCAGCTCCGCAGGTGAAAGGGGGCCGAAGTGCGTGAAGTCGAACCGGAACTCCTCCGGCCCCACTTCGGATCCGGCCTGGATCACGTGGTCTCCCAACACGCGGCGCAGCGCGGCGTGGAGGAGGTGGGTCGCGGTGTGCGCCCGCTCGATCCCTCGCCGCCTGGACTCATCCACGACGGGCCGGCACCGATCGCCCACTTGGAACTCGCCCTCGGTCACGCGGACGGTGTGGAGCGTTCCATGGGGCGACTTCTGGACGTCGACAACCTCCGCCCGCCCGGGTCGGGACAGGTTCTCAATCCACCCCGTGTCCGCGACTTGCCCGCCCGCCTCGGCATAGAACGGGGTCTGGCCCAACACGAACTCCGCTTTCGTTGGCGCGGAGACGGCGTCCGGTGCCTCTGGGCCGACGAGTATCCTCTCAAGTGTGGTCTCGAGCGTGAGCTCTGTGTATCCCACGAACTTCGTCACACGCTCCCCGCGGCCGACCACGTCGACCCGGACAGCTGCTTCAGATCCGCCCAGGGCCTGCCGGGAGCGGACCCGCTGTTGCTCCATCTCCCGCTCGTAGCCCGCCAAGTCCACGGTGAACCCTTGTTCGAGCGCAATCTCCGCGGTGAGCTCGGGAGGAAACCCGTAGGTGTCGTGGAGCTCGAACACGACGCGGCCGGGAACGTTCTGTCCGACAGAAAGGCCCGCCAGAACCTCCCGCAGCCGGCTCTCCCCGGAGCGGAGCGTTCTCCGGAACGTCTTCTCCTCGTGGGCGATCACCTGCTCGACCAGGGACCGCCGGTCCCCGATCTCGGGGTACGCGTGTCCGAGCGTGTCCACCACGGGCTCGACCAGCGTGCGAAGCCGTCCCTCGGGCAAGCCGAGCACGTCTGCGGCGCGGACCGCCCGGCGCAGGATCCGCCGCAAGACGTACCCCTGAGCCTCGCTTCCTGGCATCACTCCGTCCGAGATCAGGAACACCACACCGCGGATGTGATCCGCGATCAGGTTCCGCAATCGGGGATCGGCGGCCGCGGCGCGCGCCGAGGCCGCAATCGCCTCAACAACAGGGCGGAACAGGTCGGTGTCGAAGTTCGACTGAACCCCCTGGAGCACGGCCGTCATCCGCTCGAGGCCCATCCCGGTGTCGATGTTCTTCTTGCCGAGCTCCTGCATCGTTCCGTCGGGCCGGGCGTCGTACTGCATGAACACCAGGTTCCAGATCTCGCTGAACCGATCGCAGTCGCAAGACGGGCCCCGGCAGCTTGGGCCACAGCCGTAGTTGGGCCCCCAGTCCCAGAAGATCTCGCTGTCCGGACCGCACGGGCCGCGGTCGCCGACCGGCCCCCACCAGTTGTGGTCCTTCCCCAGCCGCACGATCCGCTCGGCGGGGATCCCGATTCGGTCACGCCACAGGGTGTACGCCTCCTCATCCTGCTCGTACACCGACACCCACAGGCGGTCCCCAGGTAGCGCGAGCTCCCGGGTGAGGAACCGCCACGCGAGCTCGATCGCTCCCTCTTTGAAGTAGTCCCCGAAGCTGAAGTTCCCCAGCATCTCGAAGAACGTGTGGTGGTAGGCGGTGGTCCCCACCCGCTCGATATCCGTCGTCCGAAAGCACTTCTGGCAGGTCGTGACCCGGGGATGGGCAGGCGGCACGCGGCCCCAGAAGATGTCCTTGAACTGGACCATCCCCGCCGACGTGAACAGGAGGGTTGGGTCTGCGGGAACCAGGCCCGCCGACGGCAGGATCCGATGACCCTCGCGGCGGAAGTAGTCGAGGTAGAGGCGGCGCAGTTCGTGGCCCGTCATGGGGGGATTGTCGTTCAGGCGCTCGCCCGCTGCCACAGCCGGCCTGCGACAAGCCACCCCCCGAAGGCGAGGACGAGAAGAACGCTCGCCACCTGGGCCGCGCGCCACGAACCGAGCATGAGGGCGTCACCGCGGAAGAACTCGCACGCGAACCGCACGAGGGCGTACCCGATGAAGTACACGGACGACAGGAACCCGTCCTTCGCTGGGCGGACGCGCAGGCGCCACAGCAGGCCCAGGAGCAGCAGGTTTCCAAGCGCCTCGTACAACATCGCCGGGTGGAGCGGAACACCGGGGTACGCAGCACCCGCAGGGGAAGCGAGGGGGAACACCAAGCCCCAGGGGAGGCTCGTCGGCGTCCCGAACGCGTCGCCGTTCAAAAAGTTGCCGATCCGACCAAGCACTTGTCCGACCACGAGGGCCGGGACCACCGCATCGGCCAGGCGCCAGAACCGAACACGCTTCCAGCGGGCAACGATCCACAGACCGAGTACTCCGCCGAGGATCCCGCCGTGGATCGCCAGGCCCCCGTGCCAGACCATGAACACCTCCCACGGTGCACCGCGGTACCACTCCCACTGGAACGCCACGTAGTAGAGGCGGGCGGCGACGATCCCGAGGGGGATGACCACGAGAAGAAGGTCCAGCACGTCGTCAGGCTTGGAGAACAGGCGTTTCCGCCGGGCTTCGTGCTGGACGATGAAGTACGCGAGCAGGAACGAGACGACGTACATCAGCCCGTAGTAGCGGATCTCAAGCGGTCCCAACCTCAGGAAGACAGGATGCATCGTCAACCACCGAGCCAGCATTATAATCACCAGGTGCCCTTCCGGTTTCGACTGCTCGCAACCCTCGGCGCCGCTGGCCTCCTCTGGGTAGGGTTCCTCCCAGGCTGGGGATGGGTGGCCTGGTGCGCTGCGATCCCGTTCCTATGGGCACTCGATGGGCAGAGGGGGCGCCGTGGGTTGGCCCTGGGGGCGTTGTTCGGGGTCACGTTCTTCGCGCTGGAGTTCTCGTCGCTGGTGTCGCTGTGGCCGTTCGTCGGACCGATGGTCTACCTTGTCTGCACCGCGCTCGCGCTGCTCGGAGGGCTCTTCTTCGCCGCGTTTGGGTTGGTGGCGGGTCGGTGGAGCCATCCCTTCGTGTGGGTGGGGGCATGGGTTCTGATGGAGGCCCTGCGGGCAGCAGGGCCGCTGGGCTTCACGTTTGGCAGTCTGCCAGCCGCGATGGCAGGCGGACCGTTCGTCCCCGCCGCCGCAACGGGCGGTCCATGGTTGCTCTCGTTGGGGATGGTGTGGACCACGAGCTGTGTGGCGCGGGGCGTGCGCGACCGCCGCTGGTGGTGGGCCGCGCCGCTGGGTCCAGTGATCCTGTTCGCTATGGCTCAGGTACCCGCCGGGACGCCCGAGGTCGGCTCGGTCACAGTCGCCCTTGTGCAACCGAACATCGCCAAGATCGATCAGCTCGATCCCCGCAATCTGCCAGTTCAGGTCCAGGTGTACCAGGACCTCCTCGGTGCGGTTCCGTCTGGGGTCGAGCTGGTCGTGGCCCCGGAGAACGCCCTCCCGTGGCTGCTGGAGGAACCCCCGTACATGAAGCTGTTCGAGGACACGGCGCAACGGACAGGGGCGCGCGTCGTCGTTGGAACGGGGGTGTTCGAAGAAGGAGAGGTCTTCAACACAATCCTCGTTCTGTCACCAACCGGGGAAGTTGAGGGTTCCTACGCCAAGACCCGCCTCGTCCCGTTTGGAGAGCGAGTCCCATGGCGCGACTTCTGGACACGGATTGGCCTCGCGTCGCTGATCGATCCGTACCTACCCTTCGATCAGAGCCCCGGGGAGGCGATTCGTCCGGTCGGTCCGCTGGGCATTCTCGTCTGCTTCGAGTCTACGTTCCCTGGGGTCGCTCGGGAGCTCGTTCGACAGGGAGCACAGGTTCTGATCACCCCGACGAACGACGCCTGGTTTGGCCGAACGCGCATTCTGTGGGAGCATTACGCTTGGGGATCGCTCCGGGCGGCGGAGACCGGCCGGTCGTTCGTCCAAGTGGGCCAGACCGGCATCAGCGGGGTCTGGGATCGGCGGGGTCGAGAGCTGGATCGCCTCCCTCCGTGGACACAGGGGATCGGTATCTTCGACGTGCCTCTGCACACCGGGCTCACACCCTACGTGAGGGCAGGGGATGGCCCGGTCCTTGGACTCGCCGGTCTCCTCCTCATCGTCGGTGTGACAACACAGCGGCCCCGCCCGGGGCGGGGCCGCGGAGGTCAGTTGCGAACCACTCGGGGACGGATGTGAAGCTAGGGACCGGCTACGACGCTTACGCTGAGCGTGGCCTCGTCGGTCTTCGCGGGGCTGAGGTCGTCCCACACCTTGACCATCGCTGTACGTGACCCTGTCTGAGTGTAGCCACCGAGGTAGACATGGGTGACGTTGAGAGTGCTCGTGGGGGCGACATCCACCGTGACGACGTATCCGTCACCGGAGCGCAGTTCCCACTTCACCAGCCGACGATCCGCGTCCCCTGCCTGGGCCGCGAACGCGAACGTAACGTCTGTGCCCACCACGACCTCTACGGGCTCGACGTCAGACCCATTGACCGTGAACGCGGTGATCTCGGGCGGCGGGCTGGTGACGGTGATCGTGGCGGTGGCGGTGGTGGTCTGGGCGGGTGTCGCGTCATCGGTCAGCGTGAGGGTTGCCGTGTAGGTGCCCGGGGTTGTGTACGTGTGCCCCGCGCCCAGGATCCAGAAGTCATAGCTTGCGAAGTCAACGTCGGCCGTGAAGTCGGGCGCGCCGTCCCCGTACTCCAGCCGGACGTGCTTGATCCTGCGCCCTGGGGCCGCGGTGATGTTGGCCCAGAAGTCGACGTTCAGAGGAACGGGACCCGAGGCAGGGATAGCACCCAAGCTGGCCGTGGTCGTCGGGGCAGCGGTGATGGTGATCGTCACGGACACGGAGCTCGTGCGCCCGCGCGTGTCCTGGACGGTCAGTGTTGCGGTGCGGGTCCCGGCGGTCGTGTACGTATGGACGACTGTGACCGTGATGTCCGTCCCCGTTGCGGGCTCCGAGCCGTCTCCAAACGTGAGAGTGTAACTGGCGATCTGGCCCGTCGATCCCGACAGGTCGAACTGCACAGTGAGAGGAGCCGTCCCTGATGTCACACTCGCGGTCAACACGGCTTGCGGCGGGGAGAACAACCATGCGCAACCCGCAAGTCCTAGACCGATCACCACTGTCAACCCTATCTTCCAAATCCTGCGCATACCGACCTCCTTTGTCATTGGGAGCTGCGACGAGCGTAGCTCGATCCCAGCACATCCAATGAGAATACAGCGAACTCCACACCGCGGTTCCGTCCATCGGCGAGCGGACATCTGTCCAGACGAAACCGCCGATTGCAGCGCGGTGTATATTGGCTCAGAAGGAGGTAGGGTGGAGGTCGGGGAGCTTGAGCTCCTCCAGCGCAGCCTGAACGGCGACCTGGAGGCATGGGGAGAGATCGTGAGCCGATACAAGGAGGCGGCGTTCGGAGTTGCCGTGGCGATCCTCCGCAACCGTGCGGATGCCGAGGACGCCGTCCAGGATGCGTTCGTGAGGGCCTATGAACGATTGCGGCGGTACGATCTGTCGCGGAAGTTTTCGACATGGCTGTTCACGGTCACTGCCAATGTGGCGAAGAACGCGCTGCGCAAGCGGCGCCGAGATCCCCAACCGAAGGAGGTGTGGGCTGAGGATCCGGCCTGGACGGTGTGGCAAGAGGATATGGAGATGACCGTGCGCGAGGCCGTGTGGGGGTTGCCGGAATCGTACCGGGCTCCGCTCGTGCTCCGCTACTGGCACGACCTCCCGCTCGAGGAGATCGGTGCCGTACTCGGCCTCCGACTGGGGACGGTCAAGACACGCTTGCACCGGGCACGAGCTCTGGTGCGGGCAGAGCTTGTGGCACGCGGGGTGATTCGGGATGCCGTTGGATGAGTTGGATTCCCTGATCCAAGGGGCGATCGCGCGGGAAGTGCAGGCCGGTTTGCCGAGTCTGCAGGGTGTGGAGGGGCGTGTGGTACGCCGCTTGGCCCGCCCGGCGATCCGACGAACACTGAAGGCGCGGCTTGTGGAGGCCCTCTCCACGGCGACCGTCGAACCGAGGTGGGCGGTCGCCGTCGGCGGGCTGCTCATCGCGCTCGGAGTTCTCATCGGCAGACTGTCGGTTCCCACACCTCGATCGCTTCCCGCGTCCGGAGCCAACCTGTTCACCGTGGCTGCGCCAGGTGCCAAGGAGGTTGTTGTGGTGGGTGACTTCTCGGCGTGGCAGCCGATCTCGTTGTTCGACCTTGACGGTGACGGCGTGTGGTCGGTGACGGTCGCCCTCCCACCGGGCCGGTACGAATACGCGTTCGTTGTCGACGGGCGCTGGGTGGGTCAGGACCCGCGCGCAGCGGAGTTCGTGCGAACGTTCGGCGAGTACGTGTCCGTCCGCTACATCGGGGGAGATGGAATGTGAGGATCGTGGCTGTCGCGGCGGTCTTGCTCTCGATGGCAGTGAGTGCCCAGCTTGTGCTGCCTCCGGCCCCCTCGACGGACGAGGTGCTGGATTTCCTCAAGACGATGCCGATCTCCGCCGAGCTGAAGGCTCTGTTCGCTCCTGTACTCAGCGCCGGGTTGAGCACAGGACGAGCGACGCCGGGGGTCAGTCTCCCCTTCCTGCGGCAGATCGCGGCGCTGTCCCCCGCTCAGGCTGAGGAGGTGGTCTGGGTCATCCACCACGCGCTCGACCGTGGGTTCATCACGGATCCGTTGATGAACGATGTGCTGAAGGTCTTGCAGATGGGCCAACCCTGGGAGGCCGTGCTGACGAACCTGAAGATCCGCTACAACCTCTTGGGCGCTGCGCAGCAGGTGCTGATCCAGTACCGGATCGTCGGGGTTGGTCCCCAGGGACCGGGAGGCCCGCTCTTGCCTCAGGACCGCCTGGTGTTGGAGATGGCGTGGGCCGTGGGGGACTTCGTGATCAGCCAACCACGGGAGTCACTGGAGGCGTTTGTGCGCTCGCGCTTCGTGAAGTTGCGGGGGGCGGTGCTTGACCCGGGTGACGTGGACCGTCTCCTCGAGGCGCTGACGGCCGAACTGGTCCAGCAGATCGCGTACCGCGCGTATGGACCGTAGTGTACGGAGGAGGTTGAGGAACATGAGAAACACATGGATCGTCGCGTTGGTTCTGATCGTGGGCCTATCGGCCCTGGGCCAAGTGGAACCTCTGGGGATCGTCGTCGAGCCGCCGGCGGGCGACCTGACGGTGACCATCTCCACGGACAAGCCAGCCTACGCGCTGGGAGAGACGGTGAGGATCTCGTTCACCCTCAACCGACCGGCGTACGTCTACATCTGGGACATCATGCCGGATGGGAACGTCCAACAGATCTTCCCCAACCAGTACGAGTCGCAGAACTACTTCGCCGCCGGAACCCACACCATCCCCACCCCAGGGCGCGGGTACCAGTTCACGGTAGCCCCCCCTCTGGGGACGGAGTGGTTGCAGATCATGGCTTCTGTGCAACCGGTCAGTGGGTTCGCCGGCTACTCGCCAGGCGATCCGTTCCCTCTGCTGGGATCGGATCCCGAGGCGTGGGGGGCGCAGGTTCTCGGCCTCGTTCCCGAGCCGACTCAGCGCGCCTTCGATTTCACAAGCTTCCAGATCGTGTCCGGGCCGGCCCCGGGATACGGAACCCTCGTGGTCCGCTCTTCGCCAGCGACGGCCAAGCTGTACGTGGATGGCGTGTTCCGTGGGTACACGCCACGGACGGTGAACCTTGTGCCGGGATTTCACGATGTCCTCATCCGCAAGACCGGGTACCAGGACTACACGGCACGGGTGTTCCTCGTGGCCGGGGGGACGCGAACCTTGGAGGTTGTGCTGTCGCCGACTACTCCGGTGAACCAACCTCCGGTGGCTCAGTTCACGTTCACGCCCGCCAGCCCAGCCCCCGGGGTTCCTGTCTCGTTCAGCGCGGCAACGTCCTACGATCCCGATGGGACGATCGTCGGGTACCAGTGGGACTTCAACAACAACGGTGTGTTTGAGCGGACTGGGGTCACGACCACCTGGACGTTCCCCGCCCCTGGCACCTACAACGTCCGGCTTGTGGTCACTGACGGTCTGGGGGCGACGGGACAGACGATCCGTCAGGTTGTCGTGGTCGCTGTCAATCAACCGCCAGTGGCTCAGTTCACGTTCACGCCCGCAGCTCCGAGGCCAGGCGACTGGGTCCGGTTCGATGCAAGCGCGTCCTCTGACCCTGATGGGTTCATTGCCAGTTACCAGTGGGATTTCCAGAACGACGGCACGTTCGATGCAACGGGGCAGGTGGTGTTCCACCAGTACCCGGCTGCCGGTACGTACACGGTGCGGCTGCTCGTGACCGACAATCAGGGGGCCACAGCCCAGCGTACCCAGACGGTCGTGGTGACCCCGGTGGTGGTGAACCAGCCACCGGTGGCGCAGTTCACCTTCACACCGTCTGCTCCGACGCCAGGGGCAACCGTGACCTTCAACGGGACCCCATCCTACGATCCGGACGGTAGCATCGTGTCCTACGCGTGGGACCTGACCGGGAACGGGGTTATCGACCGCTCGGGCCCGGTGGTGACGTGGACGTATGGGTCAGCGGGGGCGTACAACGCGACGCTCTACGTCACCGACAACCAGGGGGCCACGGGCCAGACCACGCAACCGGTGATCGTAGCGGTAGCCGGGCCTCCGGGGATGCCGCCGATGACCGTACCGGGAATCTACGTGTGGGGAACGGACACGTGGAGAATCACGGTCAACGGAGCGTCGACGTGGACGATGCCACGAGGCTACCGGCTCGAGCTGAGGACAGATGGACAGTTCATCAACGTATCGACGGATGCGGGACCGGTTCCGCTGGGTCTGATTCCAGAACCTGTGAGCGAGGGCTGGCGGGTGGTGTTCGAGGGCTCAGTCACGTCAGGCCGGGTCACGCACTCGTTCCAGGTTCGCAATGCAACCTCGATCTACATGGACCTGCGACTGGACATGGACGGTGACGGGAACCTCGATCGCTCCCAGGGGTTCGTACGGCTGAGGCAGCTGATGGTGAGCCCACCGACGAACCCGTTGGTGGTCGGAAGCCCCGAAGGGTTCACGGGGGCGCTGGTTCCCTCGCTCAACTTCCGTATCGGTTCAGCGCTATCGTACACCGAGTTCGTGCGGATCGTGTTCTGGCAGACGACGATCGGAGCGCTCGAGGGCTTCTAGGATCTCGCCGTCGATCGGCGCAACAAGGCCCGGCCTTCGTGGCCGGGCCTTGCTGTGGTTGAGCGACCAACTTCGGTCGTCGTTCCCCGCTATAATGCACCCGGACGCCGGGGGGCAGGCGCCCCGAGCGGTGCGCCAGCTCCTCCGGAACTTCCGCCCGTCGGGAGGTGATCAGCGAAAGCAGCGTAAGGGCAGACAGGTCGTACCCGATGTGCACTACATCCTACCAAGGGAGGTTGCTGATGGCACGAAAGGCATGGATCTTGGCAAGTGTTCTGCTTGTTGGGTTGGCGGCCTGGGCGGCGCCGAAACCGGGTGGGGAGATGGTGATCGGCTTCGGGACGGACCCCGAATCCCTCGACCCGAACAAGATTACCTCGGCACCAGCAGGAATGATTCTCACGCACATCGCGGAGACCCTCCTTCTGATGACAGAGGACCTCAAAGTGGCGCCGCTTCTCGTGGAAAACTGGAATGTCTCTGAGGATGGCCTGACGGTCACGTTGTACGTGCGCCGAGGCGTGTTCTTCCATGACGGGGCCCCGTTAAATGCGGACGCGGTGAAGACCAACCTCGAGCGATTCAGGAAGTCGACGTACGCGTTCCTCCTCTTTCCACGGGTGAACACGATCGACGTGGTGGACGAGTACACGGTGCGGCTCAATCTGGACAAGCCATTCGCACCGCTCATCTCTCACCTCACCCACAACTTCGTGGCAATCGTGAGCCCGAAACAGATCGCCGAGCTTCCTGAGGGCAAGGACATCATGGAGCCCGTCGGGACCGGCCCGTTCAAGTTCGATCGGTGGGTGCGCGGGGATCACGTACGCATTGTCCGCAACGACAACTACTGGGGGGAGAAGCCCTACCTTGACTCGGTGGTGTTCAAGGTGGTTCCGTCCGACGCGACCCGGCTCGTTCTCCTGGAAACGGGCCAGCTTCACGCCATGATGCGCGTCCCCCCGCTCGATGCCCCCCGCGTGGCAGCAACGCCGGGGCTCGAGCTCCTGAACATCCCCAGCGTGCGAACGATCTACGTTGCGTTCAACTACCAGAAGGCACCGTGGACGGACGTGCGGGTCCGTCAGGCGGTCAACTATGCGGTAGACAAAGAAGCAATCGTGAAGGAGATCCTGGGTGGTGTGGGTGGCGTCTCCGATGCCGCCATCATGCCGCTCGTGTTCGGGCACGCGCCTCAGGAACCCTACACGTACGATCCGGAAAAGGCGCGAGAGCTGCTCAAGGCGGCAGGGTTCCCGAACGGGTTCAAGTGCACGCTCTATCACCCGACGGGCCGGTACATGATGGACGCCGCGATTGCCGAGGCCGTGCAGGCCTACCTCCTTGATGTGGGGATCGAGGCCCAGCTCATCACGATGGAGTGGGCGGCGTACCTGGCCTACCTCCGTCGGCCGGTCAGCGAGGCGACGTTTGACATGTTCATGCTCGGCTGGGGCTGCGTGACGTTGGATGCGGACTACGGACTGTTCGCGTTGTTCCACACGAGCGAGTGGGCACCGGTGGGGTCCAACCGCAGCTTCTACTCGGATCCGACGGTCGACACTCTCCTCGAGCTGGCGCGCGTCGTGTCCGATCCGGCGGGCCGGCGTGCAACCTACGCCTCGTTGCTCAGCTACCTGTGGAAGGATGCGCCTTGGCTCTACCTCCACTACGAGGGACAGCTCAACGCCCAGAGGACGGTGGCGAAGGGGCTCATCCACCACCCGCGGGAGTACATCCTCGCCCACCGGGCGTGGCTCGATCAGTAGCAGGATGAAGGCTGGGGAGGGCTTGCCCTGGGCAGGCCCTCCCTGCTCCCTCCTCCCTTGATTCAGTACACGGTACGGCGGCTCCTGCTGGCAGTTCCGACCCTGTTCGGGGTCACCCTGCTCGTGTTCAGCATGGTACGGATGCTCCCCGGCGACCCCGCGCAGGCGATGGCGGGGGTACACGCCACGCGAGAGTACATCGAGCAGGTGCGCCGAACGCTCGGGTTGGATCAGCCACTCCACATCCAATACGGGCGGTTCATGGCTGGGTTGTTCCGGGGTGACCTCGGGACGTCGATTCGGACTGGTCTCCCCGTGAGCCAGGAGGTGTGGTCGCGGATGGTGCCCACCCTCGAGCTGACGTTCGTGAGCCTGCTCTTGGCGACGCTCCTCGGGGTGGCGGTGGGGGTGATCTCGTCGACCAAGCCCTACTCGGTCTTTGACTACGCGAGCATGTTCGGTGCCTTGGTCGGGCTGTCCGCCCCGGTGTTCTGGCTGGGGCTGATGCTGATGCTCTTGTTCTCGGTGCGACTGGGGTGGCTCCCCGCTGCCGGCCGAGGGGGGCCGATCAACCTCATCCTCCCCTCGGTGACCTTGGCGGCATCTTCGGTGGCCCTGGTGGCTCGCTTCACCCGGTCGACGATGCTCGAAGTGATGCGCCAGGACTACGTAAACACAGCGCGGGCCAAGGGGTTGCGCCAGAGCTCGGTTGTGCTTCGCCATGCGTTGCGCAACGCGCTGATTCCGATTGTGACGATCATCGGACTTCGGTTTGGCGCGCTGCTCTCAGGAGCGGTGCTGACCGAGACCGTCTTCGCCTGGCCAGGTGTGGGGCGGCTGATGGTCGACTCGATCAGCGCTCGCGACTATCCCGTCGTGCAGGGGGCGGTCCTGCTGTTGGCGCTTGCCTTCGTGGTCATCAACCTGATCGTTGACCTCCTGTATGGAGTGGTCAACCCGCGGATCCAGTACGACTGACGATGAGCATCCTCAAGCGATTGGTCAAGCACCGGTTGGCGTTGGTGGGGATGGTCGTCATCCTGGCCTTCCTCGTCGTAGCGGCGTTCGCCCCGCAGCTGTCGCCCCGGGACCCGTTGAGGTTCTCGCTGGCCAACAAGCTGCGCCCGCCGTCGGGGGACTACCTGTTGGGAACGGACGAGCTCGGTCGTGACCTGTTCAGTCGAATCCTGCACGGAACTCGGGTCTCACTCATGATGGCCGTGGTGTCCGTCGCCCTCGGGCTTGTGTTGGGAACCCCTGTGGGGGCGCTGTCCGGCTTCTACGGGGGCGCCTCCGACATTCTGACCCAGCGGCTGGTCGATGTGCTGATGGCCTTCCCGGGGATCCTGCTGGCGATCATGGTGGTGGCAGTCCTCGGACCCGGGTTGTGGAACACGATGCTGGCGGTGGGGATCTCCTTTGCGCCCACGTATGTCCGGGTCGTGCGAAGCTCGGTTCTCGAGATCCGCGAGCGCGAGTTCGTCGAGGCGGCTCGCGCTGTGGGCACAGACAACCTGACGATCATCCGCCGGCACATTCTCCCGAACTGCCTTGCGCCGTTGATCGTCCTGTCCACTCTCCAGATGGCCAACGCCATCCTGTGGGCAGCCGGGCTCGGGTTCCTCGGTCTGGGGGCCCAGCCTCCGACCCCCGAATGGGGGACGATGCTCGGCCGCAGTCAGGCCTACATCCGTGTCGCCCCGCACTACGCGATGTTCCCGGGAGCAGCGATCGCCCTGGCAGTGCTGGGGTTCAACCTTCTCGGTGACGGACTGCGCGACGCCCTTGACCCGCGGCTGAGAGGGCGTCTCTAGCACCCCGCGAGGGAGTCTCGGGGTCGCGGACCTGCGGCACGCCGGGCTGCGGTGCCGAGACCTCGTGGTGCGGCCTGGTCAGAGGGACGATCAACCCGCCGAAGGGTCCGGGGGGCTCGATTGTCCCCGCTGCAGGTCTGGGTGGTCCTCTCCCGCGGCCCGACGGGGGCCGCGGCGGCACGGCCCGATCACGGATCAACGTGGGGGTCCGCGGGGAGCCGCCGCTCAGGTTGCCCGAGATTGGCGGACACCCTTCCTGGCCTTTTCCCTGGCCGCCCGGTAGACTCCAACTGGGTGATGTGATGAACTTGATTGAAGACGTTTGGGCACGGGAAATCCTCGATTCCCGCGGCAACCCCACGATCGAGGTCGAGATCACGCTAGAGGACGGAACCGAGGTACGCGCTGCAGTTCCCTCGGGGGCCTCGACCGGAACCTACGAAGCTGTCGAACTCCGCGATGGTGACGACCGATACCTGGGGAGGGGCGTCCAAGGCGCAGTGCGTACGGTGAACGAGGTCATTGGCCCCGAGATCGAGGGAATGGACCCCCTGTGGCAGGAGGAGATCGACGCGCTCCTCATCGAGCGCGACGGGACTCCGAACAAGTCCGGGCTGGGCGCCAATGCAATCCTTGCCGTCTCGCTTGCCTGCGCAAAGGCGGCCGCAGCATCGCTGGGACTGCCGTTGTGGAAGTACATTGCCGGGGCCCGTGCGGGACGCATGCCGATCCCCCACATGAATGTGATCAACGGCGGAGCGCATGCCGACAGTGGTCTCGCGATCCAGGAGTTCATGCTCGTACCGGTGGGCGCGCCGGCGTTTGCGGAGGCGCTTCGGTACGGGGCCGAGGTGTTCCACACCCTGAAGAAGCTGCTCAAGGCGAAGGGGTACTCCGTGGCAGTCGGGGATGAAGGCGGGTTCGCGCCGCGGCTCTCCTCCGACGAGGAGGCCCTGCAGATCCTCGTTCAGGCGATCGAGGACGCGGGTTACGAACCCGGACAGGATGTGGCTCTAGCACTCGACTGCGCTGCCACGGGGTTCTTCTCCGAAGAGCGGGGCGTCTATCGCCTGGCTGGCCAGCGGTCGGCGGGGGAAGTCGTGGATCTGTATGCGGAGTGGATCGGGAAGTACCCCATCGTCTCCATCGAGGACGGATTGGCCGAGGAGGACTGGGAGGGCTGGTCGCGCCTCACTGAGCGGCTGGGGAACGCGATCCAGATCGTGGGCGATGACATCTTTGTCACGAACCCGGAGCGGTTGACATTGGGAATCGAGCGGCAAGCCGCAAACGCGATTCTCATCAAGTTGAACCAGATCGGCACCGTCACGGAGACGCTCCAGACGATGGATATGGCGCTCGAGGCGGGATACGCCCGCATCATCTCCCACCGGTCCGGTGAGACGGAGGACACCGCGATCGCAGACTTCGCGGTGGGAACGGGGTGTGGACAGATCAAGACCGGATCGGTCTCCCGTTCGGAGCGGGTGGCCAAGTACAATGAGCTTCTCCGCATCGAGGATACCTATGCCCCGCCCATGGCCACGTGGCCCCGGAAGTAGGAGGTATCTCCCTTTTGGGCTCGTCTTGGTGGGGTTCGTTGCCATTGGGTGGGTGTTCGGAACGCGTGTCCACGCGATCCGTCAGGTTGAGGCCGAACTGCGGGCGTTCCGCGCTCAGGAGACACGGCTTCACGACGAGATCGAAGCGCTGAGGCGCAGGTTGGCCGAAGCGACCCTGCCCCAGGTCGTGGAGCGGGAGGCCCGTCAGCAGCTGCGATGGGGATTCCCTGACGAGGAGCGGATCATCATCATGCGGAGGTAGGGTGGCGTTCGTTCATCTGCACGTCCACTCCGAGTACTCCCTTCTTGACGGCATGGGACGGGTGCGTGAGCTTGTGGCCCGTGCTGCCGAGCTGGGCATGCCTGCGCTCGCCCTCACCGACCACGGGAACCTCTCCGGGGCCATCAAGTTCTACCGAGCAGCGCGCGAGGCAGGGGTCAAACCCCTGCTCGGGGTTGAGCTGTACGTCGCGCCAGACTCACGTTTCTCCCGAGATGCCTCGGCCAGTCGGTCTCCCTACCACCTCGTCACGTTGGCGATGGACCGGACGGGCTGGCAGAACCTCTTGTTTCTTGCGAACCGCGCGCACACCGAGGGGTTCTACTACAAGCCTCGGGTCGATCTGGATCTCCTCGCGGAGCACTCCGCGGGATTGATCGCTCTGTCAGCGTGCGAGTCAGGCGAGGTGCAGCGGTTGCTCCTGCAGGGGCGGGGGGAGGAGGCCGCTCGTGCTGCGGGGCGGCTTGCCGAGATCTTCTCGGGCAGGTTCTACCTCGAACTGCAGGACCACGGACTAGAACGAAACCGTGGGGTGATCCGTGACCAGCTCGCCCTCGCGGGCCGCCTCGGTCTCCCTGTGGTCGCGACCTCCGATGTGCACTACTTGGATGCCGACGATCGCGAACCGCACCGGGTTCTCATCAACATCCAGGCGGGGAAGAAGCTGTCCGATCCTGATGCGCGCGCCTTCGACGGCACTGGGTATCACTTCTTGACCGAGGAGGAGATGGCAGAACGGTTTCGGGAGGTCCCAGGCGCCCTCGCCGCTACGGTGGCCGTGGCCGAGCGCTGCGAGCTGGAGCTGGAGCTGGGGCGGCGATTGCTGCCCCGATATCCGAGTGCCCTATCCCCGAACGAGGAGCTGACGGCCCAGGCGTGGGCGGGGGCTCGGCGTCGATTCGGCGATCCCCTTCCGGCCCACGTCCAGGAACGGCTGACCTACGAGCTCGATGTGATCACGCGGATGGACCTCGCTCCGTACTTTCTCATCGTCGCCGACTTCGTCGGCTACGCCCGCCGGAACAGGATTCCGGTCGGGCCGGGTCGTGGTTCGGCCGCGGGGTCTCTCGTGGCCTATGCGTTGGGGATCACCCAGGTCGACCCGTTGCGGTTTCACCTCCTGTTCGAGCGGTTCCTGAACCCCGATCGCGTCACCCTCCCCGACTTCGACATCGACTTCTGTGTTCGGGGGCGGGACGAGGTCATCCGCTACGTCGCGGAGCGGTACGGTCGGGATCACCTTGCCCAGATCGCGACGTTCGACCGAATGGCCGCGCGATCCGTGGTGCGCGATGTCGCCCGGGTGCTCGGATTGCCCTACGAGAAGTCGGACCGCATCGCCAAGCTTGTCCCATTTGGGATGGCGCTCCCCCGTGCCCTGGAGCAGGTGCCAGCGCTGAGGGAGATGGCAGAGGGGGAGGAGGACACCCGCAAGCTGTTCGCCATCGCGCGACGTCTGGAAGGATTGCTGCGCAACAGCTCGACCCACGCTGCGGGCGTCGTGATCGCGCCGGAGCCCTTGGAGCGTTTCGTCCCGCTGCTTCGCCTGTCCGATGGCCAGTTCGTGACCCAGTTCGACATGCACGACGTTGAGGCCGTGGGCCTTCTGAAGATGGACTTCCTCGGCCTGCGCAACCTGACCCTCCTCGACGATGTCGCGCGGCTGGTGGAGACCCGAACGGGAATCGAGGTCAACCTGGACCAGCTTCCCCTCGATGATCGGGCGACCTACGAGCTGATCCAGTCCGGACAGACGACCGGCGTGTTTCAGATCGAGTCGGCAGGGATGAGGGCGCTCATCCGGCGCCTCGAGCCGACGGAATTCCGCGATCTCATTGCCATCTTGGGTCTGTTCCGCCCAGGTCCGCTCGACTCCGGGATGGCTGATGACTACATCGAGCGCAAGCACGGGCGTCAGCCCGTCACGTACCCCCACCCCGCGACCGAGGAAGTCCTCTCCGAGACCTACGGGCTTCCCATCTACCAGGACCAGATCCTCCTTCTGGCGCAGCGATTGGCGGGCTTCACGTTGGGGGAAGCGGACCTCCTGCGACGGGCCATGGGCAAGAAGAAGCCAGAGGAGATGGCGGAGATGGAGTCACGGTTCGTCGAAGGGTGTATCCAGAACGGGATCGCCGCCGACGAGGCTCGCCGGATCTTCTCTGACATCGAGAAGTTCGCGCGGTACGGGTTCGTCAAGGCGCACTCGACAGCCTACGCCTTCATCACCTACTGGACAGCCTACTTCAAGGCGCACTACCCGACGGAGTTCATGGCTGCTCTCCTGACCTCGGTCCAGGACAACACGGACAAGGTCGCGGCGTATATCGACGACTGCCGGGCGATGGGGATCGAGGTGCTTCCGCCGGACGTGAACGAGTCGGCGGTGGGGTTCACGCCAGTTGGGGAGAGACGCATCCGGTTTGGGTTGGGAGCGATCAAGCATGTGGGAGTGGGCGCAGTTGAGGCGATCCTCGCCAACCGCGGCTCCGGGTACCGAAGCTTCTTCGACTTCTGCCAGCGCATCGACCCGGAGCGCGTCACCCGCGAGTCCGTGGAGTGCATGATCAAGGCTGGCGCGATGGACCGGTTCGGACTCCCGCGCAAGGCTCTGATGGCCCTTGCCTGCGAAGGTGTGCGTCTGGCGCAGCTGACTCGGGCCCAGCGGGCCTCGGGACAGCAGTCGTTCTTTGAGGCTGAGGATCTGGCACCTAAACTCGCGGTCGGGGAGGAGGAGTATCCCCGCGAGATGCTGCTCGAGTTCGAGCGCGAGCTCCTGGGGTTGTACCTGTCCGGCCACCCCCTGGATGCTCACGCGGCGGAGATCAGGGCGCGTGGCGCCATCCCCCTTGCCGAGGCCGCCACGCAGAGCCGCAGTTTCGGCATCGCCGGTCTGGTGCGCGCGCTGAAGACCGTGGCGACCCAGGACGGCCCGATGGCGTTCCTGTCCCTGGAGGATCCGACCGGCGAGGTGGAGGTCATCGTGGGTTCGCGCCTGTACAGCACACGGGCCAGCGTCCTCCAGGAACGCGCGTTGCTGTACCTGCGCGTCCGCTGGTCTGAACGGAATGGATCGCGGCGGCTGCAGGCCCTTGAGGTGGAACCGCTCCTAGGCACGCGCGCGGCCCCAGCGCTGTGCTGGATCGAAGTCCCGCTCGACCTCGTAACCCGGGAGAGCGCAGCTCAGCTGGGTCGGATCCTCGCCGACCATCCCGGCCCGGCGGCCGTACGGGTCCGCGTGATCGGGGATGAGCGAGCGCTCGTCGTCAACGCGGGTCCCCAGTACACAGTGCAACCGTGCCCGGAGCTCGGGGAGCGCCTGTCGCAACTCGGCCCCGGCGTGCGGGTGGAGTGGCGGTGACGGTCCCTCCAGTCGTCAAGCTTCTCCTTCCCGGGATGGGTGTGAAACGCTGGTTTCTCCTCGCTCTCGGTTCGATCGCGCTCGTCGCGTTCGGAGCGCTGTGCTGGGTCGGTGATGAGGGCATGCGCGGACTCTATGCCCTCTTGCTGCGGCACTTTCCGTTCCTATGGCGGCCCGTGTTCGGAGCAGCGCTGGTGTTCGGCGGCCTCGTCGGCATGGTGGTCGGCATGGCCTGCGCGGTTCGGGCGATTCTCCATGCGGTGACCCCTCGCGGAGGAGGTTCTGTCGCCGAAGCTCTGTACCAGGGACGCGTTCTGCGCGCCGCGCCGCACGTTGTCGCGATCGGTGGTGGAACGGGGCTTTCGACCCTGCTCCGCGGGATCAAATCCTACACGGCCAATCTGACCGCAGTGGTCACAGTGATGGACACTGGGGGCAGCTCGGGTCGCCTGCGCGCGGAACTCGACGTCATGCCACCGGGTGATGTGCGGAACTGCTTGCTCGCCCTTGCGGACGACGAAGCACGGATGGCGCGGTTCATGCAACACCGGTTCCGGTCTGGCGAGGGGTTGGTTGGCCACTCGCTGGGGAACGTTCTCCTCGCCGGGATGGAACAGGCGGCGGGCGGGTTCGATCGCGCGGTAGAAGAGGCCAGCCACTTCCTCTCGGTTCGAGGAAAGGTTGTTCCCTCCACCCTCGACCGGGCAGACCTCGTGGCCGAGCTGGCCGACGGTCGGACGATCGTGGGCGAGGCCGAGATCGCAGCTGCGCATGCCCCGATCCGGAGCCTCCGCCTTTCGAAGCCTGCTCGAGCCTACTCGGTGGCCCTCGACGCGATTGCGGGTGCCGATCTGATCCTCGTCGGACCGGGGAGCCTCTACTCGAGCATCATCTCCAACCTTCTCGTTGAGGGAATCTCCAATGCGGTAGACCAGTCTCGCGCCGAGAAGATCGTCATCATGAACCTGATGACCGAGCCGGGAGAGACCGACCGGTTCACCGCCAGCGATCACCTCAAGGCGCTCGCGGACCACGTAGACCTGCGACGGTTCCACGCCGTGGTGGTGAACAGCGGCGTTCCTCCCGCGGAGATCGTCGCGCGCTACCGGGAGGAGGGGAGCGAGCCGGTGCTGGACGACCTGCATGGGCCGCGAACCATGGGGCTGCGGGTGATCCGCGCACCGGTGCTGGACGTCGTGGAGATGGAAGGGAAACTCACCATCAAGCACGACCCTCACCGGCTGGCGCGGGTGCTCGCGCGCGAGGCTCGGGCCCTTCGGCACTCCTGGACCCGCTGGTTCAGTACCTAGCGGCCTGGGCGGGTCCTCGTCGAGCCTTCGGCTCCGCGATGAAAGACCGGATGTTCGCGGTCCCGGAATGCGATACCGGCCACCAGACGTGGGTCTGCACCCCGGTTGCGAGCGTCCGCTTCCTCCAAACGTCCACCGTGCTGCGCTGAACCGCAGCGGAGTGCGCGCCGCAGGTCGGCGTGCCACGGGTGAGCGGCGTCCCCCACGGGCTACCCCCCCGCGGTGAAGGCGGCGCCAGCGGCGATCGGCGGGACCTCTGATGAGGAACGAAAACAAGGGGGACGGCGATGCGCCGTCCCCCACCCCGTACAGATCAGGTACTCGAACTCTACTGACTGATCGTCAGACTGACGTTCGCCACCCTCGAAAGTGCACCTGCCGTGCCCCGTACCCGAAGCGGGTAGGTGCCCGCAGCGGCAGCCGTTCCCGTGGTGATCCGCAGTGTGGCCGTGCCCGCTGGGGCCGGATTGGGGTCAAAGGTCGCCGTCACACCGGTGGGAAGACCCTCGATCTCGAACTGGATCGGCTCTGCAAACCCACCCACGCGGTTCACGGTAATCGTCACCGTAGCGGCTTCGCCTCGCTTCACCTCAACCGCAGAAGGCTGGCCGGAGAGGCTGAAGTCCGGCAGCGCTTCGACCGTAAGCGTGACCCGCGTCGTCTTGTCCAGTCCGTCGCCCTTGCCGCGGACCGTGAGGTTGTACACGCCGGCTGCAGCAGTGCTGGAGACATTGAGGGTCAGCGTGCTCGTAGCGCCTGTAGCTGATGCCGGGTTGAACGTCCCGGTCACTCCTGCGGGAGCCCCTTCAAGGGTCAGTGCGACTGCACCGGTGAACGTTGCGTTGCGGGAAAGGTTGACCGTTACTGTGCCACTCGCGCCCTGCTTGACGGTGAGGGCAGCGGGGGTCGCGGCGATGGTGAAGTCCGGCTTCACCTGGACGGTGAGCTCAAGCGTCTGCTCCTTCTTCTTGTTCCCGCTCTGGGCCACGACCTTCAGGGTGTACTTCTGCACTGCCACCGTATCGCCCACCGTGAGGGTCAGGGTCGTCTCGGTGCCCTTCGTGTCCGTCTTCACAGGATCGAACTTCGCCGTCACACCGGTCGGCGCCCCGGTCAAGGAGAAGCTGACCTCGCCCTCGAACCTCTCGCGGGTGAACGTCACCTTGGTTGTACCAGATCGTCCCTGTGGGACTGACATTGTGAGTGTGGTGGTAGGTAGCTTGAAATCCCCGCCACACCCGACGAGCAGGAGTCCTGCCAGCACCACTGCACCTACTCCCAACAGCTTCTTCACGTGTTTCCTGTTCATAACCCTCCTTACCCTCCGTTCGCTGCCCGCGGCCCGCCTGGGTCAAGCCCACTGGGGTGGCAACTCCACATCGGAGTCGGGGGAGCCAGTTCGCGGCGCTCGCTCGGAGGGGTTCATCCTCCTTTGTGTGTGTTCTCGTCCCCCGCTGCTGCACGCCTCCCCGGTCACGCTCAACACTTGGGCAAGCTTATGGCGTTGGGCACGGGGCGTCAAATCGTCGGTCTTCAGGTCGGGGAATGGCCTCCAGGCACCCGTGTAGGGTCCCCGGGAGAAAGAAGGGGCGCTCCCCGCGCCCTCCCGGCGATCCTGAGGTTCATCCCCGAGTCATCGCACTCCGCGATGTATCCCTTAGCAACAACCGCACGGCTTCTTCGGCTGCTTGGGCTTCTCCGCCTTCTTCTCCTTCATCAGCATGTGACTTCGCCTCCTTCGTCGCCCGCATTCGAGGGCTGACCGAGCGCGAGTATAGTGGGGTTACACCGCCCGTCAACAGGGCAGCCGGGGGACGTGCAGGACGGAGGCGACGCAGGCGTGTCCCTAGGGACCTACGATCCTCTCCTGCAGCAATCCAACAAGGTCCTTGATCGGCACGCGCTGCTGAACCGTGGTGTCGCGATCGCGCACGGTTACGGTCTCGTCAGCCGCCGTCTCTCCGTCCACCGTGATGCAGAATGGCGTTCCAGACTCATCCTGGCGTCGGTAGCGACGGCCGATCGAGCCTTTCTCGTCGTAGTCCACGTTCCACCGTGACTTCAGCTCTCGGTAGATCTCGAGTGCCCGTTCGGGCATCCCGTCTCGGCGGATGAGAGGGAACACCGCCGCCTTCACGGGCGCGAGGCGTGGATTCAGCTTGAGCACGACCCGGGGCTGGGGGGTACCGCTCTCATCGGGGATGGCGTCTTCCGCGTATGCCTCACAGATGAAGGCCAGGACAGACCTGTCTACCCCCGCGGAGGGCTCGATCACGTGAGGGATGAGGCGTTCCTTCGTCTCCTCATCGTAGTACGAGAGGTCCTTCCCGCTGCCGGGGTGCCGCGGCCTGCCGTCTGGCCCCGTCTCCACTACGAGGTCATCTCCCCGCCGGACCAACTTACCCTCCATGTGCGAGCGGAGATCGAAGTCCCCACGGTGGGCAATCCCCTCCAGCTCGCCAAACTCCCCGTCCGGGAGGAACGGGAAGGCATACTCGATGTCTGCTGTACCGCAGCTGTAGTGGCTCAGCTCGTCCGCGGTGTGCTCGCGGAGCCGCACCTTCTCGCTCGCCAGCCCCAGGGACACGTACCACCGCAGACGGCGGTCGCGCCAGTACTCGTACCACTGTCGCGACTCCTCGGGGCGGCAGAAGAACTCGATCTCCATCTGTTCGAACTCCCGCGACCGGTAGGTGAAGTTCCGCGGGGTGATCTCGTTGCGGAACGACTTCCCGATCTGAGCGATCCCGAACGGCAGCTTGACCCGGGCCGTGGCGAGGACATTCCGGAAGTTGACGAACATCCCTTGGGCTGTCTCCGGACGCAGGTAGGCCTCGCTGTCCGGATCAACCAGCGCTCCAATGTAGGTCTTGAACATGAGGTTGAACTCCCGAGGGGGGGTGAGGTCGCACGTCGTGTGCTCACCGGGGTGTCTGGAGGGCTTCTCGGGGCACGAGCTCGTGGCCAGCTGGTCAGCGCGGAACCGCGCCTTGCAGCGGCGGCAGTCCACGAGCATGTCGTGGAAGAGGTCGTAGTGCCCGCTCGCCTTCCATACCTGGGGGTGCATCACGATGCTCGTCTCCAAGCCCACCATGGCGTAGGCCGAGGGCATCCCCGGGGGGGGCGTCGTGTCGTCGTGACCTTGGACCATGTCCTGCCACCATGCCTCGCGCACGTTTCGCTTCAGCTCTACCCCCAGCGGACCGTAGTCCCAGAAGCCGCCGATCCCCCCATAGATCTCGCTCGACGGGAAGATGAATCCCCGGCGTTTGCACAGCGAGACCACCTTGTCCATCAGGTCGTTCGTGTTCGGCATGATCTCCTTCTCCCCCTCGGGCCGCGTTGTTCAAACCTCGAGCCTACTGGCCCCGGTGCGGGGCGGCAACCCGTCCCGTGTCCGTGGCGGCCTCACGCAGGCGCGCGGCGTGATCGGGGACCAGGTCCGCGGGGCGGTACCGCCACGACCAGTTGCCCTCGGGCTTCCCCGGGGTGTTCATCCGGGCCGAGGAGTCCGCGCTCAACACGTCCTGCAGGGGGATCATCGCCAGCGCGGCACGGCTGACGAACGCCAGGCGGATCAGCGCCCAGGGGACGTCCTCGTCCCGGTCGGCGCGGATCCCGTGGCGAGCGAGGTACCCACGGGTGCGCTCCTGCTCCTCCGGCGCGGCGCTGCCAAACCACCCGCGGGTGGTGTCGTTGTCGTGGGTCCCCGTGTAGACCAGGATCCTACCGTGCTCGGGGTAGTTGTGGGGGAGGTGCGGGTTGTCGTCCCCACCCTCGAACGCGAACTGGAGGACCCGCATCCCAGGCAGCTCGAACCGGTCGCGCAGCGCGTTCACCTCGGGGGTGATCACCCCGAGATCCTCCGCCACGATCGGCACGTTCCCGAGTTCGCGTCGGATCGTCCGCAGAAGGTCCTCGCCGGGAGCCTTGACCCACCGCCCGTGGATCGCGGTCGGCTCGGTGGCGGGAATCTCCCAGTACGCCTCGAGCCCGCGAAAGTGGTCGAGCCGCACGAGGTCGCACGTTCGCAGCGCGTGACGCACCCGGGCGACCCACCACGCAAACCCATCCTCGGCGAGGACGTCCCACCGGTAGAGGGGGTTCCCCCACCGTTGTCCGGTGGCGCTGAAGTAGTCCGGCGGGACACCTGCGATGACGGTCGGGTTCCCGTGGCGGTCGAGGTAGAACAGCTCCGGATGAGCCCACACATCGGCCGAGTCGTGGGACACGAAGATCGGCATGTCGCCGACGATCCCGATCCCGTGGCCGCGCGCGTGCTCCTGAACGAGATCCCAGGCTGCGAAGAAGCGCCACTGGGTCCAGGCGTGGAACCCCACCTCCTCGGCCAGGGCCCGGCGCGCCCCAGACAGAGCGCGCGGAGCACGTTCAGCAAGCTCACGGGGCCAGGTCGGCCAAGGCGTGCCGTGGAAGTGGGCCTTGAGGGCCATGAACAGCGCGTAGTCGGCGAGCCACGTTTCCTCCGCGCGGCGGAACCGCGACAGCTCGCGTCGTTCTGACCACCGGGCGCGGCGCAAGAATCCGTCGTAGGCGCGGCGCAGGAGCGGCCACCGCGTCGCGTAGACCCACCCGAAGTCGACCCGGTCGAGGGGCGCTGGGGGGATCGGCCCGGCGGGGAGCCAGCCCCGGGCGACGAACTCGTCCGGGTCGAGCAGGTACGGGTTCCCCGCGAACGCGGAGAACGACTGGTACGGCGAATCCCCGTACCCCGTGGGCCCGAGGGGGAGCACCTGCCACCAGCGGGCCCCGGCCGAGGCCAGCCAATCCAGGAAGGCGCGGGCCGCGTCACCGAGGGTTCCGATTCCCCACCGGTTGGGGAAGCTGGTCGGGTGGACGACGATCCCGAACGACCGCGCGAGCTCCATTGCGGGTAGCTTAGCCCATCCCGGCACCGGATTCAGACAGCGCATCGGGTAGACTGGTTACCGAGACCATGGTGTCCAGACAGCGAAGCCGACGGAGATGGCTCGTCATCGGCGGGATCGTCAGCATCGCCGCTGGTGTCCTCCTCGCGTTCGTTCGCCCGTGGTCACCCCCGCCCAGCGTGCCGAAGTCGGAGGGGATCCCCGCGGAGTGGCGCACCCCGCCCGCCCCTGCCTCTCCTCCGGCGCTGGAGGTCGTGGACGCGGACGAGGAGGAGCCGCTGGACGCCGGTGCCCCGGCCGCCACGGCGGTCCGCCCGCTGTCGGACGTGCTGCCGGTGGGCTACGTCCAAGCGGGGCGGCTGGTGTACGACCTCGACGGGAGGCGGGTCGCGGAGGAGGAGTACCGGCTGGTGCGACGGAACGCCGCCACGGTGAACCTGACCTCCTCCGGCCGGTTCTTCTTCCGAGTCCTGTTCGTCACCGTGAGCGTGTCGTTCGACCAGGAGATCGAGTGGGGCCCCGACCTGAGTCCCCGGTCGTACACCTTGGAGGCCCGAGGGCCGCTGGGGTTCGGGAACCAGCGCATCGCGGCGCGGGTCGAGGGCGGGGTGGCGACGGTGACGGTGGGCAATGACGAGCGGGAGCTGCCACTGCCCGAGGGCAACGCCCTGTTTGCCGGGACGCTCGCCGCGTACGTCGTTCTCCCCGCTCTGTACGCAGCCCGCGCCGAGGATGGGGTGCTCCCCCTGGCCACGATCGGCGTGGCGACCGGCCCCGGCGGGAGATCCGGAGCGAGCACCGGCGGTGACGGCACGGGCGAGCTGCGATGGCACGGGGTGGTAGAGGTCGATGCTGGGGGGACCGCGGTCGTGCTGGACCGCTACTGGGCGCAGACCGGCGCCTTCGGGGGAACCCTCCTCGCCCGGGGAAGCGAGTTCGTCGCGCTCCTCGGGGAAGGAGAGCGCGTCCTGACAGCGTTCCGGGCCGACCTGTTCCCGCGCGGGGTGGGGCCGTTGGGGGTCCGGCGGTGACCGCGGTGCGGCCGGGGCGTGCTCCGACGGCCGGGCCGCAGGCGAGCGATCGATGGGAACGGCACTCCGGACAGCAGGGGTCGCGGTCGGCCCGGGGAGCCCGAGCCCGCCCTCGGGCCCGGGCCCCGGGTGGGCCTGGGTGGGGGGGCGGCGGCTCGAGTAGACTCCCTTCCGACGGCGGCAGCGGGAGAACGCGATGGCGCTCACGGTTCGGGAAGCTCTGACGATCGCCGAGCCCTTGCGCAGGGCGAAGGTGGTGGCCGGTAAGGACGGCCTGGACAACGTCATCCGGTCGGTGAACGTCATGGAGGTGCCGAACATCCTCGACTGGGTCCACCCCGGCGAGCTGCTGGTGACCACCCTCTATCCCCTCCGCGACAACGCGGCCGCGGTGGAGACCCTGGTGCCACGCCTGGCCGAGAAGGGCCTCGCGGGGTTGGCGGTGACCCCTGACAGCTACATCGGAGAGCTTCCGCCGTGCATGCTCGATGCGGCGGATGAGCGAAGGTTCCCCCTCATCGAGCTCCCCCCGCGGGTGTCGTTCATCGACATCATCCAGCCCCTCACGAGCCGGATCCTCAACCTGCAGGCGAACGAGCTGCGGCAGTCGGAAGCTACGCTCCGTCAGTTCGTGGACCTCGTGCTGGGCGGGGGGAGCTACTCCGACATCGCCCACGTGATCGCCCAGGTCGTGGGGCGGCCGGTGACGATCGTCGACCGCTTCCGTCGGGTGCTGGGCTCCGGCGTCGTGGCGGGGAAGGCGCACGAGCATGCCGAGTTCCTGGAGAAGGACGCGACCGGCGACGTGTACCTCGGGGCGAACTACGCTCCGGTGCCGCGCGACGTGCTCCCGGGCGGCAGCACGCGGCGGCTGGTGGTGCCGACGTCGGCAGGGCCGCTGGTCCACCTCTCGCGGGCAATCCGGGTGAGCTCGCTCGACCTCGGAGAGATCATCGTGTGGGGGGAACTGGCGCCCCCGCTGCATTCGGCGGAGATGGTAGCGCTCGAGCACGGGGCAACCGTGATCGCGCTGAAGATGATGGAGACGCGGTCCCTCAGCCAGGTCGAACAGCAGTTTCAAAACGAGATTCTGGAGGGGTTGCTCTCCGAGCGAGCCGCCGCGCGGGACAGCGCCCGGCAGCTCGCTGCGGGGATGGGAACCCAGCTCGAACCGCCATTCTGGGTGGTGGTGGTGACACCGGATCTACCGTCGGGGACGCTCCTTGCGGCGGCAGAGCGGGTGCGGCAGAGCGGGATCGACTCGAGCCTTCACCTCGCGCGGCGCTACGTTCGGATCGCGCACCCCGACGCGTCGTTCTGGCGCCACGGGTCCCGGCTCGTCGTGTTCCTCCCCCAGGGGGGGGAGCACGCGCCCCGAGCTGGGAAGACGCTGATCGATGAGCTCCACCAGGTGTGCCTGCGGATCGAGCAGCAGAATGCCCCCCATACCGTGTCGGTGGGGATCAGCGGTCTGACTCAGGACCTGGCCGACTTCCGGCATGCCTACCAGTGCGCGGTGCAGAGCATCGAGGTCGGCAAGGTCATCCACAAGCGCGCAACCAGTGTGGTCGCACGGTACGAGGATCTCGGGCTGTTCCGGTTCATCTCCCGCACCGACCTGCCCGGGGGGGTGGGGCGGTTCTGCGAGGACGTGCTCGGGCCTCTGCTGGAGCGGGACCGGGCCCTGGGATCCCAGCTTGTGGAGACGCTGCGGGTGTACCTCGCCGAGAACAGGAACCTGGGGAGGGCCGCCCGGGCCCTGGGGATCCACTACAACACGATGCGGTACCGCCTGTCCAGGATCCGTGAGGTGGTCGGCGCCGCGCTGGACGATCCGAACCAGCGGCTCGCCCTGGAGGTGGCCCTCCAGTTGTACCCCCTCGTCGCCGGAACGGGGGCCGCGTAACCGTCGCCCGGCGATTTGTCATCTCTTGACAATGAACCGGCTATAGCTTGTTCGGCCTTCACACTTGTGGTGTCCCTGCCAGCACACATAATGCTCCTGACGGATGGGCTGTCTAAGCCTGTTCCATGGGCGAATGGACACGAACCGCGGGGGAACCGACATGGTAAAGACGAGCCAAGAGACCGGGCCGATGGTGGAGCTGCGGGGCATCACCAAGCGCTTCCCCGCGGTGGTGGCCAACGACCGGGTGGACCTCGTCCTTCAGCCGGGAGAGGTCCACGCGCTGCTGGGGGAGAACGGGGCGGGGAAGAGCACGCTCATGAAGATCCTCTATGGGTTCTACCGTGCCGATTGTGGGGAGATCCGGCTACAGGGCCGTCCAGTGCAGATCCACTCCCCGCACGACGCGCGACGCCACGGGATCGGCATGGTGTTCCAGACGTTCACCCTCATCCCCGCGATGACGGTAGCGGAGAACATCGCGCTGTACCTCCCCGAGCTGCCGGCGGTGGTGGACACGCGGCGCGTGGGCGATCAGATCGTGGCCCTAGGCCAGAGGTACGGGCTGCAGGTGAACCCTCGCGCTCCGGTGCGCGAGCTCCCGATCGGGGACCAGCAGAAGGTGGAGATCCTCAAGCTGCTCGTCGGCCGAGCGAAGGTCCTGGTGTTCGACGAGGCGACCCGGGTTCTCGCCCCGCACGAGATCGATGGCCTGTTCAACGTCTTTAAGCGTCTGAAAGCTGATGGGTACGCGATCGTCTTCATCACGCACAAGATGCGCGAGGTGCTGGCGTGCGCCGATCGGATCACCGTGATGCAGCGGGGGCGGGTCGCGGGGACCCTCCGGCGGGCGGAGGCGACCGAGGCGGCGCTGGTGCGGCTGATGTTCGGCGACGCTGCCCCCCAGGATGCCGGGGTTGCCCCGGTGCCGGTGGGGACCGACGGGCCTCCTCTGGTGGCGCTGCGCGGCGTCAGCACGCGGCCACAGGGTGCGGGTACTCCGCTGCGGGGTGTACGTCTCGAGATCCACCGCGGGGAGATCCTGGGCGTGGCTGGGGTGTCGGGAAACGGGCAGCGAGAGCTGGTGGATGTGATCCTCGGCTTGATCCCGTGCGCGGGGGGGGAGCGGTGGCTTCACGGAGTCAACGCGACCGCGTGGAGTGCGGCGCGGATTCGCGCCAGCGGTGTGGGGTTCGTTCCCGAGGACCCGCTGGGGATGGCCGTCGTCCCGTGGATGACCCTGTCCCAGAACGCTGCGCTGGGCGATGTCGCTGGGTATGCGCGGTGGGGGGGGCTGGCGCTGGACTGGAACCGCGTCCGTCGTGATATCGCCACGTCGTTTGCCGCGCTGGAGTTCGAGCCCCTGACCCCGTACGCACCGGTGCGGGCTCTGTCCGGGGGGCAGCTCCAGCGGGCTGTGCTGGCGAGGGAGCTGGGCCGCCGACCACGGCTGCTGGTGGCCTCGTACCCGACGCGGGGACTCGACGTCCGAAGCGCGGTGGCGGCGCGCCGGGTGCTCGTCCACCTCAGAAACGAAGGGGGAGGCGTGTTGCTGGTATCCGAAGATCTGGACGAGCTCCTGGGTCTGAGCGATCGGCTGATCGTCCTGCGCAAGGGGCGGATCGTGGGGGCGTTCCGCCCTTCCGAGGTGGATCGTCACACGATCGGGCACCTCATGACGGACTCCGAGGTGGGGGAATGAACCCCGGGCGGCAAGCCGGGCAGAGGCTCAAGGGACCGTGGACTGCGGGGGCGGGGATCGCCAGGCGAGGGTGGGCGATCGCCGGCGTGCGGTACGTGCTCGTCCTGGCGATCGGTCTCGCGGCGTACGCAGCGGTCCTGCTGCTGGCGGGCAAGGACCCGATCCAAGCGTACAGGGACACGTTCTCGTTCACGTTGGGCTCGTGGTACGGATTCTCCGAGGTCGTGGTGCGGATGATCCCCTTGTTGCTCACCGCGATCGCGGTGGCGCTTCCGTCCAAGCTGGGGCTGATCAATGTGGGTGGGGAGGGCCAGCTGTACATGGGGGCGTGGCTGGCGACCTGGGGGGCGATCACGTTCCCCACCCTGCCCGCGACAGCGTTCATTCCCCTGCTGATCGGTCTCGGGTTCGTGGGGGGCGGGGTTTGGGCAGCGGTGGCCGGGTTCTTCCGGGCCCGGGGGCTCGTCAATGAGACGATCACTACGCTCCTGATGAACTACGTCTCGCCGCTCATCGTGGGGTTCTTCGTGTACGGGGCGTGGCGGTCCCGGGAGATCGGGGCGTCTGCTTTTCCGCAGTCTGCGGCGTTTCCCGCCGCGGCCCGGCTGCCGCGGTTCTTCAACTCGCGCATCCACCTTGGCCTCGTGCTGGCCCTGGTCCTGTTGTTCCTGTTCTGGTTCGTGGTGGAGAAGACCGCGTGGGGGCTGAAGATGCGCGCCATCGGCGGGAATCCGGAGGCGGCTCGGCGTCTCGGGATCCGCCTTGGTCTGTACATCGTGGTGGCGATGTTCGTGGCCGGCGGAATCGCCGGCCTGGCCGGGATGGCCGAGGTGTCCGCACTCCACGGACGCCTCCGAGCCGGGTTCTCCCCCGGCTACGGGTTCAGCGGGTTTCTCATCAGCTGGCTCGCCGGGGGGAGTCCCCTCGGCATCGTGACGATGTCGTTTGTTCTTGCTGTCGTGTTCTCCGCGGGATCGCTTCTGCAGATCACGCAAGGGGTACCGTTCGCCGCGATCAACGTGCTGATGGCGCTGATCCTGTTCGTCGTCCTGGCGAAGCCCCGTCTGCTCGGGAGGTTGTCGTGAACTGGGCGTTCTTCGGCAGTCTGCTGTCTGGAACGATCATGTACGGGGTTCCCCTCCTGTACACGACGCTGGGCGAGGTCATCGGCCAACGGGCGGGGATGGTCAACCTTGGCCTGGAGGGCCTTCTTCTCCTCGGGGCCTCCGTGGGTTTCGCGGTCACCGTCGAGACCGGCGATCCGTGGTTGGGACTGGGGGGGGCGGCGATGGCCGGCGCCCTGTTCAACCTGGTGTACGCGTTCCTCGTTGTGACACGGAAGGCAAACCAGTTGGCGAGCGGCCTGACGGTGATGTTCTTCGGCATGGGGATCAGCGCCATGGTTGGGCGGGCCTATGTCGGAAGCGGAGTCGCGGGGTTGGCGCGGTACCAGATCCCGGGGGTGACCGTCTTCCCGTGGGTCACGAGGACGATGTTCAACTACGACCTCGTCGTCTACCTCGCGGTTCCGGTGGCGGTCCTCGTGTGGTGGGCCCTGTACCGCACCCGATGGGGGCTCAGCCTACGGGCGGTGGGCGAGAACCCTTCCGCCGCGTTTGCGGCGGGGCGACGGATCGGCGCGCTCAAGTACCAAGCAGCGTTGACCTGCGGGTTCCTGGCGGGACTGGCCGGGGCCCACCTCTCGGTCGCGCTGGCACGGACCTGGACCGAAGGGATGACCGGAGGCCGTGGATTCGTGGCGGTGGCCTTGGTCATCTTCTCGAAGTGGCACCCGTTGCGGGCGATCGTCGGGGCGCTGCTGTTCGGGGGAGCGGTCACGCTCCAGCTCCAGCTGCAGGCGATGGGCGCCGGGGTGTCGCCGTTCCTCCTCAACATGATCCCGTACGTCCTGACACTCGGGGTGCTCCTGGCGTGGAGCGGCGCGCGGCGCTTTGCGGCACCTGGCGCCCTGGGTCGGGCGTACCTGGGCGAGGAGTGACCGTGGGAATGGGAGATCTGGGGCAATCGAAGCGCATGGGAGGCGTGAGCATAGACCGCACGGGAGGTGAGGCACAGGGAAGCGAACCGGATCGAGCCGAAACAGGTCGGAAGTGGTGGATTGTGGACTGTGCAAGTGAAGGGAGGGCACGCATGAGGGTCAACGCATGGATGACGCGGTTCGGATGGGCGGCGGTGATGGCGGGGCTGTTCCTGGGCGGGATGGTCGTGGCGGCAGAGCCCGTCCTGACCATCGGTCTGCTTCTTCCGGGGCCGAAGAACGATGCGGGCTACAACCAGTCGTTCTACGATGCGGCGCTGGAGGTTGGACGGAACATCCCCGGCATCCGGTTGATCGTTGCGGAGTACGTCACGGACGCCGAGGCGGAGAGCGTGATGGAGACGATGATTCGGCAGGGGGCGCGGCTGATCCTGCCCTGCGGGTTCCCCCTGCAGTACCCCGCCCTGGCGGTGGCCGCTCGTCACCCCAACGTGGTGTTCATGCACCCAGGTGGGTGGGAAGTACGGCCGAACTTCAGCAACTTCTTCGCCACAACTCAGCTTCACTTCTACATCATGGGCGTCGCGGCCGGCCTGATGACGGAGACGAACAAGATCGGGTTCGTCGCGGGGATGCCCCTCGGCTACACGCTGGGCAACGTCAACGGGTTCCACCTCGGTGCCCGCGCGGTGAACCCCACCGTGACAACGCACGTCTTGTTCACGTTCAGCTGGGGGGACACGACCAAGGAGGCCGCGGCGGCTCAGGCACTGCTTGACCAGGGGTGCGACGTGATCACGATGCACCTGGACTCGCCGATCGCGGTCATCCAGACCGTCGAAGCCGCTGGGAAGTACACGATCGGGTTCATGTCCCTCGACGCGCGGCGGTACGCGCCGGACGGGTGGATCACGGGCCTCGGCCTGACCTGGGGGAAGTACTTCACCGAGAGCGCCCAGGCCGTGATCAGCGGCACCTGGAGGACCGGGTTCGTTCGCCGTGGTCTGGCTGAGGGGTTCCTCGAGATCGCGCCCTTCGGTGGGAGGGTTCCCGCTGAGGTTCGCGAGCAGGTGCTCGCCGTGGCGGAGGACTTCAAGGCTGGACTCATCCAGCCCTTCAAGGGTCCCATCCGGGACCAGAACGGTGTCGTCCGCATTGCCGACGGCGAAGTGTGGGGCAATGAGAAGATGGGCGACTTCGACTGGTTCGTGGAGGGGATCGTCGGATCTCCGAAGTAGGCGGTGGAGTCGGGACGCCCCGTGCCGGACACCGCGTCGGCGGGGGCGTCCCGGTCCCTGGCGGTCGGCGGGTGGTGCGGAGGACGAGCTGGTGCGTACGTGTGTGCAGGAGATGGGTCAGGCCGCGGGCGTCGTGGCGGTCGGAGACGCTGCGTCGCGGGCCACGGCGATCGGCTCCGTGGCCCGCGAGGTGCTGACGGCACGGACGGCCCAGGGCGCGGTGGTGGCTGTCCTTGCGAACGCAGTCTACCTCACGACCGACGCCGGTGAGGTGGTGTGGGCCTGCACAGGACACTCCATTCCTCATCGGCGCTATCTCCACGTGCCGGGCGGCCTGGAAGGGGTCCGCCCCGGGGAGCGGTTTGTCGCAGACGGTGGCGTGGTGAGGGTTGGAGCGCATCGGGTCGACCTCAGAGCCGCGCGCCTGTGGTGCCCGCCGGCGGTGGCGCCGGCGAGCGGGGTGGACCCAGCGGCCGTCCGCGAGCGGTTCGCCGCGGTGGCAAACCGGGTGCGGGCCACGACGGGCGGGGCGCGGGACGGGGTGTTCCTGCGCCACGTCATCGGGCTTCCCCTGGATGGAGTCGCCGACCGGGTCGACAGGCTGTTCGTCCGCGCGGCTTGCGCGGTGGCGGGGAGAGTCCGTACCGCGTGTCGGGCAGGCGATCTAGCGAGTCTGTTGACAGCGGGCCGGGGTCTGGTCGGGTTGGGCCCGGGGTTCACGCCCGCCGGAGACGACTACCTGGGCGGGCTCCTGTTCACGCTCCATCAGCTCGATCGGGCGCTTGTCGGCGCCAGGTGCTGGGATGGGAGGCAGGTAGCTGGATTCCTGTCGGGGGTGCGGGGCCGGACAGGGGCAGTGAGCCATGCGCTCCTGAGCGATTTGGCGTACGGACACGGCCCCGGTCCGCTCCACGAGCTGGTGGCCGGGCTGGTGGCGCCCGCCGGGAGGACGGAGCTGACCACGGCCCTGCGGGACCTGGGCCAGCTCGGGCACTCCTCGGGACGGGACCTGGTGGCCGGGGTACTGAGCGCGGCGTGGTGGCCGGCCTGAACGTGCAAAGGAGACGTGACGTGCCTGCAGTGAAGGAACTCATCGAAGAGGCGAACGCAGAGGTGTTCCGCCGGATCACGGCGGCCGACCCGGTGTTGGTGGACGTCGCTCCGGCCCACGAGGTGATCCCGCGCCTGGGCGAGGCGGAACGGGTCGTCCTCCATTCGGGGCCGCCCGTGACGTGGCCGCGGATGTGCGGGGCCCAGAAGGGTGCGGCCCTCGCCATGGCCCTGTTCGAGGGGTGGAGCAAGACCCCCGATGAGGCCCGAGCGCTGTTCGAGTCGGGAGGGGTGGTCCTCGAGCCGAATCACCACCACGGGGCGGTGGGCCCGATGGCGGGCACGATCACGCGGTCGCTGCCGGTGTTCGTGGTTGAGAACCGAGCGTCTGGCAACCGGGCGTACTGCCGGCCCGTGGAGAGCCGCCAGCAGTTCGGGGACTACGGACCCGAGGCGCTGCGAACCCTCACCACCTGGCGGGAGGTGTGGGGGCCGGCGTTGCGGAGGGCGGTGCGTGCGCTGGGGGGGCTCCCGCTGAAGCCGATCATCGCCCGGGCGTTGGAGATGGGAGACGAACTGCACAATCGGCAGGTCGCGGCGTCGAGCCTGTTCGCCAACGCGATGGCCATCCCTCTCCTCGAGTGCGGGCTGCCGAAGGAGCAGGCGATCTCCACCCTCCGGCTGTTGGGCAACCACCCCGTGTTCTTCCTCGGCCTGTCGATGGCGGCGGCCAAAGCCGCTGCGGATCCGGCCTCGGACGTTGCCCACTCCACGGTCGTGACCACCATGGCCCGCAACGGGACGGACTTCGGGATCCGGGTGAGCGGCCTGGGCGGGGAGTGGTTCACCGCCCCGGCCCCCGCGGTCGAGGGACTGATGCTCCCTGGTTACACCGCCCAGGATGCGGGTCTGGACATGGGCGACTCGGCGATCACCGAGGTCGTGGGATGGGGGGGGTTCGCCCTCGGCGGCGCTCCGGGGATCCTCAGCCTGGTTGGGGGGACGGTCGGTGAGGCGCTCGCCGTGACGCGGGAGATGCGTGAGATCACGGTCGGGGAGAGTCCGGACTATCGGATCCCGGCCCTCGACTTCCGGGGGGCGGCGGTGGGGATCGACATCCGCAAAGTCCTCCAGAAGAACATCCTCCCCGTGATCGATACCGCGATCGCCCACCGCGAGCCGGGGCACCCGATCATTGGCGCGGGCTGGGTCCGCCCGCCGATCGCGTGCTTCCGCCAAGCGCTGCTGCGCTTCGGCCAGCGGTATCAGGTCGGGCAGTGAGGACCGGGTCATGATCCGTTCCGGAATCGTGCGGGAGAACCGCTACTTCGACTCGATGTTCCTGATGCAGGTGCGGCAACGTATGGAGCGGGAGCCCGGCATTCGCCAGGCCGCCGCGGTCATGGGGACGGCCACGAACAAGGAGCTCCTGACCAGGCTGGGGTTCGCCGGATCGTGGCTCGCCTCGGCCGGACCCAACGATCTGGTGGTCGCCGTGGAAGGAGAGGACGCGGCGGTGGTGCACGCCGTGCTGGACAGAGTCGAGGAGTTCTTCACCCAGAAGCAGAGGGAGCGGGAAACGCGACCGCGGGCGCTCGCCGATGGCCTTGTCGCGTTGCCGGAGGCGAACCTCGCCGTGATCTCCGTCCCAGGACGGTTCGCCGCGCGAGAAGCACGTGCGGCTCTGGAACGGGGGCTGAACGTCTTCCTGTTCAGCAGCAACGTGTCGGTGGAGGACGAGGTGGCGCTGAAGGAACTGGCCCGCGCCCGAGGGCTTCTCGTGATGGGCCCGGACTGCGGGACGGCGATCATCCGGGGGATCGGAGTCGGGTTCGCGAACGCAGTGCGCCGCGGTCCGATCGGCGTGGTCGGGTCGTCCGGCACGGGGCTCCAGGAGGTCACGTCGTTGGTCCATCAGAGCGGGCTGGGCGTGTCCCATGCCATCGGTACAGGGAGTCGCGACCTGAGCGAGGCGGTGGGCGGGCTCACCACCTGGAGCGCCCTGGAGGCACTCGCGGCCGACCCCGACACCGAGGTGGTCGTGGTCGTGGCGAAGCCCCCTGCGGCGCGGATGCTGGCCGCGCTGCGGGCCCGGCTGCAGGAGTTCCCCAAGCCGGTGGTGGCCTGCCTGCTGGGGACAGCGGCCCCGGACCGGTCCTCGGGGGGGGTCCAGTGGGCGGCGACGCTGGACGCGGCCGCGGCGCGGGCGGTGCGGATGGCGGGAGGGCAGCCCGTGGTGCCGGAACGCCCGGATCTCGCGGCGTGGGGGAAGACCGCGGCCGGTGAACGGGCGCGGATGGACGGGGGCCAGAAGTACATCCGGGGCGTCTTCGCCGGCGGGACGTTCTGCTACGAGGCTCAGCACGTGCTCGCCCAGGCCGGACTCGTTGTGCGGTCCAATGCCCCGCTGGACCGGCGACGGGTGCTGGATGATCCGATGCGCAGCGTGGGGCACGCCCTGCTCGACCTCGGCGACGAGCATTTCACCGAGGGGCGGGCGCACCCGATGATCGATCCCGCCCTCCGTCAGGAGAGGGTCCTCCTCGAGGCCCGTGATCCGGAGGTGGCAGTGGTGCTGCTTGACTTCATCCTGGGGTACAACGCCGCACCAGACCCGGTGGGAGACCTCCTCCCTGTGATCCGCGAGGCGAAGCGCGCCGCCGTGGAGCGCGGCGGGTATGTGAGCGTCGTCGCCTCGGTGTGTGGGACCGACGGTGACCCACAGGGACTCCGGTCCCAGGTCGCGGCCCTTGAGGAGGTCGGCGTGGTCGTGCTACCCAGCAACGCCCAGGCCGCTGCGTACGGCGTGGTGGTTATCGGGGGGGCACGGTGAGCATGTCGTCGACGAACGGGGTCGCGGGGGGGCTGCTGCAGCAGGGGCCTATCGCGGTCAACCTGGGGCTGGCGGCGTTCGCCGACGCCCTGCACGCGCAGGGAGCCCGGGTGGTCCACGTGGAATGGACGCCGCCGGCGGTCGACGACGAGACCGCAGCCATCCTGGATAAGCTCCTCTGAGGGGGACGCCGCGGTTCGCGGCGACCGCGCCCGGACCGCGTTCCCCCCCTCGGGGGGGCGCCGAGGGGGAGCGCGGGCTGCCCACCGGCGGGTGCTGCCGATCGGGGAGAGGGGTAGAATGCCCGGCCATGGTACAGGTGCAGGTGGTGCTGAACCCGGCCGCGGATCGAGGTCGGGCCGGGCAGCGACGGGCCGAACTGCAGACCGTCCTCGATCAGGCCGGTGTGGACGCCGCGGTCGCGGTCACCGAACGCCCCGGACACGCCGTCGAGCTTGCCCGCGCTGCGGTGGCCGCCGGGGCCCGAGTCGTCGCCGCCGCCGGCGGCGACGGAACGATCCACGAGGTCGCCCAGGCCCTGGTCGGGACAGGCACGGCACTGGGTGTATTGCCCATGGGTTCTGGGAACGACTACATCAGGGTTCTCGGCATCCCGAAGGACCTTGTGGGGGCGGCGGCCGTTCTCGCCCAGGGTCGGGCGCGGACGGTGGACGTGGCCCAGGTGCAGGGGCAGTTCTCGCTCAACTCGTTCGGGATGGGCATCGAGGGGCAGATCGCCGCCGACTACCGACGGATGCGGTTCCTGAAGGGTGAGCTGGGCTACCTCTACGCCACGATCCTCGAGGTGGTCAGGTTCCGCGCGTTTCGGGCCGAGGTCGAGGGGGACGGGTGGACGTTCGCGGGGCGGCTCCTCTCCGTCTCGGTGATGAACGGCCCCTGCGCGGGCGGCGGGTACCGCCTCGCCCCCCACGCCCGCGTGGACGATGGCGTACTCGACGTGGGCCTGATCGGGAACTACCCCCGGCTGGTGCGGTTCGTGGTTCTGCCCAAGACGCGCGACGGTTCCTACCTCAACCTGGCGCGGGTGCATGCGAAGAAGGCCGAGCGTGTAGAGATCCGCAGCGATCGTCCCCTCCCCGTGCACATGGACGGGGAGCTCCTGCCCGAGCCCGTCCAGGAGATCGAGGTCTCCCTGCGCCCCCGTGCGTTGTACGTGATCGCCTGATTCTCCGAGGCGATCGCGGGTTCGGACCCACAGCCCTCTGGGCTCCTGCGAGCGAGGCCCGATCACGTCGCAGTTCTCCGGACGCATCTCCCGGGCGTCCGTCGCCGCTGGGACGCGACGGCCCTCCGTTGACCTTGACAGGATGGGGTGTGCGTACTAGCATCCGGCATTCGTGCATGGTTGTGCAATATGCCAAACGGCTCGACTGAGACAGTTGAAACGGCACTGAGTACGATCGGCAAGGCACTCGCCCACCCGGCGCGGGTCGAGTTGTTGCGCCTACTCGAGGACGGCGAGCGGTGCGGGTGCGAGTTCGTCCCGTTGCTCGGCCTTGATCCGTCGGTGGTGTCGCGGCATCTCGCCGCTCTCGCGCGCGCGGGACTGATCGTTTCGCGGCGCGATGGCGTACGGATCATGTGGCGCCTGGTCCGGCCTGACATCTCTCGTCTCCTGTCCTGCTTGGCCAATCTGCGGTGCTCAAGCGAGTCTGAATGAAGCGCGAGCTGCGTCTGTCCCTCTTGCTGGGAGGCACGTTTCTCGCCGCGTACTTCGTCCCGTGGTCTGCGCCGGTCGTGCAGAAGGCCCTTGCCGAGGCGTTCCTCCTTCTCCAGGACTACGCCCGCGAGCACGTGCTCACCTGCCTCATCCCGGCCCTGTTCATCGCGGGCGGGATCGCGGTGTTCGTGTCCCAGGCGTCGGTAGTCCGCTATCTCGGCTACGGGGCGAACAAGATCCTCGCCTACGGCGTGGCCTCGGTGTCGGGGACGGTGCTCGCGGTGTGTTCGTGCACTGTGCTACCGCTGTTCGCCGGGATCTACACGCGGGGCGCGGGCCTCGGGCCGGCGACGGCGTTCCTCTATTCGGGACCGGCGATCAACGTGTTGGCGATCATCCTCACCGCGCGCGTGCTGGGGCCGTCCCTCGGGATTGCCCGAGCGATCGGCGCGGTGGTTTTCTCGATCGTGACCGGGCTGGCGATGCACGCTCTGTTCCGGAAGGAGGAGAAGGCGAAGGGGGATGCGGCCGCCACCGTGCCGACGCCCCCTCCCCCGGCCCGCGCGCTCTGGAAGACGGTCGTCCTGTTCACGCTCATGATCGCGGTGCTCGTCGTTGCCAACTGGGGCCGACCAGCGGGCGTAACGGTGACGCTCCGCGACGGAACCACACTCTCCGGCACGCGCGCCGGGGAGGACGCATCCTCCCTTCTTGTGGTGCCGGAGGGAGAGGAGGAGATCGTCTCGCTGACCAAAGCGGAGATCGCGGGGGCAGAGTACAGCCCGTCGGCCTACACCGCCCTGTGGCGGTACCGGTACGCGGTGGCCGGGGTGTTCCTCGTCGCGCTGTTTGCTCTTCTCCCGTTCTGGGTCGGCAAAGAGGAGGGAGGGGCGTGGGTGCGTTCCACGTGGGATTACGCGCTTCTCATCCTCCCCTACCTGTTCGGCGGCGTCCTCGTGGCGGGGTTCCTCCTCGGCCGGCCGGGGGAAGAAGCCCTCATCCCGGCGCGGTGGGTCCAGGCCGCAGTGGGCGGGAACTCGTGGCTGTCGAGCGCGGTGGCGTCGGTGGCGGGGGCGTTCATGTACTTCGCCACCCTCACCGAAGTTCCGATCCTCCAGGGCCTCCTCGGCTCCGGGATGGGCCAGGGGCCAGCCCTCGCCCTCCTCCTGGCTGGCCCAGCCCTGTCCCTGCCCTCGATGCTCGTCATCCGCCGCATCCTCGGGACGAAGAAGACAGCCGCGTTCATCGCAGTTGTGGTCGTGTTGTCCACGCTGGCGGGAAAGCTCTACGGGACGGTGATCGGAGGATGAGCGGGTGCTGGGGTCTTCAGAACGAAGGCTCGGCGAGAACGCGCGCGCTGCTGGCGTGCTTCGGGGGGATGGCCAGCGTGGGGACCTTGACCGGTCTGGCGGCGCTCGAGGTCGTCACGGCGGGAGAAGGAACGGTCTTCTGCCTGGCCTCGCTCGCCAATGGGGACCCGATGGTCCAGCAGCGCCCGCGGGAGGCGGAACGGGTCGCGGCCGTGGACGGTTGTCCGCTAGCCTGCGCCAGGAGGATCGCGGAGCGGGCGGGGTTTCCGCCCCCCGCAGCCCTGGTCCTGACGCACGATCCGGGGATCAAGAAGGGCCCCCCGCCCGCCCTGACGGAGGAGGACCGGGAGCGAGCGGTGGAGGCGATCCGGAACGCCTTGCGTGGACGAGACCGAGCAGGAGAGTGAGAGGGTGACGCCGAAGAGCGATTCCCTAGACAAGAGAAAGGTGTTCCTCCGCGTGGGGGCGCTCGCCCTGCTCGCGCTGGCGGTGGCGGGGGCGGTCTACCTCCGGCAGGGGACGCTGTGGCATCCGGGAGTCGCCTCAGAACCGCCGGCCGATCGGCCGGCAGCTGGGGTTGCTGAACCAGGGATCTCCCCCGCTCCGCCGGAGCTGGCGGCCGTCGTGGGAGTCTCCGTTGTCCCGCTGGCCGACCCAGGAACCGAGGAACCGGTGGACGAGCCCACACAAGGGGTGGCCGAGCCGGCTGCCGCAGACCCGCTGCCGATGCCCGAGCGGCCGGTCGCGGTTCCGGAGCCCCCCAAGGCTCTGCCCAGGTTGGTCGATCTCGGGGCGGACAAGTGCATCCCCTGCAAACAGATGGCCCCGATCCTCGAAGAGCTGCGGGGCCAGTATGCCGGCGTGTTCGAAGTCGTGTTCATCGACGTGTGGAAGAACCCCTCAGAGGCCGACAAGTACGGGATCCGCATCATCCCCACGCAGATCTTCTACGACGCGTACGGCAGGGAGCTCTTCCGGCACACGGGTTTCTACTCCAAAGAGCAGATCCTCTCCAAGTGGAAGCAGCTCGGGGTCGACGTGGGAGGCCGCTAGCGGTGGGGGAATTGTTCGCCACGCTGAATCAGGCGGTCGAGGGGACGCCCCTCGTGGCGGTGGCCGGATCGCTGGCGTGGGGCGTGCTGAGCGTTCTCCTCAGCCCGTGTCACCTGGCGAGCATCCCCTTGGTGGTGGGGTACATCAACCGTCAGGGACAGCCGATGGTGCGCAGATCGCTTGCCATCTCGACCGCGTTCTCCCTGGGGATCCTCGTCACGATCGGGATCGTGGGGGCAATCACCGCCATGGCAGGCCGGATGCTCGGCGACGTGGGACCGTACGGCAACTACATTGTGGCCGGTGTGTTCTTCCTGGTGGGGCTGTACCTGTTGGGCTTGATCCCGCTTCCGCGGAGCGGACTGGGCACCCTCGCCTTGGGGCCGAAGGGGTACTGGGGGGCGGCACTGCTGGGGCTTGTGTTCGGGGCCGCCCTCGGGCCGTGCACGTTCGCCTACATGGCCCCGATGCTTGCCGTCACGTTCGGGATGGCCTCCCGGAACCTCTCCTACGCGGCGCTGCTCCTGGGAATGTACGCCCTCGGCCACTGCGCGGTGATCGTGGCGGCGGGGACGTCGATGGGCATCGTCCAGCGCTACCTCAACTGGGGCGAGAGGTCGCGGGGAACGAAGGTTGTCAAGGCGATGTGCGGGGTCCTGGTGATCTTGGCGGGGCTGTACCTGATCTACGCGGCACCGTGATCGGAGAGCTTGGCGGGGCCACGACGGGTAGCGGTGAAACTCGGTACAGCGTGGAGGTGTAGATGCACGTGATCGAGGTGTTCGGGACGGGATGTCCGAAGTGCAAGGCGACGTTGCGGAACGCCGAGCGGGCGGTGGCGGAATTGGGCGTGGCGGCCAGAGTGGTGAAGGTGGAAGATCTGGCCCAGATGATCGAGCGGGGCGTGATGATGACACCTGCCCTTGCAATTGACGGTCAGATCGTCGTCTCTGGCCACATCGCTTCCGTGACGGAGATCAAGAAACACCTGGAAGCAAAGGAACGCAGCTAGACCTGCGTCGCAAGAAGGAGGAACAGATGAAGCGGATTGGATGTCTTCTGGTGGGATTGCTGGTCCTAGGCGCGGTGGCCCTCGCTACCCCCAAGCTGGCTGCAAGTCCCGAGCTGTACGACTTCGGCGTGGCGATGGATGGGGCGGTGGTCCAGTACACCGTGACCCTCACCAACAGCGGGACGAGCACCCTCACCATCAGCAACGTGAGCTACAACTGCTCGTGCACGAGCTACTCGCTGCCCAAGCGGACCATCGCCCCCGGGGAGACAGTGATGATGACGGTCACGTTCCGAACGGCGGGCTACAGCCGGTACGCGCAGCCCGTCTCCCAGACACTGACCATCTCCTCGAACGACCCGACCCGGCCGCAGCTTCCGGTGACGGTCCGGGGCGTGGTGCGGACCCTCGCTGCCCACGAGGGGGCGCCGGGAACGCTGGACGCGGAGTTCTACGTGCTTGTAGACCTGCGAACGGCGGCGGAGTACGCACAGGGTCACCTGCTCGGCGCGGTGAACATCCCGTACGCTGACCTGTCGGCCCGTCTGGGCGAGCTCCCCAAGTCAAAGGTTGTCTACCTCTACGACACAACGGGGATCCAGGCAGCGCAGGCTGTCCAGCTTCTTCAACAGAACGCGTTTCTGCTGCCGCGGGCGATCTCCGGAGGACTGGTGGCGTGGTGGCAGTCGCTGGGCGACCTGTTCGTGGCATGGGCACCCGATGCCGCACACGTTCCTCCCAGCGGAACACCGTACTACGGCACGTGGGGGAGCGTCCAGGCGTCACGCGTCGCCCAGAACTACCTCTACATCGTGGACCTTCGCTCTCCGGAGACCTTCGCTCAGGGCCACTTCCCGGGGGCGGTCAACGTATCCCTACCCACCCAGGACGCGCTGGTGGCGTGGGCGGCTGGACTTCCCCGACCCGCGACAGGCACGTCGCTGTCCATCTGGGTTGTGGATGACGATGGCTCGCAGTCGTGCGCAGTCGCGCAGTACCTGCAGAGTGTGGGGTTCGCGAAGGCACGTTGTCTGTTCGGCGGCATCGCTGCTTGGCGTGCAAGCTTTGGCGACGAGCTCCTCTTCCCCTCTCCGTAGAGGCTAGGCTGTGGGTTCCACACAGTCCCAGGCCCGGCAGGGACCTGGGTGGGGTGTGTTTGAGCGCTACCTGACCCTGTGGGTCGTCCTGTGCATTGGGGCGGGGATCCTCCTCGGTCGTGTGGCGCCCGACGCGGCCCGGTCTCTCGACGGGCTCGCGATCTACGTGGGTGGGGCCCCGGTCGTGTCGATCCCGATCGCGGCTGCCCTGTTCTTCATGATGTACCCGATCATGGTCAAGATCGACTTCGCCGAGGTCCTCCGCGCGGGTAAGAACGCGAAGCCCGTACTCCTCACCCTCATCGTCAACTGGGGGATCAAGCCGTTCACGATGTTCGGGATCGCCACCCTGTTCCTGGGTCTCTTCTTCCGCGGTCTCCTGCCCGGCGTGGAGGTCGTGAAGGATGGGACCCAGGTCGAGCTCTTCCGGTCCTACATCTCGGGGGCGATCCTTCTGGGAATCGCCCCCTGCACGGCGATGGTCCTCGTGTGGGGGTTCCTCGCCCGGGGAAACCAGGGCCACACGCTCGTCATGGTGGCGATCAACTCCCTCACGATGCTCGTCCTGTACGGCCCGCTGGGGAGGCTCCTCCTGGGGCTCAACCAGATGCCGGTGCCGTGGCAGGCGCTGCTTCTCTCGATCGCGATCTACGTGGCCCTTCCCCTCGCGGCAGGGTACTTCACCCGGAGATGGGTGGTGGCGCGGATGGGGGAGGCGTGGTTCGGGGACAAGTTCGTCCCCTGGCTCACGCCGGTATCGGTGATCGCCCTCCTGCTGACGCTGGTCCTCCTCTTCACATTCAAGGGGGAGACGATCGTCGAGAACCCACTCACGATCCTGTGGATCGCGATCCCGCTCTTCCTCCAGACGTGGCTCATCTTCGGGATCACGTACGGGCTGGCACGGTTGCTGCGGTTCCGGTACGAGGATGCGGCTCCGTCGGCGATGATCGGCGCCTCGAACCACTTCGAGGTCGCGATCGCCACGGCGACGATGCTCTACGGCCTGTCCTCGGGGGCGGCGCTGGCCACGGTGGTCGGCGTTCTGATCGAGGTCCCGGTGATGCTGATGCTGGTGCGGATCTGCTTGCGCACACGTAGCTGGTTCGCCCTGAGGGGCGCGAAGGCTCAGGAGGTGGCATGATGCGATGGCGAAACCTGATCGCTCTTCTTCTCGTTGGAGCGGCCGTCGGTGCAATGGCAGCCGAGGTGGAGCTCCACTACTTCTGGTCCGCGACATGTCCGGACTGCTTGGTCATGAAGGCGTACCTTGCCGAGCTTCAGGAGACGTACCCTGACCTGCGGGTGGTCGCCCATGAGGTCACGTTCAGTCCCGACAACTGGCGGCTCCTGGCCACGCTCGGTCAGGCCTATGGGCTGACCAAGGAGGTCACCCCAACGGTGTTCGTGGGCAACGTTGCGGTCGCCGGAGTTGGCCTCGTGGCGCAGCTCCGAATCGAGGAGGAGGTCCTCCGATGCCGCACCGAGGGCTGCCCCTCGCCGCTGGAGCGACTTCCCGACAAGATGCGCCGCGTGTTGAGTCCGCTCGAGATCGTCCTCATCCTGGCGGTGGGGGTCGCGGCCCTGCTTCTCCTCTGGAAGTGATGGCGAAGGAGCGGGTGCTATTCCTGTGTGCGCACAACTCCGCCCGGTCCCAGATGGCGGAGGGGATCCTCCGTCACCTCGCCGGCGATCGGTACGAGGCTGCCAGCGCAGGGAGCGCGCCCACCGCGGTTCACCCGCTCGCGATCGAGGTCCTCGCCGAGCGGGGTGTGGACATCTCGGGACAGAGATCCAAGGACGTGCGCGAATTCCTGGGTCACGCGTTCGACGAGGTGATCGTGTTCTGCGGGGACGATGCGCCGGGGAGCTGCCCGTTCTTCCCAGGCGGGCGGCAGGAGCACGTTCCCTTCCCCGACCCGGCTTCGGCGGAGGGCGGGGAGGACGAGATGCGGGGAGCGTTCCGCCAGGTCCGCGACGCTCTGTGGAACTGGGTTACAGGTCGATTCGTCGAGGGAGGGGAACGGCATGAGGGCTAGGCGCGTGTGGCTCGGGCTGCTGGCAGGGCTCACGGTCGCGGTCTGGGCCACGATGGCCCAGGAGGTCGAGGTCCTGTTCTTCTACGAAGAAGGGTGCTCGCACTGCAAGCAGGTCGAGACGTTCTTGGGAACACTGATCCAGGATGGCCTCCCGTTCAGGCTCCACCGCTATGGCATCCACACCCCGGAGGGGTGGAGCCTCCTCCAGAGGCTTCTCAGGGCCTACAGCGCTGAGCTGGGCCCGGTACCGATGGTGTTCGTGGGCGACGTGGTCATGGTGGGCACCACGTTCTACGGTGTGGGCCCCCAGCCCGTAACCCTGTCTGGGCTTGCCCAAGAACTGACCTTGGAAGAAGCGATCCGCACGGCGCAGGCTGTGGGCGCACCTTCGCCGCTCACGAAGCTACCCCCGACCGTCACGGAGGGCGTGCTGTTCACACGCGCCGCTGGATGCCCGGACTGCCAGATCCTGGAGGCCCTCGTCGAGCGGTGGGTGGAGCAGTACCCCGGCCTCGGGGTCCGGCAGCTCGACCTGGCAACCCCAGACGCAGCGTCTACGTTCGACAAGCTGAAGCGCATGTACGGGGCCCACGGCAACGCCCCCGGGTTTTTCGCCGGGGACGTGGCTGTGGTAGGTGGGCAGGTGTTCCTCCCACGCCGCGCTCCCCTGGCGCTGGACACCGCGGATGGAGCCGCGGCGGTCAACGACGCACTGGCTCAAGCTGTCCGGACTCAGTCCAGCTCTCCACTCGATCGCCTTCGGGTGCGAGAACAGCTCACCCTGGGAGCGGTGGTCATCGCGGCGATTCTCGACTCGGTCAACCCGTGCGACTTCGCTGTGCTCATCCTCCTTCTCGGGACCTTGCTCGTGGTGGGGAAGCGCGTCAAGGTGATCTGGGCCGGACTCGCGTTCGCAGCAGGGATCTTCGTTGCCTACTACGCAATCGGTTTTGCCCTCTACTCACTCGTAGGCGGCATCCGCGCATTCCGGGTGCCGTTCGTCTACGCCGTCTCGTCCCTGGCGATCGTGATCGGTCTGTGGGAGATGAAGGACCTCCTCTGGTACGGGAAGTGGTTCTCGATCGAGGTTCCCGAGAAGTGGAAGCCGTCAGTGAAGAAGATCACGGCGTCGGTGGTATCGATCCCCGGGGCGTTCGTGATCGGCCTGGTGGACTCTCTGTTCCTCGCCCCGTGCACATCGGGCCCCTACATCGTGATCCTCACCCTGCTGTCTCAGACGACGAGCCGACTTCAGGGTGCGCTGTGGTTGCTCCTGTACAACTTCATCTTCATCCTGCCGATGATCGGGATCACCCTGCTTGTCCACTTCGGGTTCACGACCACCGCCCGAGCAGAGCGATGGCGGACGGCGAAGCTCGGGAAGCTCCACTTCACCACGGGCTTGGTGATGGTCTTGATCGGCGTCGGCATGATCATCGGAGTGAGGCTCGGCTATCTCTAGCGGACATCGCCAGCTGCTCGACGACAGCTCTGCAGCGCGGGGGTCGGAGCTTCATTCTTGGGCTCCCGAAACGGCGCCGGCAACCCAGATCTGTCCGGCTGTCCGTATGGCGTGTGATCGCCAGCTCCTGGCCATTCCCGAGGGAGACCGGCAGGCGTGCCAGGCGCGCTATCTGCAGATGGGTCTCGATCGTCGAAGTACTGAACCTAGACGCGATCCCACACCACAGCAGCGGCCCGGCCGCTCGAGAGTGGATCGTTCCTCGGCAAGGAGGCATCTCTGGGCAAGGCGGTCCTGCGTGCCCACGGTGCCAGAAAGCCTGACGGCCTTCGTTCTTCCTCTGTCCCTGGCCGTTGCCTCCCGGGATCTCGGGGCAGCGGGCGATGCGCCGATCTCCGTCACGCTCAGACACGTGGGTGAACTCGTGCTTGATCGCTTCCGCCTCGCCCCCACCGTCCCTCGCCTCCAAAGTCCACCGCGCCGGTGCCTCCAGCGACCCGCCCCCGTTCGGACCCCGCCCGGGCGGGACTGCCGAGCCCGAGGTCGGATGCGGGCCCGGCTCAGCCCAGGATCGCCGCCAGGTCCTCCCGGGGCGTTCCGGTCGGGGCGAGGTCGAACGCCTCGCCGAGCACGGCGAGCACCTCGGGGGTCAGGAACGCGGGCAGGCTGGGGCCGAGCCGCATCCCGCGCATCCCGAGGTGGAGGAGCGTGAGCAGGATTGCCACCGCCTTCTGCTCGTACCACGACAGGATGAGCGACAGCGGTAGGTCGTTCAGCCCGCACCCCGCGGCCTCGGCCAAGGCCCCCGCGAGCCGGATCGCGGCGTAGGCGTCGTTGCACTGCCCCACGTCGAGGAGCCGCGGCAGGCCTGCAAGTTCCCCGAACGAGAGCTTGTTGAACCGGTACTTCCCGCAGGCAAGGGTGAGGATGAGACAGTCCTCCGGCACGGAGGTCGCGAACTCGGTGTAGTAGTTCCGGCCCGGCTTGGCACCGTCGCAGCCGCCGATGAGGAACACGTGCCGGAGCTTCCCCGCCCGGATGAGGTCGAGCACGGTCCCCGCGGCGTCGAGCAGGGTCTTGCGCCCGAAGCCGACGGTGATCTTCTGCTCCGGCGCATCGTCTGCAAACCCCGGCGCGGCGAGCGCGGCCTCGATCACCGGCGTGAAGTCCCGGCCTTCCACGTGGCGCACGCCCGGCCAGGCGACGAGGTGAGAGGTGAACATGCGATCGGCGTACGACTCCGCCGGCTTCTGGATGCAGTTCGTGGTCATGAGGATCGCCCCGGGGAAGGCGGCGAACTCACGACGCTGATCCTGCCACGCGCCGCCGTAGTTGCCGACGAGATGGGGAAACGCCCGCAGCGCGGGGTATCCGTGGGCGGGAAGCATCTCGCCGTGGGTGTAGACGTGGATCCCCTTCCCCTTCGTCTGGCGGAGGAGCTCGTACAGGTCCTGGAGGTCGTGCCCGGAGACGAGGATCGCCTTCCCCCGCACCGGGGTCACGCGGACCCGGGTCGGCGTGGGGTCGCCGAACGCCTCGGTGTGCCCCTGGTCAAGGAGCTCCATTGCCCGCAGGTTGGCCTCCCCGCAGCGCAGGGCGAGAGAGAGGAGCCCATCCCGGTCCAGGCCCCCGGCGAGAAGTGTGGCCAACGCCTCGTGGAAGAACGCGTACACCCGGTCGTCCTCACAGCCGAGGGACCGGGCGTGAACGGCGTAGGCTGCCGCCCCCTTCAGGCCGTAGACCACAAGCTCGGCCAGGCCAGCCCGCTCGGCCCCGTCCGCGGCGATCCGCGTGGCAGGGGAAACGGTCCGCCCCAGCGCGACGAGGGCGTCCCGGTCACGGACGTCGGGGATGGGCAAGCTGTGGGGAACGGGATCCGGCTCGCGACCGGCCGCTCGGGAGACCCCGCGGTACAGCCCCTCCCCCCGATCACGGACGCGGATCCCCTCGGCGATCACGCTCTGAAGCCGGCGCGGGTCGAAGTTCACGTTGGTGACCGTGGTGAACAGGGCCTCGGCAACGTACGCATCGACCGCCTCGTCGCGGGCTTCCCGCACCCGCGCCTGATGGGCGAGCCAGCTGATCTCCTTCGTGAGCTGGAGGAGGAGGTCCTGGAGCGCGGCGACCTCTGGGTCCTTGCCGCAGACCCCGCTCACGGTGCAGCCCTGGCCCGCGGCCGCCTGCTCGCACTGGTAACAGAACATGCCCATCGTGTCCCTCCTTTGTCAGACCTTGCTCATCGTCCGTCCGGCCCCACAGCCGAACACCTGGTTCCGGCGTCCAATCCAGCTTCACCGCCGAGGACACGGAGCACGCCCAGAACCGCGGATCTGTATCGAGACCAGACCCAGATCCTCAAGACTGTCCCCTGTGATCTCGGCGGACCCGGCGGCAACGCCGTCCCGCGTCCGGGGTGCCTGGCGTCGGATGCAGCACCAACCGTCGCGCAGACCCCGCACGTTCGCGGTGCAGACAGGCTGCGCCGCTGGACACCGCCACATGCCGTCGCCTCATCGCTCCCAATCCCGGACCTTGGCGGCGAGCTCCGCGGCGAGGGCCGCGGCCTGGGCCTCCGCACCCGCGTCCGGCGCGCCGTGGACCTCCACCGCTCCCAGGACCTCGATCCCGGTTGGGCCGAGGATCTCGCCCGCCTGACGCCGGGCCCCGCCCCCCCAGCCGTAGGAGCTGAGCACGGCCGCGTACCGGAGCGGGGGCCGGAGCGTCCGCACGAGGTGGGCCGCGTTGAGCGCGGCGGGGTGGAGGGCACCAAGCACCGTCGGCGCGCCGAGCACGAGCGCCCGCGCGTCGACGAGGTCGCCGGCGAGGTCGCCCACGTCCACGTGCGCCAGCTCGTGCACGGCAACGTGCATCCCCACGTCAAGAAGGACCTCGGTCGCAACGCGGACGAGCCGTTCGGTCGAGCCCCACATGCTCACGTAGGCGACGACCACCTTGGGGACCGTTTCCCCCGCGGTCCACTTGCGGTACAAGCCCAGGATCCGCTCGGGGTGCCGCCACACCGGCCCGTGGCTCGGGGCGATGAGTTCGATCGGAAGATCGGCGAGCTTCCTCATCGCCCGCTCCCCGGCCTTCCGGAACGGCATCATGATCTCGCCAAAGTACATCTGAGCGCGAACCGCGAGGTCGGGCACGTCGTCGTCGTCCACCCCGGCCGCAGTGTGAGCGCCGAAGAAGTCGCACGGGAACAAGACCTCGTCCTCGACGAGGTACGTGAACATCGTCTCCGGCCAGTGGAGGAACGGGGCGTCGATGAAGCGGAGGGTCTTCCCACCGATGTCGAGCGCGTCCCCGTCCTTCACGACCTGCATCCGGTCCTCGGGTACGCGGTAGTAGCGGTCGGCCATCTCCGCCCCCTTCGCGGTGAGGACGAGTTGGGCCCGTGGGCTCTGATCGAGGAGAACGGGGATCGCCCCCGCGTGGTCGGGCTCGGCGTGGTTCATGACCACGTAGTCGAGCCCCGCCGGATCCGCGACCGCCCGGATCTTGGCAATGAGCTCGCCCTCAAACCCGGGGTTGACCGTATCCACAAGGGCCGTCTTCTCCTGTCCCCGCACGAGGTAGGCGTTGTACGACGTCCCGTGGGGGAGCGGGATCAGCCCGTCGAACAGCCGTCGGCCCCAGTCCTTGACCCCCACCCAGTGAATCCCCTCCCTAAGCTCAATGACCGCTCGCTGCATCGCCTCCCTCCAGTTCGTCCACCAGCGCCGCCGCCCGGCGGAGGTGGGGGATGACGATCGATCCTCCCACCACCAACGCGACGGACATCGCCTCCATCAGCTGATCTCCGGTAGCTCCGGCCTCCCACGCCCCGACGACGTGGTACGTGATGCAGTCGTCGCAGCGCAGGACGAGGGACGCCACGAGGCCCAGGAGCTCCTTCGTCACCCGGGGGAGGGCCCCGTCGTCGTAGGCCGTAGTGTCGAGGGCGAAGAACCGCTTTGTGACCAGGTTCGCCCGCCGGAGGGTAAGCGCGGTGAGGCGCTCCCGCTCTGTGAAGAACTCTTCCCGTCTGCCCATCTTCGCTCCTTTCGTCGCCCGCTCCGTACCCTCCCCCATCCAGGGGGAATACCCTGCCCGCTTGACCGCTTCCTTCTCGGGAGGGCCGTAGGGCGGGGGAGGGCGTCAGTCGTCCAGAAGCCGACGCTCTCCGGAGATCCTCTGGATCGGGCCGATGTCCTGGGTCACCTCGACCGTGCCCAGGTACTCGCCGCCGCGGCCCCGCACGGGGAAGTACCGGATGTAGACAAACCTCTCCCGGAACGGGATCCAGAACTCGGCCACGTCGCGCCGGCCGGCCTTGAAATCGCTGACGATCCTCTCCACCACGTGCACGCTCTTCGGGGGGTGGCAGTCACGAACCTTCCGGCCGAGCACGGCCTCGGTGCGGACGAAGATCCGGTCCTTGGAGGCGCTGAAGTAGCGCACCGTATCGTCCTTGTCTACGAAGGTGATGTCCACGGGGAGGGCGTTGAGCACCGCCTCCAGCTCCTGGGGGGTGAACTCGCCGGTCGGGAACCGCAGCCGGAACTCGGAGGCCGACGCCGGCGCCGCAGCGCGAGCCGGAGCGGCCGCGCCTTCCGGTGGGGGCGGCACGGCCGGGGTAAAGCAGCAGTAGCCGATCTCATCGAACTGGCGGCGGATCTCCGGCCACGCGCCGTCCGGGATGACCCGCAGCCCGCTTGGGAAGAGAATCCGGTTCTCCTTGAGGAAGTGGCTCGCCAGCATCTCACTCAAGGCGATCGCCCCCTCAGCGAGGTCCTTCCCGGCCGGTGCGTCGTTGACCACGGCCTTCTTCAGCTCGCGGATCCGGTCGTGCTCGGCCCACATCACCTTCGGCGGTTCGATGATCCCGTGCCGTTCAAGGTAGGGGAACAAGACGTTCTCCTCCCGGAGGTAGTGGCTCTCGGACCCCACGAGGTGTCCGACGAGGCCCTCGACCTCCTGCCTGTCCTCCGGGGTGCGGACGCCCTCTCGGGCCCGGGAGGCAAGCCGGTTGGCCACCGCCAGCATCTCGCGGTGCTCGGCCATCAGAATGTGCAGGGGGTGCCAGGGAGGGGTCGAGATCTCGGCCCCGGCGAGGGACTCCTCGAACAGGGCGAGGTGGAGATCGCAGAGCTTCATCAGCTCCTCGCGGGGCACCCCATCGCGGACGAGCTCCTCCTCCACCGCCGCGATCTCCTGGGGCGAGACGTTCCCCACCGCCTCCCGGAACGCCTCCTTGAGCTTCTGCGGGCTCTCTCCGTCGTGCAGCCGGCGCAGGATTTTCTTCAACGCTTCCTTTCGGGTGTTGCCGATCATCTCGCTCATCCCAACCTCCTATTTCGGACGTCGATGGTCCCCCAACCGCCGAGTTCGCGGAGGCGCCGGCGGAAGCAGTAGCCTCCTGGTCCATCCCGCGTGAACCCCAAGCCGTGCAAGCCTCACCTCGTCACCCATCATCCGTCACGGCCTTCGCCTCAGCGGTCTCGGTGGTGAGATGCGGGCTTGCGTCTCCTGCGCTGGCCTTCACCCGCGCCGCCAAAGAGTCGAGCGTGGTCTGCTCGAGAAAGCGAACGACCCGTTCTCGGAGGGGATCCCACACTGAAGAGAGCGGGCAGTCCGCCTTGCCTGGACACGGGTCCGGGTCGAACGGGCACTCCTGAAGCGCAGCGTTCCCCTCCGTGACGCGGATGATTTCCGCCAGTGAGATGGTGTCGGCGGGGCGGGCGAGGGCGATCCCCCCTCCCCGGCCACGCGTGGAGGAGAGGATCTCGGCCCGCACCAGAGGAGGCACGAGCTTAGCCAGGTACGGCTCCGGAATCGACCCATCCGCGGCGAGATCACGCACCGTGACCGGCCCACCGCCGGCCGCCGCCAGGCGGACGAGGGTCAGGATCGCGTACTTGCTCGACAGGGAGAACCTCACGGCCCACCACCTGATAATCGGATCATATTGTCTTCTTATCCTAGCGGGCCCCCAATCCCTTGTCAAGTGTGGTGGAGACGCATGAGCACGAAATCGGAACCTGGAACCGTCCAACCGCCTCTCTGCAACCGCAGTAGCGGCCCGTGCGGGCCTCCGTCGGGGCCGGTTCACCGGGCGCTTCGGGGGGCCGAGCTCGGGCCAAGGGATCCCCTATCACCCGCAGGGACCAGCTTACCGTTGCTCCCTTCCGGGCCTAGCGGGGTTCACCGGTGTGCGTCGCAGGGGGCTCGACCGTCATCGCCCGGGTGTCCCCGTCCGCTTCCGTCTCCCCTTCCTCTCGGGAGGCCCATCAGCTCCACCTAGAGCGGGTTGTGGATACAGGGGACCGCTAACCCCCCACCTGCACGGGCCGGTGACCAGTGTAGAGGCTCTCGGTTGGGAGGTCAACGGTTCCGGCAGATCTGCGGCGGGCCTCACGTCGAGGTTCGCCGGAGATAGCGCACGAACCCGCTCAGGAGACGCGCAGCCAGCCTCGCCTGCTCAGTCTCAGTAGCGCGCTCGAACTCCTCTTCCCCGACAAGGCCGACATCGCGAGCAGCATGGAGCAGGCGACGGACCTCGCCCGCAGAACCTCGTGCCTGAAGGAGATACTGGACGAACTACCGGCTCGACCCTCGCTGGAACCCCTCTGCGATGTTGGCCATGACGGACACAGCAGCACGTTGCTGCTGATCGCGAAGGCTGGGATCTGTAGCTAGAGGAGAGGTCCTTGTCCGGCTGTGGATGGCACGTGCCGACGCCCGGGCTTCCGGCCACCCTCGATGTCCTCGAACCGCTCGATCTTCCCTATGCTACGGCCGCCCCTGTGTCAACCGACCAACCTGGAACCCGTGACCGCGAACCGCCTTTCTGGCGGAGGGGGTGGGATTTGAACCCACGGCACCCTTTGGGGGTGCACTTGCTCTCCAGGCAAGTGGCTTCGGCCGCTCACCCACCCCTCCGGGAGTTGGATTCTAGCCGCGGTTTCTGCATCGGGCAACGCGCCGTCCCCTACGCGGGAAGGACGGAACCCAGCGCCAGCCAGAGGACGAACCCCACCACCCCGGCCACGGGCGGGGTCAGCGCCCACCCCACGAAGATCGCCCCCAGCTGCCGGGCGTTGACCGCCGACACGCCCTTCACGAGCCCGATCCCGACCACCGCCCCCACCACGGCCTGGGACGTCGACACGGGAACCCCGACGTAGGCGAACAGGCGCAGGATCGCAGCCTGGGAAATCGCGGCGAACAGGGCCGGGAGGAGCCCCAGGTACACGAGCCGCTCCCCCACCGTCTCCATCACCTTCCGGGCGTAGGTCAAGACCCCCAGCGCAATGCTCCCCCCGCCGATCAGCGCCGCCGCTGGGACGGACAGAAGCCCTGCCCCCACGTAGACGCCCGTCACGTTGGCCACGCTGTTCGCTCCCAGGGCGTAGGAGCCGCCGATTCCCACGGCCACGATCGCCCACCGGAGGAACGCGTCGTAGGCCGTGATCCCGGCCAGCCGGCGTTGGAGAGGCGGCCCCAGAAAGCGGTGGAGGAGGTAGGCGAGGACAAGGCACCCCAGCGGGGATGTGATCCAGGACAGGACGATCCGCACCAGCACCCCCCACTCCACAGCTCGGCCGGCGGCCAGCGCGACCCCGATCATCGCCCCCACTGCAGCTTGCGTCGCCGACACCGGGAGCCCGAACAAGGTCATCAGCGTCACGGTTGCCCCTGCCGCCAACGCGACGCAGAACGCCGTCGCCAGATCGTGCCCGGTGAGCGCTCCATAGGTGGCCATCCCCCGCGCTCCCCCGAAGTACGCCCCCAGCAGGACAAACGCGCTCGTCAACAGGACGGCAGTGCGGTACTGCACCGCGCGCGCGCCGACGGCAAGGCCGAACACGTTCGCCGCGTCGTTCGTCCCGAGGGACCATCCCATCAACACCGCTGGAAGCATCGCCCACATGGGAGCTGGCGCAGGGCGCCAGGTATGGGGCGCTTTATACGTCTATAGAGAGCGGGATGCAAGGCACCGCGGGTCGACGGACAGGGGACGACGAGCGCGATCCGGGATCCCGGGGTGGCGCCGCCGGCCGGGACAGACCCGGCGGTGGTACGCCCGGGAGGACTCGAACCTCCGGCCTGCGGTTTAGGAAACCGCTGCTCTATCCAGCTGAGCTACGGGCGCAGGATGACTGCCGGATCTTAGTGGGAACGGCGTCGGCCCCGCAAGTGACCTAGCGGCCGCCGCGGCGGCCCTTGATCGCGTACAGCACCTCGTCCGCCCGGTGCAGGAGGTCCTCCAGGGTCGACACAGCGTCCCCGGACGGATCCCACGTCACGTGGCCCAGACTGACGCTCAGCGTCAGACCAGGCACATCGGGGACCGGCACCGCGGCCATCTTCTCCTGCAGGCGCTGGAGCGCATCGCCGCCGCTCCCGGTCTCGGGAAGGACAACCACGAACTCCTCGCCCCCGTACCGGAACACCAGATCCACGGCCCGAACGCTTGTCTGGAGCACATCGGCCACACACCGGAGCGCCGCGTCGCCCGCCACGTGGCCGTAACGGTCGTTCACCCGCTTGAAGTCGTCGATGTCCGCCAGGATCAGGGTGAGCGGATGACCGTACCGCCGAGCGCGCTCGAGCTCCCGGGCCAGAGTCTCGGCCAGGAACCGCCGGTTGTAGAGACCGGTCAGCGGATCGCGCGTCGCCTGCTCCCGCAGCTCGTTCTCCAGCTGAACCCGTCGGATCTCCTCGAACATGTGGCGCGCCAGGATCTCGACCAGACTCACGTCCTCGGCGGTGTACGCGTCGCGCACGGGCGAGACCACCTGAATCACGCCGATCGACCCGATCGGAACGGAGATGAACGCCTCGATCCGGGGATCCACGGGCCGGGCCTCGGGGAAGTGGTCGAGGTTGCCCCACGCAGACTCCCCAGTGAGCCAGGTCTTCCCCGCGACTCCCTCCCCCTTGCGGAACGTCTTCGGTCGGCTCAGCACCGATCCCACCCACGCTGTCGGCACCAGCAGGTCCCCACGACCGAGGCCAACGATCACGTGCTGGAACCCCAGAACCTCGGCCATCACCTCGACCGCGGCGCGGCACACGTCCGCTTCGGTCGTGCAGCGCGTCAGCTGCCGCGACGCCTCGTGGAGGCCGGCCAGCTTCTCGGTCAGACTCTCCAGTCGCGCAACCCGCTCCAGCCCCACAAGCGCAACCGCCAGCTCTGAGGCCACGATCCCCAACAGATCGCGATCCCCGGGGGGGATTGCGTCGACCCGGTCCGCCTGCACGTCGAGCACCCCCAGCAACCGGTCGCCGTGGGTAATGGGGATCGCCAGTTCGCTCCGGGTCCCCGAATTCCCGTGGACGTACCGCTCGTCCGTCGCCACGTCCGGGACGTACACCCCCTCGCGCGACCGCGCCGCCGCGACCGTGATCCCGTTGCCGTCGATCGGCACCCGCAGCCCGCGCGCCCAGGCCAGCTCCTCGTGTCCGGCAATCACCACCAGGTGCTCGTCCTGCGGTTCGAGGATCGCGCACGGCCTGTACCCGAGCACCGAGTCGGCCAGCTCAAGCACGATGTCGTACAGCTCAGGCTTGTTACGCGCCAGCTTCATCCAGCGCGCGGCGTCCTCCACCGCCCGCAGCCTGCGCTCCATCTCGGCCAGTCGGATGTACGAGCGGGCGTTGCGGACCGCTGTCGCCACCGGGGCGGACACCGTGCGCAGCAGCCGAAGATCGTCGGCGTCGTAGACACCCGGCGACAGGCTCTGCACGGACAGGACGCCCAGGACCTCGTCCTGGAACAGCAGAGGCACGCCCAGCCAACTGCGTACGAGCTTCCCGACCTGTTGGGCCACCGCCGGCAACCGGTCCTTCTCCGCTTCGAAGTCACGGACCAGTAGGGGCTCCTTGGTCGAGACGATCCACGCGGTGAGGCTACGTTGGGGATCGAGGGGCAACACGAGCTCGGGAAGGCGCACCCCCTCCTCCACGGCGAACGCAAGGCGAAACTGCCCCCGCGGCGCGTCGACCAGGGCCAGGGTGAACGCGTCGCATGGGACAAGCCGCGTCACCTCATCGTAGATATGCCCGAACAGGTCACTGAGATCGAGGGTAGTGCCGAGGGCGATGGACAGCTTGTACAGACCTTCCAGCTCAGCGTTCAGCGAGCGAAGGTTCCTGTCGAGCATTGCCCGCTCGATCGCCGCGCCGAGCGCTCGCGCCGCGGCTTGGAGGGCCTCGACCTCGGACTGCGTCCACACGCATTCGCGACAACACTCGTCGAACCCCAGGAACCCCCACCATCTCCTGGCCACGACGATCGGGACCACGACGAGGGAGAGAATCCCCTGCGCCACGAGAACCGCCTGCTCCTCGGGCGGGAACTCCCGTACCAGACCATGGATTGCCTCCCCGCGGGAGAAGGCCTCGGCCCACCGCGCGAACCCTGCCTCGACGAGCCGGAGACTTTGGAGAACGGGGCTCTCGATCTGGGGTGCGATCCCCGGCGCAACCCACTCGAACCGCTGGCTGACCTGTGGCAGCCCCTCCACGTCGTCGTGGCGCTCGAAGATGTAGGCGCGGCTCGCGCCTGCCGCCTCCCCAAGCCGGGCGAGCACGGCCGGGATATCCGTCTCGATCTCTCCGCCCCGCAGGAACCGCTCCGCGGCAAGACCGACCGCGCCCAGCACCTCATCTCGCCGAAGGATCTCCCGCTCGGCCTCCACCCGGGCCGTGATGTCAAGGGTGGTGACAAGAACCCGATCGTAGGTCCGCTCGTGTCCGGGCAAGACCCGCCACACCAGGTGGATGTGGAGCCGCGCTCCGTCCGCCGCCACGTTGATCCCGTCCCCGTGGAACTCCGTCCTTCGTTCCCACATCGCAAGGACCTCTCCCACGAACAGGGACGAGCTCTCCTCCGCGATGAGTTCAGGGAGACGGCGGCGGAGTTGCTCCGCGTCCTCAGCCCGGTACATGCCCAGGGTGGCTCGGTTGACATCGACGACCCGCACAAGGCCGACGAGCTCCCGGGCCAGGTGAGGGTCCTCCTGCAACAACGCAGCGAGATCGGACACCCCGTCGGCCCTGAGGGCCTCCAGCCTGTGCTCCACCGCGGAGAAGTCCTCGATCCACAGCGGGAGCGGAGATTCCTCGAACAGGGCACGGTACCGGGCCTCGCTGTCCTTGAGATCTCTGTACAGGAGCGCGTTCTCTAGCGCAACTCCTGCCTGAGCAGCAAGAAGGGCAAGCGCCGGCAGACCGGGCGCCAACGCCCCAGGCCGGCGGCTATGCACGTACAGAATCGCCCGCCGCTCCCCGCCCACGATCACGGGAAGGCCGGCCAGCGATCGGATCCCCTCCCGGACGAGCACCTTGCTCGCCGAGATGGTTCGTTGGCCCGCACCGACGACCGCGGGCACGGTCTCCCCGTTCGGGTGAATATCGTCGATCACGAGGAACTGACCCGTCTGCAGGATCCAATGCGAGAATCCATCCTTCCGTACGTGCACGGGGATCCGGGGAGCTCCGAACGGGTCGAATGTCTCTGCGACCTCGCCTCCCGCGGCAAACAGGAGCACGTTGGCGTGGTCCGCCCCCGCGATCTCACGGGCCACAGCCACGATCCGTTCCACGACTTCCCGCGGATCGTGAGAACGGGTGATCTCTGGACCGGCACGCACAAGAGCCTCGAGCGCCGTGAGGCGGGCAACCTGGGCGTTCTCCTGGCGCTTGCGATCGCTGATGTCGCGACTGACCGAGACGGCGGCGGGCTGTCCCCGATACTCGAACAACGCCCCGTGGCATTCCACCCAGAACGTGCTCCCGTCCTTGCGGCGCCTCATCTCCTCAAGCGTGACGATCTCCCCTCGCAGCAACCGCTCGTTGACCTCAGCGTGTGGGATCTGCGGCTCACCTACAGCGAGGTCCCGTCGGATGTTCATCTGCAGCAGCTCCGGGCCCGTGTACCCGGTCTGCCTCTCCGCCGCGGGGTTGGCCGCGAGGATCGTCCCATCGAGCGCGACGATGAACACCGCATCGGCAAGGCGCTCGAACAGGAGCCGGAGCAACCGCTCCGATTGCGCCAGTTGTTCGTGGCTCCGGGCGGCGCGGACAGCCAGCGTGATCTCCTCCCACACAGCATCCAGCTTCTCCAGATCGGCAGGAGAGAACGCATCGGGGTCGTCCCGGCTGTCGACGTTGAAGTAGGCGATCACCTCGCCGTCCGCGCAGATCGGGAAGGTCATGAACGCCGCAACCGGGAACTCCTCGAGGGCACGGGCTACGTCGGGGGGGAGAGACTCCCGGTTCAGGCGGCGGGGATCGCGCACGATGGCCGGCCGGTCCGCCACCAGCTGGCGCTGAACGATGGCCTCCCGCGGGATTCTGATCCGCGCCAGGCGGTCGAGGTCCCACCCCACCGCCGCGCAGTACTCGAACACCCCTTCCTCATCGTTGAGAACAAGGAACGTCCCCGACTGGGCTTGCGGGATGCACTGCAGGGCGTACTCGAGGATCGTCCGCGCGAGCTCTGGCAGATCCACGCCGCGGTTGATCGCGCGCAGAAACCAAAGAACATGCTCCAGATCACGGTTTCGTCTCGACATCGCCGTTCTCAGTTCCGCGAAATCGCCCCGCCACCAGAGGGTGCGGTTCATTATACAGATCGATCACCTTGGGCCAAGGAGACCTCTTCCCAACCGACCTGCCCCCACCGCAGCGGGCTGAACCGGTCATGGTTTCCCGTCAACAGATCCGTGGCACCGGGTCGCCGAGGGGCATTTCGAGGAACCGCCGGCCGCCGACCCCTGTGTCGAGGACGACCCGCCCCGGGTACTCGGGGATGGCTGTCCCGATCACCGCCGCGTTCCGCCCCAGCGGGTGCTTTCGCAGAAGTGCGACGAGCGCGACGGCGCGGTCGGCCTCCACGGCGAGCACGGCCCGTCCCTCGCAGGCCACCTCGAGCGGGCTGATCCCAAGCAGGTCGGACAGGGCCCGCGACTCGGGCCGCACGGGAATCGCGTCCTCGCGGACCTCGATCCCGACCCCCGCCTTGCGCGCCATCTCGTTGAGGGCCGCGGCGAGCCCGCCGCGGGTGGGGTCTTTCAACGCTGTGATCCCGCCGTCGGCGAGGGCCGGGGCGAGGAGCGGCCACACGGCGGCGACGTCGCTCCGAAGTTCAGTCTGGAGGTGGAACCCCTCCCGGGAGGCGAGGAGGGCCATCCCGTGGTCGCCTACGGTGCCGGTCACGACGATTGCGTCCCCGGGGCGGAGCCCAGCATCGGACACCACCCGCTCGGCAACACCGACTCCAGTGGTGTTGACCGCGATCCCGTCGAGCTCGCCCTTGCCCACGACCTTCGTGTCCCCCGCCACGAGGGGGAGCCCGAGCCGCGCCAGCTCCTCGGCGGCGGAGGACAGGATCGCCTCGAGATCGTCCAGGGGGAACCCTTCCTCGAGCAGCAGGGCCATCGTCAGGGCCACCGGCCGCGCCCCCATCACCGCCAGGTCATTGGCGGTCCCGCACACGGCAAGGGCTCCGATGTCCCCACCAGGGAAGAACCACGGCTTGACGACGTGGGTGTCGGTGGTCACCACGACCCGACCCGGGGGCAGGTCGACCACCGCCCCGTCGTCGAGCTCATCGAGCCCGATCGGGCCTGCCCTGCGGAGGCGAAACCGGGGAAGAACTCTCTCCCGGAGGAACTGCTCCATCAGCTCCCCCCCCGCGCCGTGGAGGGTGGTCACCCGGTCGTCCGACAAGCGGCTCACAGGTTCGGCCTCCCCCCGTACCGGTACCACACGTTGCACGCTCCCTCGGACCCCACCATGCACGGTCCGACCGGAGAGAGAGGCGTACAGCTGTTGCGGAAGAGCGGGCAGTCACCCGGCACGGCTCGGGCAAGAAGGACGTCGGAACAGAGACAGCCTGCGGGCTTCTCTTCGCCTTCCTCGGCCGCAACGGGAAGCTTGCGGGCCGCGTCCCACCGCGCGAGCTCGTCGCGGATGCGCAGCCCGGACCCGGGAATTGTCCCGATCCCCCTCCATGCGGCGTCGCACGGCTCGAACGCCTGGGCGAGGAGGTCCTGGGCACGGCGGTTTCCCGCCTCGGCCACGGCGCGGGGGTAGGCGTTCTCCACCTCAGCCCGGCCCTCGCGCAGTTGCTTCAGGGCAAGGGCGACCGCGTAGAGGATGTCCAGCGGTTCGAACCCGGCAACCACGATCGGGACCCGGTAGCTCTCCGCCACCGGGCGATAGGCCCGGGCACCAATGACGGTCGACACGTGGCCCGGCGCGAGGAACGCCGCGATACCGCTCCGGGGCCCGGCCATCAGCGCCGACAGCGCGGGCGGAATGAGCTTGTGCGAGGCAAGGACGGAGAAGTTGTCCGGCGGGGACTCGAGGAGGATCGCAGCCGTGCCCGGTGCCGTTGTCTCGAAACCGACCGCGAAGAACACCACGTCGCGGGCGGGGTTGCTGTGGGCGATCTCCACCGCGTCGGCAGCGGACAGAACGACCCGCACGTCGGCGCCTTGGGCCCGTGCCTCGGCAAGGGTGACCCGGGTCCCCGGGACCCGGGTCATGTCCCCAAACGTGCACAGGATCGCTCCACCCAACGCAAGCTTGACCGCACGATCGAGGTCCACCGTGGGGGTCACGCACACCGGGCACCCCGGCCCTTCCAGAACCTCTACGTTGCGGGGAAGGAGAGCGCGGAGGCCGTGTTGGGCGATCGCCATCTCGTGCGTCCCGCAGACGTGGACGATCCGAACCGGAGCAGGCGGGGCATGGCGACGCAGCAGGTCCGCGAGCGCGCGGGCCTGGGCAGGATCGCGGAGCTGGAAGGGGTGGGCTTCCGAAAGCTCGGTCACGGGGCGGTGGGCCCACGAGGCGCGCCATCGTCGAGCGCCGCCATCTCCGCGAACAAGGCCAGGGTCTCCGCGGCATCCTGGGGATCAAGGCGCCGGATCGCGAACCCGGCGTGGACGAGAAGGTAGTCCCCGACAGCCACATCCTCCCCAAGGGCGTCGAGCCGAACGCGCGCCCGGACGCTCTGGACGTCCACGGTAGCCACGTTCCGCTCCAGCGCCAAGACCTTCGTCGGCACGGCCAGACACATGTCGGAATCGATTCTAGCGAGCCCTGGTTGCCCCCACAACGCGATCCGCGGCGCCGCGGGGTACACTTCCATCCAAGGAGGTTCGATGAAGCGGCTCTACCGCAGCAGGCGAAACGCGCTCCTGGGTGGCGTGTGCGGAGGGATCGCCGAACACCTCGGCGTGGACGCGACCCTCGTTCGGGTGGTGTTCGCCGTCCTGGCCCTGGCCAGCGGCGTGGGCATCCTCATCTACCTGCTCTTGTGGCTGATCATCCCCACCGAGGGGGATCCCGGGCTCTCACCACGGGACGCGGTACGGGCCGGCGCCGAGGAGATCGCGGACCGAGCACGCGAGCTGGGCGCAGAGGTGCGTACCGCCGCCGGCCGGCGCGACATCGGCCTTGCCGCCGTCGTCGCGGCGATCCTCATCTTCCTCGGGATCTCACTCCTTCTCCGCAACCTCGGGATATGGTGGGCGTGGTGGCTCCGGTTTGACGTCCTTGGCCCGTTGCTCCTCATCGGCATCGGACTGGCCCTCCTCTGGCAGCTCAGCCGCAGAGGGTAGCGGCGTGGGGGAGAGCCGCGGAGGTCCAGTCCCTGAGGCACCCAGCCCGCGCCGATCAGGACACGGCGTGCGCTCCCCAACGTTCCCCTGGCGCTGGTCCTATCCGCTCTCCGCCTTCGCGGCGGGTCCAGACACGGCAAGTGCAGAACCGGGGCCCGTCTCGCGACGTCTCCCAATCCGACAGGGACCGTGACCTCCTCCATCGCGGCCACCGTGCCCATTGTCGTGCTCGTGGGCGTGGGGTACCTGGCCCGGGCGGTTGGCCTGCTCCGCGCGGGAGACGAACGAGCCCTGAACGGGTACGTGTACTGGCTCGCGCTGCCCGCGCTGTTCCTGGTCGACCTCGCCCAGACCCCCCTGACCCTCGACACCCTGCGGTTCGTCGCGCTAGGGGTCCTGCCCGTCCTCACCGCGGGCGGGATCGTCCTCGCGATCCGGCCGCTGCCCCGCGACCTCCGCTACCTCCTGGCGGTGACCACGGTGTTCGGGAGCCTCGCCTTCTTCGGAATCCCATTCGCCGAGTTCGCCCTCGGCCCCGGAGAGCCGGTGCGCCTGGCATCGCTGGCCGTGGCTGGGATTGCCCCGTTCACCGTCGCCTTGGCCCTGGTCCTCCTCGAGACCCACGCCACCACGGGCCTCCGGCCGGGGACGGCGGCGGCCCGGACCGCAAGCCGGCTGGCGCGGAACCCGCTCATCCTGTCGATCCTGGCCGGAGTGGCGCTGTCCCTCGGCCGAGTCGTTATCCCGTCCGTCCTCGAAGCGCCGCTGGCGATGCTGGGCCGCACCGCAGCCCCTGTGGCACTCGTCACGTTGGGGGTGTTCCTCTACGGGCACGACTACCGCGCGCTCCTCCCCGCGCTCGGGCTCGCGTTGGGCAGGCTGATCGTCCTTCCCGGGCTGACCGTGCTCGCCGTCAAGGTCGCGGGGCTCCCCCCTCTCGAGGGGGCCGTGCTCGTGATCATGAACGGGACGCCCATCGCGGTGAACACGATCGTCCTCAGCGACCGCTACCGGTTCCACCAAGACAAGATCGCGCCCCTCATCCTTGTCTCCTCGCTGGGGGCGGTGGTCACCCTCAACGTGTGGCTCCTCGCCGTGCGATCGGTCCTCGGAGGATGAGCAGGCTTCGGTGTGAAGGTGGCATGCACGTCCGGTAGAATCCGCCCGATGCGGCCTGCGTACCTCTCCTCGCCCGGTGCTCGTCGCGCCCGGGTCTTTCTGGGGTTCTTCCAATGAGGATCGAAGCCCATCCGATTCTCAGCGTCCAACGGGGCGAACCCGTGCGGTTCACGTTTGAGGGACGGGAGCTCCTTGCCTACAGCGGGGAGACGATCGCCGCCGCTCTGTTCGCCGCCGGGATCCGTACCTTCGGCCATCACCCGAAGGACGGAGCGCCCCAAGGGATCTTCTGCGCGAACGGCCAGTGTGCGCAGTGTCTGGTGATTGCGGACGGAGTCCCGGTCAAGGCATGCATGACCCCGGTTCAGCCAGGGATGCGGATTGAGCCGGCGGATGGCCTTCCTGAACTTCCGCGTGTCTCCGCTGCCCCACGGATGAACGACATCGAGCGAATCCCAGCGCCGGTCCTCGTGATCGGAGGCGGACCGGCCGGCCTGTCCGCGTCGATCGAACTCGGGGCGCGTCGGATCCGAACCCTTCTCGTGGACGACAAGAGCCGCCTCGGCGGAAAGCTCGTCCTCCAGACGCACCGGTTCTTCGGTTCAACCGATGCCGTGTACGCCGGCACCCGAGGGACCGACATCGCGACGCGGCTCGAGAACGAAGTCCGCGGCCACCCGTCGGTCGAGGTGTGGCTGAACTCGGTCGTCTTGGCCGTCTACAGCGACGGCTGGGTGGGCGTGCTCCGGGAGGGGGAGGAGTACGTGCTCGTCCGTCCCGAGGTCCTCCTCGTCGCCACCGGCGCACGGGAGAAGTCCCTCCTCTTTCGGGGAAACACCCTTCCCGGCGTCTACGGAGCCGGGGCGTTCCAGACGCTGGTGAACCGCGACCTCGTCCGAGCCGCGGACCGGCTGTTCATCGTTGGGGGCGGGAACGTCGGGCTCATCGCCGGGTACCACGCGATTCAAGCGGGGATCGAGGTCGTGGGTCTGGTTGAGGCCATGCCAGAGTGCGGAGGGTACAAGGTCCACCGGGACAAGCTCGCCCGCCTCGGGGTCCCCATCCACACCTCGCACACCATCCTCTCGGCCAACGGAAAGCAGGGCGTGGAGTCGGTGACGATCGCCCGGGTCGACGATGGATTCCGGCCCGTCCCCGGGACAGAGAAGACGTTCCCCTGCGACACGGTCCTCGTTGCGGTGGGGCTCGATCCGGTGGACGAGTTCTACCGCAAGGCCCGCGCGTTCGGGATGAAGGCGTTCGCCGCCGGCGACGCCGAGGAGATCGCCGAGGCCTCGGCGGCGATCTTCTCCGGGAAGATCGTCGGCCGCCGGATCGCCCAAGCCTTGGGAGCGGCCGATGTCGAGATCCCCCCCGAGTGGGAACGGATGGCGGGGATCCTCAAGTCGCGGCCAGGCGCGCGGATCGAGCGAACCGCTGCCCCCATTCGGCAAGGGGTTGTTCCCGTCCTGCACTGCCACGAGGAGATCCCGTGCAACCCGTGCACCTCCGTCTGTCCCCAGGGCTTGCTCGAGATCGATCCCCAGGACATCCGGAGGATCCCCGAGTTCCGGGCGGACGAGGGAAAGCCGTGCTTGGGGTGCGAGCGGTGCGTGGTTGTCTGCCCGGGGCTCGCGATCACCCTCGTCGACTACCGGCAGGACCGGGATCGCCCCGTCGTGACCCTCCCCCACGAGCTGGGCCGCAACGCGATCCAGGTCGGAACCCAGGTGACCCTCGTCGGCGAGGAAGGGGAGGAACTCGGCGAGGCCGAGGTCCGCTCGGTCCGGACCATCGAGCGCAACGACCGAACCGTCCTCGTCAAGGTCTCCGTCCCCGCCTCGATCGCGCCCCACGTGGCCGGGATCCGCGTCGGGTCTGCTTGGCGAGCCGCTCCCCTCCCCGAGGCGGTGGAACGCCTGGACGACGACCAGATCCTCTGCCGCTGCGAGCGCGTGACGGTGGGGGAGATCCGGGCCCTCATCCGTGCCGGGTTTCGCGACATGAACGAGATCAAGGCCGTCACGCGCTCGGGCATGGGGGCCTGTGGGGGAAAGACGTGCGGATCCCTCCTCAAGCGCCTGTTCCGCGACGAGGGCGTCCCGCTCGACGAGGTGACCGACTACGTGGGCCGCCCCCTGTTCGTCGAGGTCCCCCTGGGCCGGTTCGCGGGTGTGGCGGATACCCGTGACGGGTGAGCGGTGACGCGTGACGGCTAGCCGGTCCTACGACGTGGTGATCATCGGGGCGGGGAGCGTGGGCACCCCGGCTGCCCTCGCCGTGGCCGAGGCCGGACGGAACGTGCTCGTCGTCGACGCCCGCCCGAGCGTAGGCCAGGGCTCGAACAAGGCCGCGATCGGCGGCGTGCGGGCGACCCACTCCGACCCAGCGAAGATCGGCCTCTGCCGGCGCTCGATCGAGATCGTGTCCACGTGGCGGCAGATCCGCGGGCAGGACATCGAGTGGCGGAGCGGGGGATACGTGTTCGTCGCCTACACCCCCCGCGAGGAGAGGCTCCTCCGGGACCTCCTCGTGGTCCAGCAGCGCTATGGCCTTGAGATCGACTGGCTCCCCGCTCCGGAGCTCATCCGGGTCGTCCCCGACCTCAACCCCCGCGGCCTCATTGGCGGAACCTACTCCCCCAGGGACGGCCACCTCTCGCCCCTCCTCCTCCTCCACGCCTGCTACGACGAGGCCCGGCGGGCGGGGGCGGAGTTTCGGTTCCGGGAGCGGGTGATCGGGATCGAGGTCCGCGGGGACCGGGTGCGTGCGGTCGTCACCGACCGCGGCCGCTACCCAACGGAGATCGTCCTCAACGCTGCCGGAGCGTGGGCGCGGGAGGTCGGGCGGATGGTGGGGGAGGATCACCCCGTGGTCCCCGACTCCCACGAGGCAGGGGTCACCGAGCCGGTGGCCCACTTCCTCGACCCGATGATCGTCGACATCCGGCCTGCGCCGGGGTCAGCCAACTACTACTTCCACCAGCTCGCCTCGGGCCAGCTCACGTTCTGCATTTCCCCCGACCCGCCGATCGTCGGCGAGGACTGCCGGGAGACGAGCGCCTTCCTCCCCATGGTCGCGCGGCGGATGGTCGACCTCATGCCGCGGCTGGCGAACCTCCGCGTGCGGCGGACCTGGCGGGGTCTCTACCCGATGACCCCGGATGGATCGCCGCTGGTGGGCTGGTCGGGCTCGGTCGAGGGGTACGCGGTGGCGATCGGAATGTGTGGGCAGGGGGTCATGCTCGGGCCCGGCCTGGGCGAGCTCCTGGGGCGGCTCCTCACCGATGGGCTCCTCCCCGAGGACCACGCGATACTGGAGGATCTGTCCCCCCACCGAACATTCGCGGCCCAAGAAGCCCTCAAGTAGACGCATCCTCGCCGTGGTACGATCGAGGGGCCACCCCAGGGCAACCGGCCCAGCAGCCGTGTCCAGTGACTCGAGGAGGATACGATGGGGCATCACTGTGCGACCAGGCTTGCCGTGGCCATTGGGTTGGCCATGCTTCCCGTGACCGGCGGGACCGCGCAGTCCTGCTGCAGCCAGGCTGACCTCGCGCTGGTCACGTTCGCAGGGGGGCGTGGTTCTACGGAGTGGCGTGGAGCCCCGACAGCTCCAGGATCCTCTCCGGATCGGCCGATAGCAGGGTCAAGCTGTGGGACGTGAGCAGCCTTCCGTGAGGTCAGGCCGAAGCCCTGAGGCATGTCCGATCGTCAGCTCGGGTCCGGACGATGCCCTGCCCATCGTTGCCGGGTCCTGTTCGGGCCGTCCACCGGGGAACAGGCGAAGCGCTCCCCCTCGTGGAAGGTGCTGAATCCCCTGACGAACCGCCGGAGCTCGCCCTCGCCTCTCGTCTGCAGCGAAGATGAGGTGACGGCTGACGTTTGGCAGGTTCAGGAGAAACGGCATCGGCCACGCCGGGCGGTTCAGGCCATCCCGTCCCACGCCTGCGACAAGCGCGAGCGCGTCCACCGAGCCTGGATGACTGGAGAGGATGGGCACTGGTCCTGAAGGTGGGACGTGCTCCTCTCCCTCCACCTCCAGACCGGATGCGAACTGGGATAGGGTCCACCGCCGCAGCGACCCCTCAGCGCAGGCGATCCGGTCGCACGTTGCCGCAGACTGCTCGGATCGACGCGGGGGCCAAGCGATCACCCGAACGAGGGTCCGACCGAGCTGACCCCGGGCCGGCCACCCCACCACCGACAAGACCTTCTCCGCGACCTACCGCTCCAGCTCGCGGGTCTCCACGTACACCCCCACTCCTTCCTGCGCACAAGGGCCTGAGCTGAGTGTACGGACAGCGCTGCCGACAGGACAGCCCCCACCGGGTATCCTTGACGACGAAGCACAAGGAGGCTGATCCGATGGAAGACAAGGTACGCGACGCCTTGGAGGGAATCCGAACGTACCTCCAGGCCGACGGAGGCGACGTGGAGCTCGTTGAGGTCACGGAGGATGGCGTGGTGCGGGTGAGGCTCGTCGGGGCGTGCCATGGCTGCCCGATGGCCGCGATGACCCTGGCGAACACGATCGAGCGGATGCTGAAGAAGGAAGTGCCGGAGGTCACCGCGGTCGAGGCGGCCTGACACCGTCCCCGCAAGACGATCCTCGCCACCTCATCGCATCACAGGGGGCGGAGATCGCGGAGGAACGCGCACCCCAGAAACGGTGGTCTCACGAAGGGATGGCACGATCGCCGCAGGATGGGCGCTGGGTCTGGAAGGGGGAAACGCGATGGAAGAGCTGGTCACAGAAGGGTTGAACGCGCTTCAGGCACTGGGTGTGGACTACGGCGAGGTGAGGGCCGAGCTCCGTACCGAGGAGAACGTGAGCATCAAGAACCGCGAGGTGGACGGCCTCGCGCGCCGCGAGTCCCGCGGGGTGGGTATCCGGGTCCTCCAGCATGGGGCGTGGGGCTTCGCGGCGACGGCGGAGACGACCAAGGCCGGCATCGCGCGCGCCGCCCGATCGGCGCTCGCCATCGCCCGGGCCACGGCCACCGTACAGCGAAAGAAGGTCGAGCTCGCCCCTGAACCCGCCCACCAGGCCACGTTTGTGAGCCCCGTCGGGCGCGATCCGTTCGCGGTCTCGCTCGAGGAGAAACTCGATCTTCTCTTCTCCTGCGCCGACCGGATCCTCGCTGTCCCCGGGGTGGCGATGGCCAAGGGAGCGATCGCCTCGTGGCGGGTCGACAAGGTGTTCGGGAGCACCGCCGGGAGTCTCATCCGCCAGACGTTGACCAGCTGCGGAGCGGGCATCGAGGCGTACGCGGCAGCTGCAGGCGAGTTCCAGCGCCGGTCGTACCCCTGCTCGTTCGGGGGGGACTACGCGAGCGCTGGCTACGAGTTCATCGAGGGGCTACATCTCCTCGATCATGCCACGCAGATCGGTGAGGAGGCCGTGGCGCTCCTCACTGCCCCGGTCTGCCCCACGGGCACCTTCGACATCCTCCTCGAGGGGTCGCAGCTGGCCCTGCAGGTCCACGAGTCGGTGGGCCACCCCACCGAGCTCGACCGGGTCCTGGGGACCGAGCTGTCCTACGCGGGGGGGAGCTTCCTCACCCCCGACAAGAGGGGCACGTTCCGCTACGGGTCCGAAATCGTGAACATCGTCGCCGACGCCACGGTCCCCGGTGGGCTCGGGACGTTCGGGTACGACGACGAAGGAGTGCCTGCCCAGCGGGTAGATCTCGTGAAGAACGGTCTGTTCACGGGTTACCTCTCGTCCCGGGACACAGCCCGTGCCGTCGGGATTCGGAGGAGCAGCGGGGCAGCCCGGGCATCGAGCTGGGCCCGGATCCCCCTCGTGCGGATGACGAACATCAACCTCCTCCCCAACGAGGGGACGCTCGAGGACCTTGTCCGGGACACGAAACACGGGATCCTGTTCGCGACGAACAAGTCGTGGTCGATCGACGACCGACGGGTGAACTTCCAGTTCGGGACGGAGATCGCCTGGGAGATCGAGAACGGACGCCGGACGCGCATCCTGAAGAACCCGCTCTACACCGGGATCACCCCCCAGTTCTGGGGATCGTGCGTGGCAATCGCTGGCCCCGCAGAGTGGCACATGTGGGGCGTCCCGAACTGCGGCAAGGGCGAGCCAAGCCAGGTCATGCAGGTCGGCCATGGTGTCGCCCCGGCCAAGTTCGCCCGGGTCCAGGTGCGGGGGGCAGGATGATCGTCTGCGAGTTCTCGATCACCCCGATCGGCGCCGGGGAGTCCGTTTCTGCCTACGTCGCACGGTGCGAGCGAATCGTCCGGGCGAGCGGGCTTCCCCACGTCCTCACCCCCATGGGGACGGTTGTCGAGGGGGAATGGGATGAGGTTCTGTCCGTGGTCCGTGCTTGCCACATGGCGGTGCGGGCCGACAACCGCCGCGTGTCGACCCTCATCAAGATCGACGACCGCGAGGGCCCAGGGGGCCGCCTCACGGCGAAGGTTCGCTCTGTGGAGGAGAAGCTCAAGGGTTAGATCAGGTTCAGAATGTACCGCAGGTAGAAGAAGTAGAACGGCGCCGCCGCAAGCAGCCCGTCGATCCGGTCGAGCATCCCCCCGTGCCCGGGGAGAAGCCGGCCCGTGTCCTTCACCCCCGCTGCCCGCTTGAGGAGGGACTCGAACAGGTCCCCCAGCTGGCAGAGCGCCCCCACGGACACGCCGAGGGTCACGATGTGGGGCGCCCAGCGGAGAAGGTCATCCCGAAACGCCGGAAGGAGCGCCGCCGCAACCGTGGCCACGACTAGCCCCCCCGCTACCCCCTCCCACGTCTTGGCCAACGAGATCCGGGGAAGGAGTTGGTGCCGACCGATCAGGCTTCCCACGAAGTACGCACCGGAGTCGTACCCCCACACGATGAGCAAGAAGTGGGCGATGTACGGGAACCCCGCCTTGTGGAGGAGGTACACGAAGCTGATCGTGACGGGAAGGTAGAGGAACCCGAAGGTCCCCGCGAGCGAGGCGAAGTACCCCTCCCGCGCTCCCCGGCGGGAGAAGCTGTAGAACACAATGAGGTAGATCACCCCTGCCGCGAGGACGAACGCGTACTGCCCCCCCCACGGGACGAGAAGCATCAGGTACGCGGGAATCGCGAACATGAACAGCTCCCGCGGTAGAGGGATCCCAAGCTTTCCCACGAGGTGCAGGTACTCCCACCCCGCCTTCATCGTCACCACCGACAGGAACAGGCACACCCCCCAGTCCACCCGGTACCGGTCGAACACCCAGAACAGGACGAGGACAAGCGGGATGGCGACCGCCGCCGTGAGGAGGCGCCGGGCGAGCGAGCTCACGTCTCCACCCTCCCGAACCGTCGTCGTCGGCCCTGGTAGTCGCGGAGCGCGTCGAGTAGCGCCACCTCGTCGAAGTCCGGCCACAGGGTCGGGGTGAAGTAGAGCTCAGCGTAGGCCGCCTCCCAGAGGTAGAAGTTGGAGATGCGCTTCTCCTCCCCGGTCCGGACGATGAGATCAGGGTCTGCAAACCCCGCGGTGGGAAGGAGCCGCGCGAACGAGGCCTCGTCGAGCGCGCCCGGGTCGAGCTTCCCCTCGCGGGCGAGCGCCGCCGCGCGCCGCGCACCTTCGACAACACTCCACCGTCCACCAAAGTTGATCCCCACCACCAGGTGAAGGACCTTCCCTTCGCGGGTGTGCTCCTCGACGTCCCGGATCGCCCGCGCCAGGGAGGGGGGGAGCGCTTCGGTCGCACCGAGGACCTCCAGCCGCACCCCTTGCTCGACGAACTCCCGTTCCCGCTCGTGAACGAAACGCTCAAGCAGGGCGAACAGGTTCTCGATCTCGTCGCGCGGCCGGTTCCAGTTCTCGGTGGAGAACGCGAACAGGCTCAAGCAGGGCACGAGGCGCTCCGCAGCAACGAACCGCACCAGCCGCTCAGCGGCCCTCACCCCTTGGCGGTGGCCCTCGAGCCGCGGGAGTCCCCGCGCCTGGGCCCACCGACCGTTCCCGTCCATGATCAGGGCCACGTGGCGAGGCAGCGGCCGCACCCGCACCTTCGCCAGCTCGTCAACCACCGTCATAGACCCTCCCATCGCCGTTCCATCATCCGCGCAGGACGTGGGGACGCCAAACTGGCCCACGCTCAGTCCTCAAGGTACCGCTCGAGCCGGGCCCGCCGCGCCCGTAGCTCCGCCGCCTCCGCCTCGGCCTTCGCCACGACCTCCGGAGCGGCCTTCCCCCGGAACTGCGGGTTCGCCAGCCGCCCCTCGAGCCTGTCAAGCTCGGCCGTCGTCTTCTCCAGGTCGCGCCGTACCCGCTCGCGAACGGCTCCCCAGTCAACGAGGTCGCCAACCGGGAGGAAGAACGCGACCTCGCCGGCCACGCCGCGGGCCGCGCCGGCCGGGGGCGGCGCACCGGGCGTGTAGCGGACCGTCGCTGCGCGGGCCAGTCGCCGAACCGCCGGGGCGAACAGGGTAGCCAAGTCCTCCGCGCCCGCCCCCGACACGAGAACCAGATCGACCTCCGTTCCGGCGGGGACCCCAACCTCAGCGCGCACCGCCCGGACCTCGCGCACGAGCTGCATCAACCGGTCGAGCTGGCGTTCCGCCTCGGGGTCGTTCCACTCTGGGCGGGACCGCGGGAAGTCCGCACGGGCGAGCATTCCGGTGCCGCCCATGTGGCCCCACAGCTCCTCGGTGAGGAACGGCATGATTGGGTGTAGCAGCCGCACCACGATCTCCAGGGCCTCACGGAGGACAAGCTGGCAGGTCGTCCGCGCCTCGGCGTCCTCCCCCTGAAGCCGCAGCTTCGCGAGCTCGACGTACCAGTCGCACAGCTCGTGCCAGACGAAGTGGTACAGAGCGTCGGTGGCGAGGTGGAAGTTGTACCGGTCGAGCTCGGTCCGGACCTTGTCCACGACCCGGCTCAGCCGGGAGCGGAGCCAACGATCCTCCGGAGCGAGGGTCCGCCCGTCGAGCACCGCCTCGGGCGGGAGGTCTTCCGTGTTCGTCAGGATGAACCGTGCCATGTTCCACAGCTTGTTCTGGAAGTTGCGCGCCTCGTCGACCTGGCGCATCGAGAAGCTCATGTCCCGGCCCTTCGTCGAGCTCCCCGCCATCGTGAACCGCAGCGCGTCCATCCCGTGGGTCTCCTTCACCTCGAGCGCATCGATCATGTTCCCCCGGGAGCGGCTCATCTTCTGACCGTGCTCGTCGACGATGAACGGGGTGATGAGCACATCGCGGAACGGGACCTCGTTCATGAAGTGGAGGCCCATCATCACCATTCGCGCGACCCAGAAGAACAGGATGTCGAACGCGGTCACGAGGACCGACGTCGGGTAGAACGTCCGGAGTTCGACCGTCTCCTCCGGCCAGCCCATGACCGAGAACGGCCACAACGCCGACGAGAACCACGTGTCGAGGACGTCCTCGTCCTGGCGCAGTGGAACCGCACGCCCGTAGTGTCTGCTCGCCAGGACCCGCGCCTCGGCCTCGTCGCGGGCGATGAACGCCTCCCCGTCCGGGCCGTACCAGGCTGGGATTCGGTGCCCCCACCACAGCTGACGGGAGATGCACCAGTCGCGGATTCCCTCGAGCCAGTCGAAGTACACCTTCGCCCAACGCTCGGGGACGAACCGGATCCGGCCCGCCCGCACCGCATCGATCGCCGGCTCGGCGAGGGGCTTCATCCGAACGAACCACTGGGTGGAGATCTTGGGCTCAACCCGCGTCTGACAGCGCTGGCAGTGGCCAACTGCGTGGCGGTAGGGAACAGCCTTCTCCAAGAGCCCGTCCGCCTTCAGCCTGTGGAGGATCTCCTCCCGCGCCGCGAACCGATCCAGTCCAGCAAACGGGCCACCGTGGTCGTTGATCGTCCCGTTGGGGTTGAGGATGTCGATCGCCGGAAGGCCGTGGCGCTTCCCGATCTCTCGGTCCACGGGGTCGTGCCCGGGCGTGATCTTGAGGACACCGGTTCCGAACTGCGGATCAACCTCGTCGGCCCCCACGATGGGAAGCCTCCGCCCGAGGAGGGGCAGAACCGCGGTCTTGCCGATCAGATGGGAGTATCGCTCGTCTCGCGGGTTCACGGCGACGCCCGTGTCGCCCAGCATCGTCTCCGGCCGGGTCGTGGCCACTGTGACGTAGCCCCCGCCCTCGAGCGGGTAGCGGATGTGGTAGAGGTGCCCGTCCAGCTCGGCGTGCTCGACCTCGATATCAGAGAGAGCCGTCCCACAGCGGGGGCACCACTGGATCATGTAGTCCCCACGGTAGATGAGGCCCTCCCCGTGGAGGCGGACGAACGCCAGGACCACCGCCCGCGACAGCCCCGCGTCGAGGGTGAACCGCTGTCGGGACCAGTCACACGAGCACCCGAGAATCTTCAACTGGTCGACGATCTCGTTCCCGTAGCGCTCCTTCCACTCCCAGACCCGCCGCTCGAAGCCCTCCCGACCGAGGGCCTGCCGGGTGGTTCCCTCCCGGGCGAGGGCCTTCTCGACCACGTTCTGGGTCGCGATGCCCGCATGGTCCGTCCCAGGGAACCAGCACGCCTCGAACCCCGCCATGCGCTTGTAGCGGATGAGGAGGTCCTGAAGCGTGTAGACGAGGTTGTGGCCGAGGTGAAGCCGCCCCGTGATGTTCGGGGGCGGAATCACGATCGAGTAGGGCGGCTTGCCGCTGCGCGGGTCACATCGCCACAGGTCGGCCTGCTCCCACCGGGTGAGGATCCGCGGCTCCACCTCCGTGGGGTCGTAGCGAGGCGGGAGCATCCTAGCCTCCGAGCCAGGCCGCATCGGCCATGGGGTAGGTGAGAATCTCGTGGGACGAGAAGAAGAGCGGGATCTCGCGCGCGGCCGAGGTCGGGGAGTCCGAGCCGTGGACGAGGTTCATCCCCACGGAAAGGCCGAAGTCGCCGCGGATCGTGCCCGGCGCGGCGTCGAACGGGTTCGTCTTGCCCATCAGCCCCCGGACGGCCTCGATCGCCCGCGGGCCCTCGACGACGAGGGCGATCACCGGGGCTGAGGTGATGAACGAGACGAGCTCCTCGTAGAACGGCTTCCCCACGTGTTCCGCGTAGTGGCGCTCGGCGAGATCGCGAGAGACCTGGAGAAGCTTCATGCCCACGATCTTCAGACCCTTCGCCTCGATCCGGGCGAGGATCCTTCCGACCAGCCGCCGCTGGAGCGCATCCGGTTTGAACAACACAAGCGTCCGTTCCATCGTCCCTCCTGGGAATTGCGCGTCGCACACCCGGTTCGGGAGTTTACTTCACCCGCGGCGCGCCCGCCGGGAACCAACCCTGGCCAGACCCGGATCGTCCGAGTACGCTTGATCGCGCACGCTACGGATCAGGAGGACAGGATGGACATGAACAGGCTGATCACCGCCGAGTCGGTCACTGAGGGGCATCCCGACAAGTTGGCAGATCGCATCTCCGATGCCGTGCTCGACGCCGTCCTCGCCCAAGACCCCCAGGGCCGGGTCGCGTGCGAGACGCTGATCACGGGGAGCCTGGTCGTCATCGGCGGCGAGATCGCCTCGACCGCCCAGATCGACGCTGCGACCCTCGCCCGGCGCGTCGTCCGCGACGTCGGGTACATCAAGCCCGAGTACGGCCTTGCGTTCGACTCGTGCGCCGTGGCCACGCTGCTCCGCCAGCAGTCTCCCGACATCGCCCACGCCGTTCTGCGCACCGAGGCAGACGACCCCTACGACCGGATCGGGGCGGGGGACCAAGGGATCATGTTCGGGTACGCCACGACGGAGACTCCGGAGCGAATGCCCCTCCCGATCACGCTGGCCCACAAGCTCGCTCGAAAGCTGGCCGAGGTTCGCAAGGACGGCTCCCTCCTCTACCTCCGCCCCGACGGGAAGACCCAGGTCACCGTGGAGTACGAAGGCGACCGCCCGATCCGCGCCCACACCGTGCTCCTCGCCGCCCAACACGCGCCCGAGGCGTCCCTCGACGATATGAGAACCGATCTGCGTCGGCTCGTCGTCGAACCCGTGCTCGACGGGTGGCTGGACGAGCGGACCCAGGTGCTCGTGAACACGTCCGGGCGGTTCGTCGTCGGTGGACCGGCCTCGGACACGGGGATGACGGGCCGGAAGATCATCGTCGACACGTACGGCGGGTACGGCTCGCACGGTGGAGGAGCCTTCTCCGGCAAGGACCCGACGAAGGCCGACCGCTCGGGTTGGTACATGGCCCGCTACGCAGCCCTGAACGTGGTCGCCGCAGGACTGGCCACGGCGTGCGAAGTGCAGGTCGCCTACGCGATCGGAAGAGCTCATCCGCTGGCGTTGAGCGTCACCGCACGCGACCCTCAGGTGCCCCCGACTGCCCTGGACCGCGCGGTGCGACGGGTGTTCGACTTCCGGCCGGCGGCGATCATCGACCTCCTCGACCTCCGACGGCCGATCTACGAGCCCCTGGCCTGCTACGGCCACTTCGGGCGGCTCGATCTGGACCTCACGTGGGAGAAGACCGATCAGGCCGAGGCCCTGCTCGCCGCGGCGAAGGGGCCGTAGGGGACCGGCCCGATGCAGTTCACGGCCGACCTGCACGTCCACTCCCGCTGCGCGCGGGCCACGAGCCCGGACATGGACCTCCCGGGCATGGCCCACGGGGCAAGGAGAAAGGGCGTCCGCCTTCTCGGGACGGGCGACTTCACGCATCCTGACTGGTCGGCGGAGCTTGCAGCGCGCCTCGTCCCCGTGGACGGCGGGCTGTATGCGTACGATGGGGTCTGGTTTCTGTACACAGCTGAGGTCGCCGCGATCTGGTCCCACGACGGCCGGACGCGGCGCGCCCACTTCCTCCTCCTCGCCCCAGACGCGCAGGCGGCGAACAAGGTCAGCCGCGAGCTGGGGCGAGTCGGAAACGTCGAGGCGGATGGCCGGCCGATCCTCGGAATTCGTGGCGAGGCCCTGGTGGAGGCCGTCCTCGGCGCCGCACCCGAGGCTGCGGTCATCCCGGCCCACGTCTGGACCCCTTGGTACTCGGTCTTCGGTTCCCAGTCAGGGTTCCAGTCGCTGGAGGAGGCTCTTGGGAAGGCCGCCCCGCACGTGTTCGCGATCGAGACCGGGCTCTCCTCCGATCCGCCGATGAACCGGCGCGTGTCGGCGCTCGACTCCCTGGCCCTCGTCTCGTTCTCCGACGCCCACTCCCCGTCCCGCCTCGGCCGCGAGGCGTGCGTGTTCGATCTCCCCGAGGTCTCCTACCCCGCGCTCGTGGCCGCCCTGCGGGACCGCGACCCACGCCGATTCCTGGGAACGATCGAGGTCTTCCCACAGCAAGGCAAGTACTACTACGACGGGCATCGAGCGTGTGGCGTTGGCCTTTCCCCCGCGGAGACCGCCGCCTGCCGCGGCCTGTGCCCGGTCTGCGGCCGGCCAGTCACGGTGGGGGTCCTCCACCGCGTGGAGGACCTCGCCGATCGCCCTGTGGGGATGGGCCCCGAACGGGCGATCCCCCATCGATCCCTCGTCCCGCTCGCGGAGGTCCTGGGCCAGGTTCTGGGCGCAGGGCCCGGGTCAAAAGCGGTCCGGGGTGAGTACGACCGGCTTGTCGAGCGCTTCGGAAGCGAGCTGGCGATCCTCCTCGACCTCCCGCTCGACGACCTCGCCGAGGCGACATCGCCCGCCGTCACCCAGGCCATCGCCCAGGTGCGGGCCGGGGACCTCACGATCCGTCCCGGATACGATGGCCAGTATGGGGAGGTTCGCATCCCCTTCAAGGAGGAACACCGTGAGCCAGCCTTCTCCTAAGCCCCTTAGCGGGGTCCGCGTCCTCGACCTCTCGCGCATCCTCGCCGGCCCACTCGCCGCGATGTGGATGGCCGACCTGGGGGCAGAGGTGATCAAGGTCGAGCGGCCGGGGAACGGGGACGAGACGCGGCGCTGGGGCCCGCCGTTCGTGGGCGGGGAGTCCGCGTACTTCCTGTCGGTCAACCGGGGAAAGCTCGGCATGGCCCTCGACTTCGCGTCCCCCGCCGACCGCCGCGTCCTCGACCGCCTGGTCCGGGAGAGCGATGTTCTCGTCCACAACTTCCTCCCCGAGACCGCGGCCAAGCTCGAGCTCGGCTACGACCGCCTGAGGGAACTGAACCCGCGCCTCGTGTACACGTCTGTGGCCGGGTTCCCGCCCGGTCCGTACCGAGATGAACCCGGGTTCGACGCCCTCATCCAGGCCCTGGGCGGGCTGATGGCGATCACGGGCGAGGGCGACCGGCCGGTGAAGGTCGGGGTAGCGATCGTCGATGTCCTCACCGCATGGGCAGCCCTCGCCGGGACGTTGGGTGCGCTCTTCGTCCGGGAGCGAACGGGCGAGGGCCAGGCCGTGGAGGCGACGCTCGCCGAGTGCTCGGCGGCGGCCCTCGTGAACCAGTCCCAGGCGTTTCTCCTTACGGGGGAGGAACCCCATCGCCTCGCCACCGCCCACCCCCACATCGTGCCCTACCAGGCGTTCCCGACCGCGGACGGGCTCCTGATGGTCGCCGTGGGCACGGATGCCCAGTTCCGGGCCCTGTGCGAAGCCGTGGGCCGGCCGAACCTTGCCTCCGACCCCCGGTTCGCGACGAATCCCGATCGCGTGAAGCACCGCGAGGCCCTGATCGCAATCTTGACCGAGGTCTTCGGGGCCCGCCCCCGGGCGGAGTGGACGGCCCGGCTCAAGGAGGCCGGCATCCCCGCCGGGCCGGTGAACACTCTGCGGGAGCTGTTCGGGGATCGAGGGCTCGTGGGCCGGCTTCTCGTCGAGGTCGAGCACCCCACTGCAGGGAAGTACACGAGCGTGGGGTGCCCGGTGTCCGGGGCTTGGCCCCCGAGCCCGCTTCCCCCCCCCCGGCTCGGCGAGCACACCGATGAGGTCCTGCGCCGGCTGGGAATCGGGGACTGAGCCGATGTCTGCCCCCCAGAGCCTGCGGGAGCTGTTCCTGTTGCGAAGGGACGTCGTCTTTCTCAACCACGGGTCGTTCGGGGCGTGTCCCCAGCCCGTGTTCGAGGCCTACGGTCGCTGGCAGCGGGAGCTCGAGGAGGAGCCCGTCGAGTTCCTCGACCGGAGGTTCGAGCCCCTGATCGCCGAGGCACGGAAGGCCCTTGGGGCGTTCCTCTCCGCCGATCCGGACGACCTCGTGTTCGTCCCCAACGCGACGACAGCGATGAACGTCGTCGCGCAATCCCTCCCCCTGGCACCGGGTGATGAGATTCTGTCCACGAACCACGAGTACGGAGCCGTCGATCGGATGTGGCGGCTCGTCTGCGCCGCGCGGGGAGCCCGCTACGTGCGGGCCGAGGTCGACCTTCCGGTTCGGTCGGGGGACGACGTGGTCGAAGCCGTGTGGGCGCGCCGAACCCCACGGACGCGGGTGCTCTCCCTGTCCCACATCACGTCCCCTACCGCCCTTCTGTTCCCCATCACCGAGCTCGTCCGCCGGGCACGGGAGGAGGGCATCCTCACCGTGGTCGACGGAGCCCACGCCCCGGGTCAGATTCCCCTCGACCTCCGGGAACTGGGAGCGGACTTCTACGCCGGGAACTGCCACAAGTGGATGATGGCCCCCAAGGGGGCGGGGTTCCTCCACGCCCGCCGGGAGCGGCAACCCCTCCTGAAGCCGCTCGTCGTGTCGTGGGGAGGAGAGGGGAGCAAGGGGCCGGGGCCGTCGCCGTTCCTCGACGACCACCAGTGGCAGGGGACGCGGGACATCGCTCCGTTCCTCGCCGTCTCGGCGGCGATCCGGTTCATGGACGAGCACGATTGGGAAGTGATCCGATTCCTGTGTCGCGAGCTTCTCAACGCGTTCAGCGAGGAGGCCGAGGCGCTGGGCCTTCAACCCGTGGGACGGGAGCCCACACCGTGGCCGCTCCAGATGCGGGCGTTTGCGCTACCCCCCGGCGACGGGCGGGCACTCCAACGGCGCCTGTTCGATCGGTGGCGGATCGAGGTCCCGGTGATCGCCTGGAATGGCCGCTCCCTCCTCCGCGTGTCCGTCCAGGGGTACAACACGGACCGGGACCTCCAGGCCTTGGCCCGTGCGTTGGACGCGGAACTCAGAGACTTGCAGGCCTGGTGGAGATGAGCGGAGTCGAACCGCCGACCTCCGCGTTGCGAACGCGGCGCTCTCCCAACTGAGCTACATCCCCGGAACTACCGTTGGCCGGTTGGCGGTTCCGGGTTCGTCACAGCCGCTGAACCGGAAACCAGCGAACCGGTGATCGTCTCTCTGGCGGCGCAGGGAGTCGAACCCTGAACCTCGCGGTTATGGGCCGCGCGCTCTTGCCGGTTGAGCTACACCGCCTAAAAACCGGGTGCCGGTTCACCTGCCTCCGGTTCGCAGGTTGGAACCGGAAACCGCAGACCGGCCCACCGCCCTTCTGGTTGCGGGGGCTGGACTTGAACCAGCAACCTCCGGGTTATGAGCCCGGCGAGCTGCCTAATTGCTCCACCCCGCTTGTGCCGAGGGCGGGAGTTGAACCCGCACGAGCCTTCGCTCCGGGGATTTTAAGTCCCCTGCGTCTGCCGGTTTCGCCACCTCGGCACTGCTTGGAGCGGGAAACGGGATTCGATCCCGCGACCTCCACCTTGGCAAGGTGGCGCTCTACCAACTGAGCTATTCCCGCTTGACCCTTCGATTATACGGGCGAATCCCCACCGGACCAGGTGGTGCGAAGGGCGGGACTCGAACCCGCACGCCTTGCGGCACTGGCTCCTAAGGCCAGCGCGTCTGCCAGTTCCGCCACCTTCGCCCGTCCGGTTGTAGCGGTGCGCCGTGACCCCGTCAACCCTTCACGACCTCAGGGTAGAGGCCGAGCAGCCCGCCTGGGTCGCGCCGGCGGACCAGGCGAACGCCGGGGAGCCGGAGGAACACGATCTCCGCCGTGTTGTGGACGGTTGCCGAGAGGAGATGCCCCCCAATCGCCTCACCGCCCTTCCGCCCGGCGACCACGTGAGCGTGAAGGACCGGCTTCCCCGCCTCGTCCCCAAGGTTCCCCTGAAGCGACAGGAGCTCCACCGGCTCGGGAATCCGCTCCTCGACGTACTGCATCCCGTTCCAGTAGCCCAGAACGAGGTCGCGCAGCATCCCAATCCCCGCCACGAGCCCGAGCGACCCCCACGCGGGGTCGAGGAGCACCGCGGGGAGGCCCTCGCCATCCTGGCACCGCACGACAACCACCGATTCGGCTTCGACCTTGATCATCCTCTCCTCCTGTTGGCAGCGGCGGCCACACCGTCTATCCTTCGGGTTCGTGCCTCCCAGGAATCGGCTATCCAAGGCGGCAGAGGTCTTGCTCGCGCATTACGGCCCAGCCCGCCTCACCCCTCAGGAACCGCCACTGGACCTTCTCGTTCGGACCATTCTTTCCCAGCACACCTCGGACCGCAACCGCGACGTGGCCTACGCCCGGCTCCGCGCGCGATTCCCGGCGTGGGAGGTGGTCCTCGAGGCGCCAACAGAGGCCGTGGCGGACGCGATCCGGGGGGCCGGGCTCCACCGCCAGCGGGCGACCCGCATCCAGGACGTGCTCCGCCGGATCAGGGACGAGCGGGGCACCCTATCTCTCGACTTCCTCGGCAACCTCTCCGACAGGACGGCCGTGGAGTGGCTTCTCTCCCTGCCGGGGGTGGGGAAGAAGACGGCGTACGTTGTGCTCCTGTTCGGGTTCAACCGCCCGTTCTTCCCCGTCGACACGCACATCGCGCGGGTCACGCGGCGCCTCGGGCTGTGGGACGGCCGGGCCGACCCCCACGACGCGCTGGCCCCACTCGTCCCGCCTGGACGGGAGCTCGACCTCCACCTCCACCTCATCCGGCTCGGCCGGGAGCTGTGCCGGCCCCGCGCCCCCCGCTGCCCGGACTGCCCCCTCCTCGACCACTGTCCCTACGGGGCGGCGCGCGTACAATCGCCGCCGCGCAAGGAGGATCGATGAACCGACTGGAAGCCCTGGCCCTCGTCGAGGAGAGGGTCAAGACGAAGAACCTCGTCAAGCACATGCTCGCCGTGGAGGCGGGGATGCGGGCGCTCGCCCAACGGTTCGGAGAGGACCCCGACCGGTGGGGACTGGCCGGCCTCGTCCACGACCTCGACTACGAGGAAACGAAGGACCGACCCGACGTCCACGGCCACCGGACAGTCGATCTCCTGCGGTCCCGCGGGTTCGCGGACGAGGAGATCCTCGACGCGATTCTCGCTCACGCCGGCCACCGGGAGCCCAGGGTCCCCCTCGAGATCGCCCTCACCGCGGTGGATCCCCTCACCGGGCTGGTCGTCGCCGCAGCGCTCGTCCACCCGGACCGGATCGGCGGGCTCACCCCCCAGAACGTGCTCAACCGGTACCGGGAGAAGGGGTTCGCCCGCTCGGCGTCGCGCGAGGGGATCGCGCTCGGCCAAAGGCTCGGCCTCTCTCTGGAGGAGTTCGTCGGGGTCGTCCTCGCGGCGATGCAGGCCGCCCGCTCCGAGCTGGGCCTCTAGCCAGTCCCGTCACCGCCAGCGAACGCTGGACACGCCCGGGATGGCGAGGAGGGCCTCGGCGACCGGCACTGCCCGCACGACACCGCGGCTCCGAAGGTAGAACGTGAGCGTGAGGCGGTCTTCGCCCTGCTCGAGGTCGACATCGAGGGCCAGCACGCGGTGATCCTCCCGCGCGAACACCTCTCGGCACAGTGCCTCCAGCTGCTGCGCTGCTGTTCCGCTTCCACGGACGATCACGGTGTGGTAGGAGTGGGCAGGGACCAACCGCTCCACCTGGTTCAGCGCCAGCAGAACGAGGAGGGCAATGGCCGCGCTCCCCGCGGCGAGGGCGTACAGACCCTGACCAGCCACGGCGCCCAGGGCGGCGACGAGCCAGATGCAGGCCGCCGTCGTCACGCCGCGCACGATGTCCCGGGTCTTGATGATCGCGCCCGCACCGAGGAATCCCACCCCAGTGACGATTCCAGCCAGCGCCCGACCGGGACCGTCCACCTGGTCGAGGGCCGCTGCGACCACCATCACCACCGCGGCCCCCACACAGACGAGGATGTGCGTCCGCAACCCTGCCGCTCGGCCCCGAAGCTCGCGCTCGAGTCCGATCGTTCCGCCCACGACCGCGGCAAACAGGATCCGCCCGAGCGGCTCCAGCACGCTCACGTCGTCAGATCACCCCGAGCTTCCTGCCGACCTTGGCAGACTTGGCAAGCGCCAGGTCGAGGTCGTCCCGCGTGTGCGCGGCGGACACCATCACCCGAATCCGTGCCTTGCCCCGCGGAACGGTGGGGAACACGATCGCCTGCGCGAATACATCCTCAGCAAAGAGTTCCTTCGAGAACTGCCACGCTGTCGTCGCCTCCCCGAGCATGACCGGCGTGATCGGGGTCTCGGAGACACCGACGTCGAACCCAAGCTCGACCATCTTCGCCTTGAAGTAGCGGGCGTTGTCCCACAGCTTGCGCACCGGGGCGTCGCTCTCGTGGAGAATGTCCACGGCCGCCATGCACGCCGCGACGTCGGCGGGGGTGACCGCGCTCGAGAACAGGAACGGCCGGGCCCGCTGCCGAAGGTACTCGATGACCTCCGCCTTCCCCGCGAGGTACCCGCCCACGACCCCGAACGCCTTGGAGAGGGTGCCCATCTCGAGATCCACCCGGCCGTGGAGCTTGAAGTGGTCGACGATCCCCCGGCCGTGGGCCCCCACGACGCCCTCCCCATGGGCGTCGTCGACCATCACCATCGCCCCGAACTCTTCGGCGACCTCGACGATCGCCGGCAGCGGGGCGAGGTCCCCGTCCATCGAGAACACGCCGTCGGTCACGATGAGCTTGCGCGGGACGTCCTTCTTCTCGGCGAGGGCCTTGCGCAGGGCGTCCACGTCCCGATGGGGGTAGATCACGCGGTCGGCCTTTGTCAGCCGGCAGCCGTCGATGATCGAGGCGTGGTTGAGCTCGTCGGTGAACAGGGCGTGGCCGGCGCCCACCAAGGCCGGGATCGCGGCGAGGTTCGCGCAGAACCCCGACTGGAGAGAGAGCGCCGCCTCGACGCCCTTGAACTGGGCTAGCTTTCGCTCGAACTCGACGTGAAGGGCCATCGTCCCCGCGATGGACCGCACCGCCGCCGGCCCGACCCCGTAGCGGTCGATGGCCTCCTTGGCGGCCTCGCGCATCCGCGGCTCGTTCGCGAACCCGAGATAGTTGTTCGAGCACATGTTGAGGACCCGCTTCCCGTCCACCACGGTCCACGCGCCGACGGAACTCCCGATCGTGCGGATCGTGTTGTAGAGGCCCTGCGCCTTGAGCTCGGCGAGCTCGGCGGTGATGAAGTCGTACTTTCCCATCTCTCCTCCTCGCGGGCAGCTTACCGGGCCCGCCTCGCCCGATCAAACACAGGCGGGTAGAATCCCCATCGGATCTTCGCACACATCACAGGGAGGGGCAGATGCGCATTCTCGTCACAGGGGCCACGGGGCAGATCGGGTCAGAGCTCACACTGGAACTACGTAGACGCTACGGAGGTCATCAGGTTGTAGCGGCGGGGCACCGCAAGCCGGCATCGACCGACCTCGCGGAGTCGGGCCCGTTCGTGTCCCTTGACGTCACGAACCGCGACGCGTTGGTACGGGTCATCCGCGAACACAAGATCGAGACCGTGTACCACCTCGCCGCGGTCCTGTCCGCCACCGGCGAGCAGAACCCCCAGCGGGCGTGGGAGGTCAACGTGAACGGGCTGTACAACCTCCTCGAGCTCGCGCGCGAGGTCGGGATCGCCCAGATCTTCCACCCGAGCTCGATCGCGGTGTTCGGTTCCCGCACTCCCCGCGACCGCACCCCCCAGGACACGGTCCTATCCCCGACGACGATGTACGGCGTGACGAAGGTCACCGGAGAGCTCCTCGCTGACTACTACGCCCATCGCTACGGCCTGGACATCCGCGGGCTGCGCTACCCCGGAATCATCTCGAGCGAAACCCCGCCCGGAGGCGGGACAACGGACTACGCGGTGGAGATGTTCTACTACGCAGTGGAAGGAAAACCCTATACGTGTTTCGTCCGCGACGACACGACCCTCCCGATGATGTACATGCCGGACTGCCTGCGGTCGGCGATCGAGCTGATGGAGGCGCCGTGTGCGAGGCTTCGCTACCGAACCTACAACATCACCGCGATGAGTTTCACCGCCGGCGAGCTCGCCACGGAGATCCGCCGGCACGTGCCCGGATTCCGCGTCGAGTACGCGCCGGACTTCCGCCAAGCAATCGCTGACACCTGGCCCCGCTCGATCGACGACTCGGCGGCTCGCGCCGACTGGGGCTGGACGCCTCGCTACGGCCTCGCAGAGATGGTGCCGGAGATGCTCGCCGCGCTGCGCAGGCGCCACGCAGCAGGACAGCTGTACCCCACAGCTGGATAGCTCGTCGGGGCTGGGATCAGGTTTCGGTTCAGGGAAAGGTCGCCCGGCGGCTGGGGCCCCTCGTCGGCACACGGCTGCCCCTGGCCCCGATTGCGTTCGGGTGGGGATGGATCGGCGAGCAGATCCCTATGAGCCGAGGTAGGCGATGGCCTCGATCTCGATCCGCGCGTCCTTGGGGAGGCGACTCACCTCGACGCAGGACCGGGCCGGAAGCTCCGCGCCCAAGAACGCCGCGTACGCGGTGTTGACCGCCGCGAAGTCGTCCATGTCAGCGAGGAAGATCGTCACCTTCACAAGATCCCGCACTGTGCCGCCGGCGGATTGCACGATGCGCCCTACGTTCTCCAGGCACTGCCGGGTCTGATCGGCAATGGATCCCGTCAGCAGCGCTCCGCCTGCCGTAACGGGCAACTGCCCGGAGACAAACAGAAACCCCCCGGCCTGAACCGCGGGGGAGTATGGACCCGCAACAGCCGTTCCTGCAGGAACCACGGGCCGACCCGGCATGCTAGGTCCAGGTGAGGCGGGCCATCTCCGCCCCGTCTCCCCGCCGCGGCCCGAGCTTGAGGACCCGGGTGTACCCCCCGTCGCGGTCGCGATAGCGAGGACCAAGCTCGACAAAGAGCTTTTCCGTCGCTTCCTTGCTCTGAAGGACCGAGAACGCACGGCGTTGCGCCGCCTGGTCACCCTTGCGCGCCCACGTCACGAGTCGCTCGGCCAACGCCTGCGTCGCCTTCGCCCGCGCGGGGGTCGTGTCCACCTTGCCGTACAGAATGAGATCCTTCGCTTGCCCAGCCAGCACTGCCCGCCGGCGATCACTCGTCATACTGAGCTTGGGTACCTTGCAGCGATGGCGCATCTAGTCCTCCTTTTCTGAGTGCAGCCTGTGGCCAAGTTCGCTGAGGCGCTCTTCGAGCCGGGCCAGCGTCTTCTCCCCGAAGCCGTGGATGTCAGAGACCTCTTCGCGGGTCCGCGACAAGAGATCGTTCAGGGTAATGACACCTTCCTCCCGGAGCAGGTTGCAGGCTCGGACCTCGAACCCCAGTTCGCTCAACGGCTGCAGCAGCTCCTCGGCGACCTCGGGCTGCTCCACCCGCCCCACCCGTTCTCCGCGCACCCCTTCGAGGAGCGCCAAGTGCTCGCGCAGCACTTGAACTGCGTGCCCTACAGCTTCGACCGGGGTGATGGCCCCGTTCGTCCACACGTCAAGGAGCAGCCGCTCGAAGCCGGACTTCCCCCCCACCCGGGTTGCCTCGACGGTGAAGTTCACCCGCTCGATCGGTGAGAAGTCTGCATCCACGGGGATGAGCGACAGCGGCGCGTCGTCGCGCTTGTTCTCCTCCGCCGTCCGGAACCCCCGCCCGACCTCGACCTCCATCTCCAGCTCGAGCTTGCCCTTCTTCTCCAGCGTGGCGATCACGTGCTCGGGGTTCGTGATCTCGACCCCCGCCGGGGTCTCGATGTCGCCAGCCGTCACCTCACCGGGACCCGTCGCGTTCACGTACAGCCGGTGGAGTGCTTCATCCCGACACCGGATCGCGAGCCCCTTCAGGTTGAGGATGATGTGCAGAACGTCCTCCCGGACACCGCTGATCGTGTCGTACTCGTGGAAGTGGCCAGGGAACAACACCCGAACCACCGCGGCTCCAGGAACTGCCGACAGGAGCACCCTGCGCAGGGCGTTGCCCAGCGTGGTCGCGTATCCACGCTCCAACGGCGCCACGACCAAACGCCCGTAGCGGGAGTCGGTCGGCTCGGCCCATGTTGCCGATTCAGGATACACAAAGGACGCCATCTTACCTCGAGTAGAACTCCACGATCAGGTTCATCTTGACGGACTGCTCGATCTCCTCCACATTCGGCTCCGCGGCCACTTGGATCCGCAGCCCCTCAAGATCCCGTGTTACCCAACTTGGAACAGGCCGGCGCTCCGCCGCCTCCTTGATCTGGGGGCGAAGCTTGTCCCGCGACTGCGGCTTGACCTCGACAATGTCCCCCTCGCTCAACAGGTGAGAAGCGATGTTGGCCGGCCGCCCGTTGACGAGGATGTGCCCGTGACCGACGATCTGACGTGCCTGGTTGCGTGAGTGAGCGAATCCTGCACGGTACACCACGTTGTCCA